>JAYTMT010000083.1:0-25665 GCA_043728315.1 Polaromonas sp. | reverse complement strand
CGCAGGCTTTGTCTGCATCTGCATCTGCGTCTGCGTCTGCTGCGCATGCGCAAGTAAAAGCCCACTCTTTGCCAATGCAAAAGCAGCCGTTTGTGCTGAGCCACCATGCCCGCGCCATAGCCCTTTTGGGCTTTGCCCTGCTGTGGCTGCAAATTGCCTTGGGTGCGTGGGTGAGCACCAATTACGCCGTGCTGGCCTGCGCTGAATTCCCTATGTGCCAAGGCCAGTGGGTACCAGAGATGCATATGCAACAAGGTTTCAGCGTGTGGCGGCCACTGGGTAAGCTGGCCAATGGCGAGAGTATCAGCTTGGCAGGGCTTACCGCTATCCACGTGGTGCACCGCATGTTTGCATTTGTGTTGTTTGCCGTGCTGGGCATACTTGCATGGCGGCTGCACCGTGGCGGCTCTCACAAGCGCGCAGCATGGGCCATAGCGGGGCTGCTGGCGTGGCAGCTTGTGACGGGTTTGGCCAATGTGGTACTGGGCTGGCCATTGCTTGCAGCCGTTTCGCACACGGGCGGCGCGGCAGGCTTGGTTTTGGTGATGACGGCGCTGGTGGTACGCAGCGCACCTGCTGCTAAACTGCTAGCCTCTGCTGCGCCAACACACCGTGCCCCATCTGGCATGCAGGCGCAATAGCCATGAAGCAAACCTACACCGCCCCCCACACGCCCAAAGGCACATTGGCCCAATACAACGCGCTGACCAAGCCGCGCGTGATCCAACTGATTGTGTTTTGCGCCTTGATAGGCATGGTGCTGGCCGTACCGCAGCTGCCTACTTGGGCACAGCTGCGCCTGATGGCCATTGCATGCTTTGGCATTTGGTTGGTGGCGGGCGCGGCTGCGGCGTTTAATTGCTTGGTTGAAAAAGGCATCGATGCCAAAATGCGCCGCACCGCATGGCGGCCTACCGCGCAGGGCGAAATCAGCGATGTGCAAACAGGGCTTTTCTCGGCCATGCTGTGCAGCCTGGGCTCGGTGATTTTGTATGTATGGGTTAACCCACTCACCATGTGGCTGACTTTTGCCACCTTTGTGGGCTATGCGGTCATATACACCGTGATTTTGAAGCCCCTCACGCCGCAAAACATCGTCATTGGCGGTGCATCGGGCGCTATGCCGCCGGTGCTTGGCTGGGCGGCTATGACTGGGGACGTGAGCCCTGAAGCCTTGATACTGTTTTTAATTATTTTTCTGTGGACACCACCGCATTTTTGGGCTTTGGCGCTGTACCGCGTGGAAGATTACCGCAAATCTGGACTGCCCATGCTGCCTGTGACGCATGGCAACGAATTCACCCGTTTGCATGTATTTTTATACACTTTTGTGCTGTTTGCTGCCTGTTTGATGCCCTTCATTTACGGCATGAGCGGTTGGTTGTATTTGGTTTTTGCCATTGCCTTGAGCATAGGTTTTTGTGGCTACGCCTACGCGCTGTGGCGTAATTATTCTGACGCACTGGCACGCAAAACATTCAGATTTTCATTGGTACACCTGAGTGTATTGTTTGCCGCTTTGTTGGTAGACCATTACCTTATTTAAGCCACTATGAATACTATAAATAATATAGCGAGATATGTCCTTTTGACGCTGACATTGGGGTTATTTTTTATAATATCTGCATGCAGCGAGCAAAAAATAGCATACAAAGGCATTGACATCACAGGCGCAGAGTATGCGCGTAATTTTGCCATGACAGACCACAACGGCCAGCTGCGCACTATGGCTGATTTCAAAGGCAAAATCCCAGTCGTTTTTTTTGGATTTACCCAATGCCCCGATGTTTGTCCCACCGCCATGGCAGAGTTTGTAGAGGTCAAGAAAAAATTGGGTAAACAGGGGGATTTGCTGCAACCGCTTTTTGTGACCGTGGACCCAGAGCGTGACACCGGCGTCGTGCTCAAAGCTTATATGGGCAACTTTGACCCCACATTTTTAGCCCTGCGCGGCGATGCAGCCCAAACCACTGCGGTAGCCAAAGAATTTAAAATTTTTTATAAAAAAGTAGATGGCAAAACCCCCAGTAGCTACACCTTAGACCATTCGGCTGGCAGCTACACCTTTGATGCTACAGGCAGGGTTCGCATTTACAACCGCTATGGCACTGGCGCGCAGGCAATTGCCGACGACATTAGGCAATTATTGGCCGCAAAATAGACCTCCAAGCCAGCGCATCCAAGCCAGAGCATGCGAGGGTTTGCGCCTTTGGGCTCACGTAGGCTGCTAGAGGTTGCTTAAAAATTGAGGGTGCGAATCGTCTGGCGTGGGTCTTTGTCCAAAGCCTCTGCCGCCGTGAGCATCCAGCCCAAATGGTCATTGGCATCGTCGCCCATGATTTGGGCTTGGGCATCGGGCATCAGGGCCACGGTTTGGCGCAATTTCAGTGTGGCGCCCACCGGCAGTGCGTCGCTGGGTTTGAGAGCTGATGCGGCCAAACGTGTAACTGTTTTTGACACGCTTGCAGGGGTGCAAGGGCCTTCAATCAGCAGCAAAAATTGGTTTTTCTCCAGCCTTGCTGCCAAGTCCACGTCACGCGCTACGCGGCTGATTGCGTCGGCCACCAGCACCAAGGAGCGGTCGGCTATTTCTTGGCCATGCTCATGCAAAAACCATTCGTGGTTGCTATGCTCCACCATTACCAATGCGTATTGGTTTTTATAGCGCCGTGCCCGCGTGATAGAGCCGTGCAATTGCGTGAGCAAAGCACGCATATTGGCCAAACCGGTCAGCGGGTCATGCAGCGGCATGCCTGCACTGCGGGCTACACTTTCTCGGCGGGCATTGGAGCGCAAAATCAAGGCATAAATAGTCATTGGTGCCGCCAATGCCGCGCCAATGGTGACGCTGTATTGCGTGAGGAAACTGGTAGACAATAAGTCAATGTTGCGCAGCAATTGCGGAATAGCACCCAGCACAACCGGAGTGAAGCTCAACGCAAACCAACGGGTATAACGGTCACCGCGCTGCCAAGCCACAAATACCACCGCATACACCGAAGCTAAACAAAGAATCGAATTGATGATGGTGACCTGAAAACCTGCCACGCTGGGTTGCACAAAATCTATGGCCGCAGCAACTGTTTGAGCCAGCACCAAAGCAGCGGTGGCATAACTGAGTTTTTTAGAGTACAGCCAAGGCTTGAGGCTAAAGCGCACAAAAGCCAAGCCTGCGGCCATGGTCATGGCAGACAAGAAAAAGGGGGCGTAATTGATCCAATACATCGAGCCTGGCCAAAAATACTGGCCCGCTATGCCGTTGTAGGTGGCCTGCGATATCCAAAGCGCAGTGATGTACGCCGCGCAAATCGCGAAACTGAAATCGCGCAGCGCTAGCGCAAACACGCAAGCAGACAAAATAACCAGAAGCATCCAGCCTGAGAACATGCCCAGAAGTAGGTTGGTATGCTCGCGTATGGCAATGCCTGCACTTTCTTTGTAAAGCGTGATTGGCGCAGCAAAGCTCACTCTTTGGTGGACTATTCGCAGGTAATAGGTCACCACTTGGTCGGGCGCGCCCATGAGTTTGAATACGGGTGTGCGAGTGGGGTGTGGCCAATCGCTGCGCGGCACGGCATCTCCAGCGGATTGGCTTGCCCATTGGTTGCGCGCATCGAGCCAGTGCAAGCTGGCTCCGTCTACAGTAGACAAGCCCACATCCACAAACCACGGCGGGCTTGCACTGCTGATTTTTGCGTCAAAGCGCAGCCAAAGCGCCTTGTCGTGCAATTGGTATTGCGTGCCTTCCTTGCTGGGGCGAAAAAGCGGGTCACCCGGTAAATTGGCTTTTTCGCGTTCATGCAATTGGCTGGCAGTGGCGCTGCCAGATGCGTCAACCAAAAATGCGCTACGGCCTATGAGCGACATGCTTTTGTAGCGGTCTGATAGCTCGATGGCGGGCGCACTTTGGCGCGCCGCTTCAAAGCTAACCGGTGCTTGGGCATGCGCCTGCAAAAGGGGCACTAGGCTTGCAAGGGCAAGCATGGAGAGCAACAGCGGTAAAAATCGGCGCATGGTGTGTGGCTGGCGGCCAGACAGGCCGTGCAAAGTGTAGCTGCATGATTGTGGCGTAAAAATAGCCGCATACGGCGGCTATTTACCGGAAAACTACAGGCGCACCATGCCGAGCGATCAACGGTAGGCTGCCAGCGCCTTTTTCATTTTTTTCATGGCCGCTACTTCAATTTGGCGAATCCGCTCGGCGCTTACGCTGTACTCAAACGCTAAATCATGCAGCGTGAGGCCGCCCGAGCCGTCGTCATTGGTTTGCAGCCAGCGCTGCTCCACAATGCGGCGGCTGCGCGGGTCTAGCTCGGCCAGCGCTGTGGCCAAGCCGTCGCTGGCCAGCATGTCCCGCTGGTGCGCCGCTATCATGGCGGTGGGCTCGTGGTTGGTGTCGGCCAAATAGGCAATCGGGCCATAGGCCTCTTCACCGTCGTCGCCAGGGCCCGGGTCAAGCATCACGTCGCCACCCGAGAGGCGGGCTTCCATCTCAATGACTTCTTCGCGCTTGACATTGAGTTTTTTGGCCATGGCACCGATTTCACGCGGATTGAGGGTCTCGCGGTGGGTGGCTTGGTCATCAGCGGCCGCTTCTGCCTTGAAGGCCTGCTTCATGGAGCGCAGGTTAAAAAACAATTTGCGCTGCGCCTTGGTGGTGGCCACTTTCACCATGCGCCAGTTTTTCAGAATGTATTCATGGATCTCCGCCTTGATCCAGTGCAGGGCGTAGCTGACCAGCCGCACGCCTTGCTCAGGGTCAAAGCGCTTCACAGCCTTCATGAGACCAATATTGCCTTCCTGAATCAAATCGCCATGGGGCAAACCGTAGCCCAAAAACTGGCGCGATACCGACACCACCAGCCGCAGGTGCGACAGCACCAGCGCCTTGGCCGCTTCAATATCCCCCGTGGCTTGCAGCTTGCGGCCGTATGCCTGCTCTTGCTCTAGCGTGAGCATGGGCATGCGGTTGGCAGCCGAAATATAGGCATCTAAATTGCCCAAAGAGGGCACTATGCCCCAAGAAAAAGTACTCGCGTTGCTCAGTGTTAAAGCGCCAGACATGTCTGAACTCCTTTGAATTAAACGCCATATTAGCACTCTCTGGGTGTGAGTGCCAGTAGTTAATGGTAATTACCCTGATAGCTTAATGACTATTGGGTCAGTTTTGGGTGCTGGCTTGCGCAATTCTGATTGCCGTAGCGTGTTTGCCGCACTCCTTCATACGGGAATACCCAAAATCAGTCGTGCGGCAAACCCACTGCGGCACTCAAAATTGTGCAAGCCAATGCTTAGGTGCTTGGCTCATTGGCCGTCAACAAAAACGGGTTCTCAATCCGCACATTGCCCACCCATTGGCCGTGCTGCATGTCTTCGCTGTAGAGCACTTGGCAGCCAGCTTGCTGGGCGGCGGCCAATATCAGGCTGTCATAAAAGGCGTAGTGGAATTGCGCGCGTATGCCCAGTGCCGCCTCCCACAGCTCGGTGCTGGGCTGCACATGGTTCATGGGCTCTAGCAGCAGGCGCACATTGGCCATGGTGCGCGGCGCATCCAGCGCCAAGCGCTTGGACGAGCTGGCCACGTTGCAAAACTCTTGCAGCACTTGGTAGCTCACCACACCCAGCCCCGAGCTGGCGGCGTGGCTGACCAGCTCTTTGGCGCGCTCTTGCTTGAGCGGGGCGCTGCTGTCAAAGCAATACACCGCTATGTTGGTGTCTAGGAAATAACGGGTCTGGTCGGTGCTGGCCATGCTGATTAGCCTCGGGCTGGGTTTGTATGCGTGTTCGCATGAGCACTGTTCGCGGCATCTACAGCTAGGCTAGAGCCTGCGCCATTGGCCTGCGCATCGAGCCGGTTCACCATGCGCTGCTCGCGCTCGCTCAAGGCCTGCCGCGCCAGTGGGCGCGCATCGGCGCTTGCGTAGCGGTAAGCGGTAGGCACAAAATTTTGACCCGCATCGGGCGTGGTGAGCTGGTCAAGCAAAGCCCGGGTTTGCTCGTGTTTCATACTCTGCCCTTCTTGCATGGCATAGGTGGCCAGCCAAATCCGAAATTCCTCATTAAGTGTGGTGCCCCGCCCCTGCGCAAGGCCACGGGCTTGGGAAATGAGCGCGTCGTCGGCGCTGAAGGTGATGTTTTTCATGATTTATAGTGTACACGAAAATAATCCGTGTACACATTTTCGATGAATTAAAGCCCAGATACAGGATTCTTAGATTTCACTTTTTGAATGATACATACTATGAAAAACGCAGCGAACTATGACCATATGGCGCTGACATCTTCATATTTTTATAAAATATTACGTTTACAAATGTGGAAACCGCTCTTCAATGCGGCTATGGGGTTGCTTGGGCGCAGTAAAAACTGCATTTTTAAGAAAATTTAGCACAATGTCAGCGTCATATGGTCATATATTGCTATACAAATGTGAGTATAGTGCTGATGAATGTGTGCTACTTAGAGGCTTAATCTTGCCTAGCGCATCACCACTTGATCCCCAGCCTCACAAACACCTTTGACAGCAAAAACAAGGGTCCGACCCACAGGTATTGAATATCTTCAAAAAAGCTGGGTTTTTTGCCCTCAATTTTGTGGCCAATGAACTGCGCCACCCACGCGCCTACAAAAATCGCCGCCGACAGCACCAGCACCTGGGCACCCATGGCGTGCACCAAGCCAATGATTAGGGCTGACCACACCACCATGCAGGCAAAAAACACACCCGACAGCCGCGCGTAATACACCATGCTGGCCGCTATGAAGGCGTAGGCCACCCAAGGGTGTAGCGCAAACATCAGGCCGCACAGGCTGAGCATAATTAGCGGAATGGCGGCGAAATGGATGGCTTCGTTGCGCGGGTTTTGGTGGCTCTGGCCGTAATGGTCAATCAGCACGTCAACGCGGCGGGGAATGACGGAATCTGGGGTGGCGGTGGGGGTCATGCAAATCTCCTAGCTGTGGAAAGAATGTTAGCGCATTGCACGCTGGTCTGCCAGCGCTGGATTAGCTGGATTAGCTGGATTAGCTGGTTTGGCCAAGCGGCAAATACAAAGCCAAAGGCATGTCTTGCAAGGGTGTGAAGCCATAGTGTTTGTAAAAATCAGCGCCTTGTGTATCTTTGGCATCCACCAAGAGCGCATAGGCGGCTACTTGCTCACGCGCTCGCAGACAGCGTTGGGTGGCCAAGCCCAGCAAAATACCTCCCAAACCTGTGCCCCGCGCCCCAAGGCGGCAAGCAAGGCGACCGAGCCGAAAGCAGGGTATGGGGTAGCGCGGCAGTTTCTTTTGGGCAGCAGCCGTCAGTTGCGTAGCTTCCACCTGCGCTGCGCTGAGTGCATAAAACCCCAAAATCAGCACTGGTTCGCGCTTGTCCACCAATACATACACGCTGCGCACGCCCTTTTTGCTTTGCTGCTGCGCGTATTTTTGTAAAAACACATTCAGATCGGCGTTGCCACAATCGAAGTGGTTGCGGTCATGTCCTAACTCCAGCCAATCACCGAGTGGCAGCTCTTGCAGCGGGGAAGCATCGCGTGTTTTAGGCAGTGACTTGGTCAATGTCGGGGCCAGTTTTTATCAGGCATGTTGAACCTGCGCCGCCGCTTTTAATGCGCCTTGCAGCGCCTTGTTGGGTTGAAATGCGCCTTGAATGGCATGTGAAAAAGCATCGAAATCTTGCGCCGAGAGCTGCAAGCGCGCATCAAGATCGATCAACTCTTGTGCCTTTTGCTTGACCGCCGAGCGCACAAATCCTGCCATGGTGGTACCCATCAGCGCGGCAGCCCTTGACACCAGGTCTTTTTCGGCAGGATTCATTTTCAAATCAAATCGGGTGGTGGCAAGCGCAGCGCCCATGCTAATCTCCTTAAGTGTTACGGGATTTCACTGTATCTTTAAGCTGTTAGCACAATCGGCTCTAACGCATCGGCCTGCGCCAAAATCTGCCCAATTTTCACGGTGTGCACATAGCCCAACGCTTTGAGTGCTTCTATGCAGCCGTCCACGCGCTCTGGCGGCACGCTGGCTAGCAGGCCACCCGCGGTTTGGGGGTCAAAAATCAGGGGGTAGCGGGGGTGTTTTACCCAGTCTTCTTGGTTGCGCAGGGCGCGGCGCAGGCGCACGTTGGCGGTTTGCAGGGAGCTGACTATGCCAGCGGCCACGCATTCTTCTGCGCCGTCGAGCATGGGCAGCTGGCCCATCCACAGCTCTGCGTCTACGCCGCTGGGGCGGGTCATTTCCACCAAATGCCCCAAGAGACCAAAGCCTGTGAGATCGGTGCAGGCCGTAGCGCCAAACTCGTTCAAACACTGCGCGCCCAAGCGGTTAGACACCACCATGGAGGTGAGTGCCGCGTCGATCCAGCGGCCTTTGGCGGCCAAGCGGGCGTGGGCGGCAAACAGCGTGCCCGTGCCAATGGGTTTGGTCAATATGAGCACATCACCTGGCTTCATGCCGCTTTTGCGCAGGATTTTGGCCGGATCGTCGTCTATCAGCCCGTTAATGGCAAAGCCCAGTGCCAGCTCTTTGCCCTCTCCCGTATGGCCGCCCACCAGCGCGCAGTTGGCCTCGTTGAGCACCTCTAGCGCGCCTGTCATCATTTGAAAGAGCACATCTTCGACTTTGCTCTCCAAGCCCGAAGGCACGGTGCAAACAGCAGTGGCCGATTGGGCGAGTGCGCCCATGGCCCAAATATCGCCCAGCGCGTGGTTGGCCGCCACTTTGCCAAAAATATAGGGGTCGTCAATGAACGAGCGAAAAAAGTCCACCGAATGCACCATGGCCTTGCCCGCTGGCACGCGCACCACCGCCGCGTCGTCGGGGTCTTTGAGGCCAATGACCACGTCGTCGCGATCTACAGGGTGCAAATTGCTCAGCGCGCGCGAGAGCACGGTAGCGCCCACCTTGGCGCCGCAGCCGCCGCAGCGCATGGCTATGGCGCTGATCGCTTGCAGGGATTCTTCGCTGGTGAGCTTAACATCGCTCTGCGTGGGTGGCGGCGCGGCGGGCTTGCTCAAGTCCATCTCGGGGAAATCTTGAAACTTGGCCATGAAACGGCGGTCAATCCAGTCCTTCCAGCGCCACACCCATGCGCCCGCAAAGCCCAGCGCGCCTTTGGAAGCCACTGCATATTGGTCGCCCGTGCTGATCAGCGCCAGCCAAGTGGTTTGCGGTTGGTAGTTTTCTAGTTTTGCTCCGCCCACGGCGCGGCGCAAATTCTCAGTCAGTGGCTTGCCTTGGCGCACGGCAAATACGCCTGCTTTTTCCAGCTTAAAGTTGACCATGCTGGCAATGTCGCCCGCAGCAAACACATTCGGGTCGGTCACGCTTTGCAGGGTGTCCAGCACTTTGATAAAGCCTTCATCGTCTAGCGCTAAGCCCGTATGCTGCAGCCAAGCAGCGCCGCCTGCGCGGGTTACCCAGATGATTTCGTCAGCGCGCTGGCTCTGGCCGTCAGCCGTTTGCAGGCTGCCCAATCCCACCTGCTTGACCTGTGCGTTGCGGTGTACCACCACGCCACGCTCTTTGAGCACGGCGTCAAATCGGGCGCGCACACCAGCGTTGTGGGTGGGCAAAATATGGGCGCTGCTGGTGAACAGATGAAATGCCAAATCGTCTGGGCTGCGCCCCATCGCGGTAAGCTCGTTGCGCAGCCTAAACTGCATGGCCAGCGTGAGCTCCACGCCGCCCGCGCCTGCGCCCACCACGGCAATCGTGGTGCTGCCCGCATGCGATTTAACGCGCTCAAGCAGCGCCAGCCAGCGGTCGTTAAAGCGTTGAATCGGCTTCACAGCCACTGCGTTTTCGCTAGCACCGGGCACGCCACCCAGCTGGGGCGTAGAGCCAATGTTGATACTCAACTGGTCATAAGGCACAGGTGGGCGGCCTTTGCAAATTACTTTTTGGTTGGCTCGGTCAATGCCAATCACCTCAGCGCGGTACAGGCGCGCACCGGCAAACACGGCCAAGCGGCTCAAATCAATATGCACATCGTCATAGCCATAATGCCCCGCCACATAACCGGGCAGCATGCCAGAGTAGGGCGTGTGCATGTCGGTGCAAATGAGGGTCAGGCGCACGCCGGGAATGGGTTTCATGCCAAAGCTTTTAAGCACGCCCACGTGGCTGTGCCCGCCGCCCACTAAAACGATGTCACGAAGGATGGGTTGCTCTGATGTTTGCATGGATCGAATGTTTGGTAACGCAAAAAGTGCGAAAAGAAGATGAAAAACACTAAAAAGACAAGGACAAAAATTAAAAATTAAAACAAAAAAACGCTGAAAAACTAAAAACTGATCACACCTCTTTTTTGGCGATTTTCGGTATTTTTTTAGCGTTACCTAAGGCCAGTAAATCAACCAAGCCCAATAAAGCAGCCTTCTCAGCCGCAGGTGCAAAAAGCGGTGCGCGCAGGGCGCATTGTGCCGCCAAGTGGGCTAAAAACGCAGGCTCATCATGGCAGCGCTCCAGTAGACTTGCCAATTGCGGGGCATTGCCCCAGTCAAAATAGCCCGCGTAGTCAGCGCCCAGCATGCCCACATTGCCCGCAATGCGCGATGCCAGCACGGGCGTGGCGCTGCACACCGCTTCCATCACCACATGCGCCCCGCCTTCCATGCGGCTGGCGTGCACCAGCACATGGGCGCGCTGGATGCGCGTGCGCGTAGCATCATGTGGCAGGCCGCCTAGCCAGCGGTAGCGTGCGCAAGCCGCTGCGGTATCTGTAGCACGCTGCGCCAAGGCGGGGTCTAAGCCTTGGCCAATATGGTCTAAGAAAATATCGGCGCGGTGCTGCAACGCATGGGCTGCGTCAAGGTATGTTTGGGGCGATTTTTCATCGCGCAAGTGCCCCACCATCAGGGCGCGCAGGTGGCTATTTGCCTTGGCATAGGGCTGGCGGCTGGTGGTGGACTGGAATATGGCTGTGGTTTTGCTGCGCAGTGCCTCTGGCAGCTCGCGTGCGCCCAGCTCTTGCAGCACCACGAGTTTTTGCGCTAGTGCAATGGAGTTTTGCGCCAGCGCGTCGGTTTGAATATCGCGGTACAGATCAGTGCCTGTGAGCACCACGCACAGCCCCGCCGCCCCCCGCGCAGCATGCCAAGCGGCCACAGAATCGGCGCTGCGCCGCGCGTGTAAGGCCAGCATCACCTCGTCCGACTGATCGACAGGCGCAGTGCCATGCCAATGCTGCACAATGCGTGGTACTGCTGCGCCGCTGGCTGCTGAACCCGTGAGGAACTTTTGCCAGCGCCGCGCAGTCTGCCAGTTGCCATTGTTGGCATCTTGCAAAGCGGGGCTGACGATAACAATGCGGGTTTGGGGCATGACAAATACACGTTGCGGGGCAATAATCCCGCATACCTTTAGAAGAAATGGCCATTAAATTGAGAATTGACGACACACACGCCCAGCTAGCAGCCAAGCAAGCATGGGTCGCCAGCCAAGCGCCAAGCTTACACCACACCAGTGCATTTTGGGCGGCAGGCCATGCCGCTCGCCACGCCAATGCCGCCCAGCTGGCCCAGCTACTGCCCGAGGTGCGCCGCCAAACGCTGGCGCTCTACGCCGCCTACGCGCGCGCTGGCATGGCGCATGTGCCCTACGCGCAGTCGCTCAACCCCCCGCTGTGGGAGTTAGGCCATGTGGGCTGGTTTCAAGAGTATTGGATTGGCCGCAACCAGCAGCGTGCGCTTGGCGCGGCCTGCCCACCCCACACGCACGGGCCGTCTGCCTTGCCGCAGGCCGATGCGCTCTATGACTCGGGCACGGTCGAGCACGCCAGCCGCTGGCAGCTGCCGCTGCTGCCCGAAGCCGATTGCCAGCAATACTTAGCCCACACACTGGCCCACACCCTGCAATGTTTGGCTAGGGCCGAGCAGAGCGATGCAGGGCTGTATTTTTACCGCTTGGTGCTGCTGCACGAGGCCATGCACGCCGAGGCGGCGGTGTACATGGCGCAGGAGCTGGGGGTTTCAATCAGTCTTGATTTAATAGCAACATATGACCATATGACGATGACATCTACCAAAATTTCTATAAAAAAGCAAATTTACACACTGGGAGCGGGCACTGGGGCAGGGGCTGGAGCTTTGGATGGGGCTGCGGCTGCTACGCAAACGAAGGGCTTTGTTTTTGACAACGAGCTACAGGCCAAGCAGGTGCACCTAGACGCCTTTGAGATCGACGCAGCACCTGTCAGCTGGGCGCAATACCTGCCATTCATCGAAGCCACTGGCCGCCCCCTGCCGCGCTATGTGCGCAGGGCGGAGCACTCTGGCGGGCTGGCAGTGGCACAAGCCTACGAAACCCAAGTATTCGGCCACTGGCAGCCGCTAAACCCCCAAGCGCCCGCTGTGCACATCAGCTTGCAAGAAGCCAGCGACTGGTGCGCATGGGCAGGCAGACGCTTGCCCACCGAGGCCGAGTGGGAATGCGCCGCCACAGGCCAAACCAGTAGCGCAAGACCAGCGCAGTTTAGCTGGGGCCAAGTGTGGGAGTGGACCTGCAGCCCATTTGTGCCCTACGAAGGCTTTACCCCCCACCCCTACGCCGACTATTCCGCGCCATGGTTTCACACCCGGCAAGTCCTGCGCGGCGCCTGCCCCGCCACCCTAGCCATCATGCGCCACCCCCGCTACCGCAACTATTTCACCCCTGATCGCACCGATATTTATGCAGGATTTCGCAGCTGTGCAGTGTGATTGCAAGTTTGTAAGTTGTATACATTTATGTTACCATTAACGCATGGAATTTCAAGTTCGCGAATTACTATTGGCTGATGGTGCGAGCCCCTATGTGGCATGGTTTAACACCTTGCCAGCAGATGTGGCCGCAAAAAATTGCCACTGCCAAAGTGCGCTTGCAGCTTGGTAATACTTCCAGTATCAAGTGGTTTAGCGGCATTGGTGAATACAAAATAGATTACGGTGCCGGTTGGCGCATATATCTTGCTAAAGACGGTTTGGAAATAATCGTGCTGATAGGTGGAGGAAGCAAAAAAGCCCAACAAAAAGATATTGACCAAGCGCTAGCACTCTGGGCCGATTACAAACAACGCAAAACACAACCTTTTCACAGCACCAATAAACCAACTTAGGATGCATGCCATGCCACTCACACGCGATTTCAAAGAAACCATCACTGCCCGGCTGCAAAGCGATCCTTTGTTTGCGCAGGCATTGTTAAACGAAGCAGCCACGCTTTTTCTAAACGGCGAGCCCGACACGGCCAAACTCATTTTGAGAGACTTAGTTAACGCAACCATTGGCTTTGAGCAACTAGCCAAAACAGTCCAAAAGCCTCCGAAAAGCGTACACCGCATGCTGTCGATGGTGGGAAACCCAAGCATGCGCAATCTAGCCGCTATTTTCCAAAGCCTTAAAAATGCCATGAACGTAGAAATACATGTGCATGCGGCGTGATTCCACCGGCACACCCACGCACTAACAACCCCATCTGGCACAGCATAGCCTAGTGCGCGGTTATTTCATGAATTTGATTTTATCAACTCATTTTAGACTAAATAATAAATAAAGTATAAAATGTGATACATGCCAGCCACCCAACCCCCATTCTTCCTCCAAGAGCAGCTCTTGCTGGACAGCTTGGGTGAGCGCCTGCGCCTAGCTCGCCTGCGCCGCCAACTCTCAGTGGACACCGTGGCTGCCCGCGCGGGCATCTCGCGCATGACGCTTTTTCGCGCTGAAAAGGGTACGCCCGCCGTCTCCATAGGCACCTATCTGCGCATACTAGAAGTGCTGCGCCTACAAAACGACATCGCCCTGATCGCTAAAGACGACGAACTAGGCCGCCGCCTGCAAGACTTGAAACTGCCTGCGCGGCGTAGTAAAGCAAGGCAGACTGTGAGCGTGAGCGACACTAATGGCGATGGCCTCTAGGTGTAACACAGCATGCAGCGTTAATTTGAATGCGCTAACAGCGCGAACCACAAACACGAAATTACCTGAGCGCTGCCCTATACTTGCGCACGGTTGCAGGTAGTTACTTCGTATGCTTTCTAGTCAACAGTCAAATAGCAAAAAAATCGTTTTTGCAATCGACGATGCCTTTATAAGCTCCAAATATTCTCGTCAATGTCAAACACATGAGCAGTGAACCGCTTTCTCCGCAGATCGCTGCAAGATTCCAGCTAACCCTTTTGTTCGTCGATTTATCCAGTTCGACCGCCATTAGCCAAACAATGGAGCCAGAACATTACATGGAGGTAATGAACGAGTTGCGCACGATTTGGCAACGCGTTGTTAACAAATTTGGTGGTCAACTCATTCGAAGCCAGGGGGATGGTGCGTTAATTGTCTTTGGTTATCCGTACTCCACAGAGGACGATGGTCGCCGCGCGGCAGAAGCTGCGCTTGAAATCCATGCGGATGTTGAAAATATCCGACCCGCATTTTTGCCACGTAAATTCATACCTTTGCGCATGCATTCAGGTATTCATGCTGGAACAGTGCTCTTATCTTCTGGGGACATCGAGCGTGGCCGATTCGATCTCTCGGGTGAAATCCCCAATACCGCAGCGCATTTGGCGACAGCTGCGAATGCAGGTCAAATTCTTGCTAGCTTGGCAGTGCTTGGACCACACGCCAATTATTTTGAGTTGCAGGAGGTTGTTTGGCGCGGTAGTAGTTCACCACCCAAAGACTTTAGAGCAGTTATCCGCCGCCTTGAGTTGAGCAGCAGATTCGATGCAACAAAGCGAAGAGGCCTCACGCCCTTGATCGGGCGAGACAGTATCGTCTCACAAATTAACGAGTTCTTAGTGTTGACTGATCCTGATGCATTAATCAATCACCGCTGTTTGGTCATTGTTGGATCTGCTGGGCTAGGTAAAACCCGACTGATTAATGAAACATTGCAAAAAAATAATAATCAGTCCATCAGCTTCATGTATGGCGTATGCGAACACCACTCTGCGCCCGAGCCACTTCAGCCCTTTGTGCATATGCTGCGCAGCTACCCAGACACCAGTGCTGCAAAGCTATCTAATGCATTGCAGTTGCGAGTGGATTGGCTTGCCAATTTTTTCTCATCAATCCCGCATACAAATAACTTGGTAATTGCCATTGACGATTGGCAATGGGCAGACGATGCCAGTCGCCAATTAGTCAGCGCGCTGCTGGCGCAGCAGAACGGTCCCAAAATTTTGCTGGCTAGCCGTCCCCAAGAAAATGCAGCACCTTGGATTCACGGTGCACCACATATCAGCCTTTCCCCGCTCTCCGAGCTGCAGACTACGCTCGCCGTGCGGCGATGGATACCACATGCAGATCCATTTTTGTGCGAAAACATCCATAAGTATTCTGGTGGTGTTCCACTTTTCATCGAAGAGCTTTGTCACTCTGCAAGTGCCAGCGACTTGAAGAAAACCATTGGTGGAGTAGGTATCACGCAATCGTGGCTAGGCTCCTTGGTTGCCTCGCGTCTGGCGCGTCAGCACAATGACATTCAAGAGTTGATCCGTATTTGTGCGGTGATAGGCAATACAGTGCCCATCTGGCTGCTTGAAGCTACTATTGGCCAACTGCCAAGCCAGCAAACGTTGGATGAACTAGAAGATGCAGATTTTCTATACCCTGTATACCAAAATGGACAAGTTATCTCTCTTTTATTCAAACACGGGATCACTTGGGATGCGGTGTACAAAGGCATTGGATTTCAAGAGCGATCTGGTTTACATCTGCGCATTTTGCAGGCGGTTTTATGCCGAAAAAGAGATAGCACCCACGAAGAAAATGTCACTTCACTTTTAGCGCACCACAGCCGTGGCTCTGGTCAATGGGCAGACGCTGCAGCGTATGCTGAGGCGGCGGGTGACAAGTCAGTATCAGCCTTCGCGCTAGATTTGGCAAACACCCAGTACAAGAGCGCACTAGAGGCGCTAGATCGCATCCCTGAATCAACCAAAGAACAGTCGCTCACTTGGTGCAAGATTGCCGGAAAACTTGGACTCACCAGCATTTTCGATCCATTGTGTCTTGGCAATGATTTATCTATTTTTCAATCAGCAGTGCAGGTGGCCACACAGCTTCAGGATGCCAGCGCCCTAGCGCAAGCCAAATATTGGCTAGGCTACCTTCAATATGGTTTAGGCCATTTACGCGCAGGTGCCATCACGGTCAGAGAAGCGATTGCAATCGCGCGCGAAGCCAACTTACCGACATTGGTTGCACCGTTTGAGGCTACGTTGGGGCAAATATTGGTGGCATCATGCCAATACGATGAGGGACTAGTATTGCTAGACAAAGCATTGCAAGCTAAAAAAATGCGGCCAGAGCGGCTCAAAGGTAGCTCTGCAATGGGGGCCGCCTACAGCCTTGCTATCAGTGGTTTTGCATTTGCAGACAGGGGGCAATTTGATCAGGCACACCAAAGGTTTGATGAAGCTATTGACTTGCTAGGTGGCACAACCCATCCAGTGGGCAACTCAGTGAGGAACTTTATTTGCGTGTCATACATCTGGCAAAAAAATTGGCCTGCTGCTGAAAAAGTGGGGCTGGAGAGCAAAAAAATCGCAGAAAACAGCCGCACGCTGTTGCAATTAGCCTCAAGCCGAGGTCTGCTCGACTACATCCAGTGGGCAACAGGAAAAGACCGAGCTGGGCTTGACCGTTTTAAAGAAACACTTGAATGGATGGACGAGCACCAAAGCAGTTTTTACACATCGCTGTACTTTGGCCTATTAGCGCACGCATGCGCCGCAGAAGGCCAAGTCAAAGAAGCGCGAAAGTACGCAGTACGCGTATTCCTTCGCCGCAAAGAGGGAGAAATTTTGGGCGAAGCGATGGCCTGTAGGGCGATGGCTGTAATAGCCATTGCGGCGGGCAAACAGGCTAAGGCACAGCGGTGGTTGGCATATGCTGAAAAATCAGCCGCAACCAGAAAATCGGAGCGAGAGCATCAGCTCAACAGACAAGTGATGCTTAGTTGACCCGGTTGTGGGATTGACGCTTCACACGCAGTAAAACTATTTTTTAACAATCACCCCAATCTCAATCAGCTTGTCAATGACCACTTGTGCCATGATGCTGAAACCTAGTTCAGTGGGGTGAAGTTCATTAGCCCAGTATGTCATATACCCATCTGGATCTACGTTGTAACCAGCTTGCTTTTCTAACAAGCCAGACAAATTCACGTAATGGAGTCGCTTTATCTGCGCAGGAGTGAATACTGCTGCGTCGGCTACAAGGTTCGCAATTCTAGCGTTTAAGTCTTCTATTAACTTTCGCATAATCTCGCGGCCTAGAACTTTATCAATGCTCTTTTCAGCAAAAACACCGAATAGCCATGGACCAAAAGGTAAGGGCACGTCGTTAGAAATGACTCCGCGATTATCTGGATTGGGGAAATCGTAGCCATGAATGAGTATTGGAAAATCAGTGTCTTTCAGAAGTATTTGTAGTGTTTGGGTGTAGTTGCTGACTAGTTCATCTAGGAAGCGATCTTTTTCACCCGGGAGAAATGCTTCGCTCAAGTTAAGCGCGTTTTCTTGAAGAATGCGGAATAGTCTTGGGCTTTTGTAATCTGGAATTACTAGCAGCTTTTTCTTATGTGCGGCAATATCATTCCCCCCCGCACTCATTAACACAGCGCTAACGAGTTGCTTTTTACTTTTAATTTGTAAAATTCTTTCTGTGATTTGAGCGTGACGGTCTTGCAGACCCGATAGCTTCATACCTCTGTTGTTAAAGATGTTCTTTTTCAATTTCCCAGTGCTATTGGCGTAGTTATCCTCAGAAGTATCGAATAGGAAGCCATGCGACTTTAGCGAAGAGCTTAAGTTGTGAAAATCTCGTCCTGTCTCGTCGATTTGATGAACCCAAGAATCCCCTAGCGCAAATAGCTGAACAGGAGTTTGTGTGTTGGCAGTTTGGTACTGCGTGCTCTTAAGCCCTGCGCCGCGAATTTGTAGCTTGAGCGAATTGCCTTTCGCCCACAATGCTTTATCGGGGTAACCATTAGTCAAAACGCTAAATGTTGTAAATTGTTGGACGGCAGCTCCTAGCTTCATGTCGCCTTCAGCTACAAAAAGCAAAGCGCTCGGCCCCGGCCTGATGGAATGCTCGGATGTCAAAATGCCTTGCAACAATCCCCTGATGACATTAAGCGCAGGATCTCTGCCGGGACATGCATGTGTGGGCTTAGCGGTATTGCTTTGCTTACGTGTATCCCCAAATGCGTAGACATATGAATTGTCATAAGTGGGTGTATTAGAGCCTGAAAATTCAAGCCCTTCGTGCGTAGCTGATATCTGACCAACGACGACTACGTCGCCAGGTTTGACACGCACGGCATCAGCACCGCTGCCTATAGCGTGCGCATTCTTGGCGGTACGCCACAATAACTCTGGCGCAGCACGCAGTTGAAAAGTTTGCCAAAACGCAGCGTTAAATGATTTAGAAAAATCAGGCGCACTTAAATCTAGCGGTTTTTGGTTGGCAAGCAGCGATCGAAGATTCCACATCATGCCCTCGCGCATCCACTCAAACGCTATGCGCCGCATCATACCGTCTGTGGTTGGCACAAATCCCATCATCAGGCCAAGTATGGTTCTGGGCGCGTACCCAGCGTCATTGAGGGCAATGCCTTTGGCTAATATGGTCTTTACCAGCGGGTGCGTGCTACTCAATGTTTGACCATTTTGAATTAAGTGTGCCGACATGGCTGAAAAAAGTGTCTTGCCATGTTTTGATGCAACATCGCGCACAGTTTCAGAAGGGTGCGGCTGAAACACGTAACGCGATGGTGCCATGAAGTGGCCAGGATAACGCGGTTTATCAAAGTCCACTGGGCTATGCCACTTCATGCCGCCTTTTTCAAAGTGGCCGCCAGCTTCTGACAAGCCAAACCATGTTTCACAAAAATGCGCAATGACTTTTTCGATAAGATCGCGGATGTCCACAGTTGCTTGCCAACGTGGTTCGAGTGAAACTGTGGCAGCTTCTTTGGCATCTTGGATCAGCTCATTGATTGCATCATGAACTACTTTGCTAGCTTGAGCAGATATTACCTCTGGGGATTTGGCGAGATCGAGTACAGCAGCATTTGCCTCAGTAGACTCTTTTTCGTAGGCTTGATCGCTTCGTCCCTCATCCATACCTAAATAGAGTTCGCCAAAGGAGTTGCCCATGCGCGGTAAATAGCCATGCGCAGTTAGATGGCCTGCGGTGTTGAGCAGTACTTCGTCGGCTAGTTTCTGGCTTCCGACGAGTACTCCAAACGGAGTCTCTAAAACCCCGCCATGGCTATGACGGATAGCTGCCCATATCGAAGCAGCTTTGAAATCAGCGGCGGAGTCGGGGTCTTCTAGTGCAGCTTTCCATGCAAGTTTGGCCTCGTCTTTACCCAGCTCGTTTTCTAGTGCTCTTAGTTCTCGAATGAATTCTTCGCCCCGCACACTTGACCACTGTAGTACAGGTGTCGGAGAAAGCGACGCTCGTTTTGCTAAATGTTGCAATGCGTTGAATGACGGCGTGAATGAATACACGCCCCATTCCAAGCGAACTAGCGGTTGCGCTTCAGAATGGATTTCATCAGACCCATCTAAAATAATGCGCTTGACTTTGTCATCCTGTACAAATTGAAATACCCGTGGACGACCGGGCGCTGCTACTCCTAAAAATGGATCGCTGTGGCCCGAGTAAGTGCCAGTGCTGTTACCACCAGAAATCCACCGCTGGATAACTTCAAATTGTTCGCCGATGCTGGCGTTGTAAGCCATGAATATCAAACCCCGTTCTTGCATTAAAAGCTTGCTATCGTCTTCTTTTTTGTTTTGTGGAGTGTAAAGTTCACCATACGTCATACCGCGCCGCACAATACGAGGTGGCCGTTGACCCACACTGTTTTCGCTTTGTTCTTGAGCGCGTGGATTGGCGCGGCGAATATGGGCGTGAAAAGGGCAACTTTCGCCCTTAGCGTCGTCGTTGAAGTTGAAATTATTTGGTTCTGATGGATTCTCTGCGGTTAACGCTTGTCCCTCTATGGGCGTACCTGACTTGTCAGTAGCATCGGCTGGCCAACGTCCCATCATTTTTGCCAGAATGGCAGGCTTGCTAAGCGAATTATCTGCCTGCACTGCCGTGTCAATAACTTCATTGAGTTGACTGACATCTTGGCGCAGTTTACGAATCACTAAAAAACTGCCTTGCAATAAAAACGCTTTAGCTCGGTCGCTTTTGGCTCCATTCGCTGGTACCCCGTGATCAGCTTCATTGGGGTAGCCATGTAAAACTTCGCCAATATGCACTTGATTGTTGTACTTTGACGCGGGGTCATTCGTTACCCGCTCGTCAGTAGCGCGCTTATATATGGGATTTGAAGCAGCTTCACGAAAGCCGAAATGTTCAATTCCTTTGTCTGACTTGTCTTTTAGTCCATGCATCCACTGCAACGAAAGTGGTATTGCTCCATTCTCGAAGTTCCCAGTTTTTGCATCATGCCCCAATATCTGTTTGAGGCTCGCTAGCAGTTTATTGTTTGTTACCTCAAAAGAGGTATCGAATCGTCCACGTAGTTGAATAATTGCGTGGACTGAAGACAATTGAACACGGGGCTTCACTGAGCTACGCGACGCATTCTCAGCATCTATTCCTTCGGTCCAATTTGAAATTGGCAAGGACCAACGACGCGGGTGGTTGGTGTACAAGTCTCCTAATACACCTTGTCTTTTATCCATGCCCTGCACAAACTCCTCTGGCAACTCTGAAATCTCGTCGTCGTCAAATCCGGCCAATCGCAGCCCCTCTAGGGTGATTGATATATTTTGTGTAACGACATCCGCATCAATTGTTGCCTGATTTACAACACTGGTGGGCGTAAAAGCGCCCAGAAACTTCGCCATTCCAGATCTGTTGTTGAATGCTATCAAAAGCAAACAACCAGTGCCTCGCTCTGCGTATGGTTCCAAAATGCCGCCTTGGATATTGTCTGCCTTATCTGAAATCAGACTGTTTTGGTCCTTGGGTAGGTATGGGTTGGTTCTGTGGTGATTCTCTAGCGTTAAAAACCAATTCAATGCATCTGGGTAGTGTTTGTAAGCCTTTTCAAAGCCAAAAGCAAAATCTAAATTTAGGTCATCCTCGGTGGGGAGCATCTCTTTGAATTCAATTAGCATTTCTTGGGCCGCACGGTGAAGCACAGCGCCGTCACCGACGGTAGCCATATAAACATCAGATAGGCGATACAGTCCGACCAGCGTGCGTAACCCTTGGCGAAAAGCGGAGCTCGATATTACCGAAGGCCTTTTTTGTCCATAAGGCTTGTTGTCTAAATCAACACCCTCGGACCAAAGTCGCTGTGCTTTAGCTTCGGCGGACGCTACACTGTATTTCGCGATGTCTAGGTCTGCCACCACTGCGTCAGAGGTGCGTCGTTGGATGCGCTCAATGCTCTGTAAATAATGGGTGTCAGTGTTAGTCAAGTTTGGTTGGCTGTAAAGAAACAGTGTTTCCGCCTGCGCGCCTCGCAACCACGCACACCATTCGTCGAATGTACTTTCCCAACCTAGTTTGTAGCCTTCAGTGTTGCAAAAAATCAGGTCTAAAAGTCGGGATACTTTTTGCCAAATCACACGAATATATGATTCCCACGCGCCATCGAAGGTGACCACTAGCAACACTTTGTCTTCGGGCTCTAATATGGCGATCCGAATGGAGTGTATTTTGCCCACACGCTCAACGGCATCAGAAAGCACGCGTCCAATTTCATACTCATGCGAGAGCGTGCGCCCTAAATGCAGTAAGCGCAATACTCTTTTAACCCGTGTTTTATATGTAACAGCATCTAGCGCTGGCACGAGTCCTTTTTTGATTGGAGCCAGAATTGTTAAGTCCGACGCGCCAGCAATACTTGCGGTTTTAATAATGGGGTCACGGCGCACGGCTAAGTCTCCTGAAATAAGTTTGATATGCTCAAAAACAAGTGTTTCAGCACTTAGCGAACTGGCAGAATAGCATGCATTTAAAGCCGCACGCCATCCAATAAAAACTAAGCACTGACAGAGCTGATACTAGGTAAATGATTTGTATCTGTCATACCCAATATGTAGTATGAAACACATCAAAACGCCAGTATTTTGTAATGCGTTACAAATTTTGTTGCTTTTTGGTGCAGATGTACTGGTGTCTCAGCGCAGCAAAAAAAAACGCGCACAGGATCAATCAAACGATTGCGCCTAACGGCAAAATGCCAAGCGTAAAATCCCCCACATGCGCCTTAGCCTAAACCATATCGCCACTATTCGCTCGCTTGTAGCCCAGCTTGCCGGCGATTCGGCGCGGGTGTGGCTTTTTGGCTCGCGCCTGAACGATACTGCGCGGGGTGGTGATGTGGATTTGCTACTGGACTTGCCTGAGCCTGTGGCGCAGCCTGCTTTGCTGTCCGCGCAGCTTGGGGCGCGTGTGTCTAGGGCCATGCAGGGCCGCAAGGTGGACGTGCTGATCAAAGCGCCTAATTTGCAACTGCTGCCGATTCACCGTGTGGCTTTGGGGCAGGGGGTGCTGTTGTGAAATTACCTGAAGTGTTGGCGGCGCTTTTTAAATTGCCACCAATGGGGCTTTGGCTGAAAGGCTAGACGCTTTTGCCAGCCGATTTGGCGGCGCTAGACAACGCGCTGCAAAGCGGCCATGCGTTTGTGCCGCACTTGGTGGCCATGGCGCGACGCTGTGTGGCGCAGGCCGATCGTTTATTGGGTTGATTTATAGTTTTTAAGCCCAATGTCAGCGTCATATGGTCATATATTGCTATGAATAATGTAGTAATAGTTCTGGCAAATAATTGCCCCATTACCAACGCGCAGGCAGCTTATTGACCAACACGATCACGCGCTTTTCAATGCGTATGTAGCCGCCGTTTTCTAGGTCTTTAAGAATACGGCTGACCATTTCTCGGCTGCAGCCGGCGCGGCTGGCTATTTCTTGGTGGGTAATGCGCTCTTGTATGCGCTGCGTGCCGTCGGGCTGCGCTCTGGCCAGCTCGGTCAGACAGGCGCGCAGGCGGCCATACACGTCAATAAAGGCCAAACTGCGGGCGCTGCTAGTGGCCATGCGCAGGCGGTTGATCACTTTGGACAGCAAAGTAAGTGCAAACTCGGGGTGCTTGGCAATAAAGCCCAAGAGCGTGGTGCGCGTAACCAGCGCACAGGTGGTGGCTTGCAGGGTGGCCACGCTGGCCGAGCGCACGCCGCCGTCTAGCGCCATTTCGCCAAAATACTCGCCAGCGCCAAACACGCCAAAGGTGATTTCTTTGTCGGCTTTGTCGGTGCAATAGATTTTGACCTGACCCGACAGGATGATAAACAGCGTGTCGCCCGTGTCCTCTTCATGAATCAGGATGCTGCCCTTGCGGTAGCTGCGCTCCACGCCCAGGTTGGCCAGCTCGCGCAGCAAAGCGCCTGTGGGGCCTGCAAAGGCTTCGGTGTCTGGCATGGGCATGGCGTGGTGGCTGAGCAGTTGCGCTAAATAAGTGGTTTTAGCAACTTTACCCCAAGTTAGCGCACGCCGGCGCATTGTTTTGGCAATAGCTTGTGGCATTGGCTTATCCAAAAGCCGCTCCCACCGCCCGCTGTGGCTCAAAATACTGCTGCATATGCCGCGCCAGCGGCGGCAGCACCGACACCATGTCAACCAGCTCGCGCACACTGTCGCTGGCGGTTTTTTGGCGGATGCTGCGCAGCTGGGTGCGCACGGTGGATATTTGCACCCCTTGGCGCACTGCAATTTGCTGCGGCCGCATGCCCTCGCACACGCGCGCCAGCACTTGGCCTTCAGCCCCGGTGAGGCCTTTTTCATGGGCAAACAGGGTGATGCTGGTGGTGTCACACAGGCGCTGCTTGGCAAATACCAGCATGGCGTATTGAGGCTGGGGCGGGTTGGATGAGATGATGCTTGAAGAGCTGGGGGCTGTGGCTGCAGTTGTATGACTTGCCTGCGCATCCCATGGCATATCCATCGGTATGTCTAGCGGCACCACCGCCACCGTAGTCTCGCTAGCACCCCCCACCAAGCTAAGCAGCCCGCGCAGCCGCGCTTTGCTGCGCGCCAGCGCATGGGCCAGCTCCTGGTCATGCCCGCTTTGGCGCGCACACACCCGCCCGTTGGCCACAGTGAGCCCCGTGGGCTGCGTGCTAGCAGGGTGCAGCGCGCTTTGCGCCAAGCGGTTGGCATACACCAGCTGCCCCGTGTCGGCCTGCACCACGGCCATGCCGTAGTCCACTTGGTTTAGCACGGCCAGCAGCAAGCCCAGCTCGGGCGGTGCGGCTGGGGCATGGGCCTGCGCGCTGCTGGCGTTGCCCGTTGGCCAATTGGCGGTGTGCTTGTTTATTGTGCTGTTGTTGTCAAACTGCGTAATTTCCATCTTGTTCTCCATCCGCAGGCCCTGTCTGCGAAGGCAGACGCTTGAGGCAGCGCATGGGGGTAAGCATAAAAATTACGGCGCGTTTCAGGTGGTAACTATGGCAACAAGCTTTTGTGACGTATGCACCAAATGTGCTTTTGTTAGTTAAAAAGAAGATTTATCATCACTATTGAGGATGCAAGCGAGCGACTAAATAAGTATTCTTATGCTTGACAAGACGCTCAATGGCAAGATGTTTATTTCAAAGAGGCAAAAAATGGCTAACCATATTGAAAATGTAGAAATTAAAGCGCTCCCAATTCTGGATTATGCAGAGCTGAGAAAAAAAGCTTAAATCAGGTGATTTATTTTTCGCATCGGGCGATTACTTGATAGCCAAAATGATTCAAAAAATCACAGCTAGCCCATGGAGCCATGTAGGTATTGTGTTGCGTCTTGATTCTATTGATCGAATCTTGCTGCTAGAGAGCGTTGAAGATATGGGGGTTAGGTTCGCCCCATTGTCCAAATACCTCAAAGATTATGAAAACGGAAAGCCATATAAAGGACGGGCAGTTCTTGCGCGCTGCAGCGATGTTTCGCCTGCAGTCATAGCTGGTATTTCGACATTTGGAATTGACGAATTGACCCAGCCCTATGACAAAGACGAGATTGCAAAAATCATGGCGCGTATTGCCCTAGGTGTAGGCAAGAAAGAGCGAGACCGCGAATACATTTGCTCTGAATTGGTATACGAGTGCTTTGCGAATGCTGGTAGAAATTTTGACTACAACGCCAAAGGCTTCATCAGCCCAGAGGATATTTGGATGGATAACAAGCTTTCACTTGTTGGGCGCGTACTCTAGATGGCGCATCGCCAATTGGTCTTCCCACAAGGCTAGTGGTCTATATCTAAACAAAGGAGATTTCCAATGAAAATTGCATTCGCATCCTGTTTTTGCTCGCAAATAACCCCGTCGCAGCCAGTATGGAGTTGGATTCAAGCCCATAACCCTGATTTTCTCGTTTTACTGGGTGATTCGATTTACCTTGACATCCATGCGCCAATGCACCCCATGGCGATGACTGACGATCAGTTTGCACAGCACTTGTTTCAGCGCTACAGCGCACAAATGCAAGTGCCCGAGTTTGATGCCTTGGCCCAGCATATGGGTGCTGGCAAGATTTTCAGCATCTGGGATGACCATGATTTTCTGTAACTACTCAGCCCAGTTTTCAGCGCTCACCTAAGAGTCAGGCGAAGTTTGGCTGAGGCGGTTGTGCCCTGAGGGTATCGACAAGAGCCGCAAAGAC
>JAYTMT010000082.1:0-3533 GCA_043728315.1 Polaromonas sp. | reverse complement strand
GGCCAGTTGCAAGGCAAATTCTTTGCCTGAATTGCTGATTAAACCCACAGCCACTGGGATCACAAAGGGTGCTTTTGGCGTTTGACCCTCAGACGCGGCGCAGTGCTGGCGCAGTGTAAGGGTGTAGGTTTGCTTTTCTGCGTTGTAGCTGCCTGCGGCGCTCACGCGCGGTGTGCCCGCTTGGGCATACCAATTTTTGAACTCTGGCAAGCGCTTGGCCAGCTCTGATGCGGGGTTGGCATCTGCAATGGCTTGCGCAAAATCATCGCAGGTCACGGCTTGGCCGTCGTGGCGTTTGAAGTATTCCTTCATGCCGGCGGCAAAGCCTGCTTGCCCCACCAGCGTGTGCATCATGCGCACCACTTCTGCGCCTTTTTCATAGATGGTCACGGTGTAAAAATTGTTGATCTCCTCGTAGCTGTCAGGCCGCACGGGGTGGGCCATGGGGCCTGCGTCTTCGGGGAACTGGGCGGTGCGCAGCACGCGCACGTCTTCTATGCGCTTAACGGCGCGCGCCGAGGCGCTGGGGGTGAGGTCTTGGCTGAACTCTTGGTCGCGAAACACCGTGAGGCCTTCTTTCAGGGATAGCTGAAACCAGTCGCGGCAGGTCACGCGGTTGCCCGTCCAGTTGTGAAAATACTCATGCCCGACCACGCTTTCAATGTTGGCGTAATCGGTGTCGGTGGCGGTGGCGGGGTTGGCCAACACATATTTGGTGTTGAAGATGTTCAGCCCTTTATTCTCCATGGCGCCCATGTTGAAATCACTGGTGGCCACGATCATGAAGCGCTCCAAATCGAGCGAGAGGCCAAAGCGCGCCTCGTCCCACGCCACACTGGCCATGAGGGATGCCATAGCATGCTCGGTTTTGTCTAAATCACCGGGACGCACAAACACTTGCAACAGGTGCTCATGGCCTGCACGTGAGGTAATACGTTGCTCGCGTGCTACCAAAAGTCCAGCAACCAGTGCAAAAAGGTAGGCGGGCTTTTTATGCGGATCGACCCATTTGGCAAAGTGGCGGCCATCGGCTAAGTCGCCTTGTTCTACCAAATTACCGTTGGATAGGAGTACAGGAAACTTTAACTTGTCGGCGCGCAGTGTCACGGTGTAGGCGCTCATCACATCAGGGCGGTCTAAAAAATACGTGATGCGGCGAAAGCCCTCGGCCTCGCACTGCGTGAAAAACGTGTCTTGGCTGACATACAAGCCGCTGAGCTTGGTGTTTTTAATGGGCGCGCAAGTGGTGAAAATCTCTAGGTCAAACTCGTCTGGCAAATTATCGAGCAGCAGCTTGTCGCCATCCATTTTGAAAGACGTGCCTTGGCCGTTAACCAAAACACGCGCCAAATTGAGCTCCTCGCCATCGAGGCGCAGCGGCTGGGCGGGCACATCGGCATTGCGGCGGATGTGCATTTTGTTGAGCACACGCGTTTTGGCGGCATCTAAGTCAAAGCTCAGATCGACGGTGTCAATCCAATACGCGGGAGGTGTGTAATCGGTGCGGAATACAGCGCGGCTAGGAACGGCAGCTTGGCCTTCTTTGAACAACATGGATCAGCTTTCAGTTAACAATTTTTCTAAAAAATCAGGCGGTAATTCGGTGTAGTCGCGCACAGCGGCAATCACATGCGGGCCAGCTAGCTCAGCCGCAGTATGGCTGGTGCAAATAGCCACCGCTCGCATGCCCGCACGGCGCGCCGCTTCAATGCCAAAAGGCGCATCTTCAAAGACTATTGAGGCAGATGTCAGCGCGTCTAGGTCTTCCACTGCTTTTAAAAATATAGCGGGGTCAGGTTTACCTTTTAAGCCTTGGTCGCCTCGCACAATCACCGCAGGGGAATTGGGCATTTGTAAATGCGCCATGGCAAAAGCCACATTGGCCGCATCACCGGCAGTGCCCACACCCATTTTAAAACCCATGGCCTGCGCCTTTGCAGCAAAGGCTTTAAAGCCCTTGACTTCGCTAAACACAGGCGCAAACAACGCGCGGTAAATCGCTTCTTTTTCATGCACCAGCGGCAGTGCCTCATCCGCTGTCATGGTGCGCCCAAACAGCTCGCCCATGCACTCCGTGCCTGTGCGCCCCGTGGTGCGCCGCATCAGCTCGGCAATGTCCATCACCACACCGTGGCGACGCGCAAACTCCAACCAAGATTGCGTGTGGTAAGGCATAGAGTCGATCATGGTGCCGTCCATGTCGAAGATCAGGGCAATAGTTGGCTTGTGAGGCATGGTTTAGCTTAAATCCAAAACGAGCAAATCGGCTTCACGCGCTGCCTTGACCAATTGTTTATCGGCGGATACCAGCATGGCGCATTGCGCTGCTTTGGCGCTGGCCAAATGGATAGCATCTAGCGTTCCAAGCGGAGAGGATAGGCCATCCACCAATTGCCCAGCCAACTCGATGGTTCGCGTGTCCACACTGTGCATCCCCAGCGCTTTACTGGCCAGTTCAATATGCACCTGTTGTGCAATTTTATGGGCAGTGTCTGCATCCAGTGATTTTTCACGCTGTTTGCGTTTGAGCACCGATTTGATCTCAACCAACGACAAAGACGATAACACCAAGCGGTAATCGCCTTGCGCTATGAACTGCTCGATTTGTTCGGTTTGCGCTTCCAATAAAAAGCGCTTCACAAAGGCGCTGGTGTCCACATAGGCATCAGCCATGCCTATGAGCCTCTTCTGTCGCGGTCTTCGCGGATTAGAGCGGTGCTGTCAGTTAACTGCACGGGTGACAGCGCGCGCAGCCAGGCCATAGATTCAAGTTTAGGCGGCTGGGCAATGGGCACAATCCGAGCCACTGGCGTGCCGCGCTGCGTGATGATGAGTTCACGCTCGCGCTCCAGCGTTTCGCTCAAGTGAGGGATCGTGTTGCGTAGCTCGCGGGCGTTCAAGGTTAACATGGTGTGTCACCAAAATAAAAAATGTGTCACAAGTATAGCATCAGGGCTTTTTTGTAGGTGATGACGCAACAAGGTGTGAAGCAGCAATGGGACTAAAACTGGTAGTAAATAAAAGTACTGATCCTACCAATGTGGCTTAGTGACACTAAAAATATGAAAGAAACAAATAATCCTTTCAAAACCGTGACGGTACGACTCGATGGCTTCAATAATCGCTCTGCGAAATCAGGGCTAGTAGGCGCAAACCAAATCACCAAGGCGCTGATAATCAAAAGCCTTCCAACTGCGTTGGGGTTGGCACCTTCTAAAACTGATTCAAAGACCCCTGTCTGACTAACTGAGCCGCCTAGTGCAGAGAATAGGGCGCTCAAACCGAGTTGAAAAAACCCTGCGCCCGCGCCTCCGCCACCCGTTGCGCCAGAGATAGCTAATCCGTGCAAGCCAAGGCAACCTTTGAGTATGTTCATGGCCGCAGCTATAGACTCTGATCTGAAAAATATCCAAGCAATTGCAACGACAAAAAAAGGTAACTACTCAGCCCAGTTTTCAGCGCTCACCTAAGAGTCAGGCGAAGTTTGGCTGAGGCGGTTGTGCCCTGAGGGTATCGACAAGAGCCGCAAAGAC
>JAYTMT010000081.1:0-3215 GCA_043728315.1 Polaromonas sp. | reverse complement strand
GTCTTTGCGGCTCTTGTCGATACCCTCAGGGCACAACCGCCTCAGCCAAACTTCGCCTGACTCTTAGGTGAGCGCTGAAAACTGGGCTGAGTAGTTACGTTTTTTTGAACAAATAGGGGATCAGAGTGTTCATCTGTTTGAGGGCGAAGCCCGAGTTATGAACACTCCCCCCATTTGCTCAAAAAAATAAGCTACCCCGAAGGGGCCAGCGACCGTTTGCGCGTTGGCACAGCGCTCGCTTGGCCGCAGATGTGACCAAGCCAAGCATGAGCCCTTCGACAAGCTCAGGACTAACGGGGAGCGCATGAGCCCCTCGACAAGCTCACGTTGAACGGGGAGGGCTGTATTGAGCCGTATTGGCATCGTCAGCATAGTCTGCGTGACTGCCAGCCACCACTCTGGCATGGCGGGCAAAGCTCCAGTAGGCGCTGGCCCAATCTACCAGCACCACCAAGCGGTTGCGAAAACCGATCAAAAAGTAAATGTGGGCAAACAACCAAAACAGCCACGCAAAATACCCGCTGAATGTGAAATGCCCCAGCGGCGAAGCCAAGTCCACCACCGCAGCGTTGCGGCCTATGGTGGCCAAGTTGCCATAGTCTTGGTAGGCAAAAGCTTGGGTGGGCTGGCCCGCCAATCGCCGCATGATGTTGGCCGCCACGCAGCGCCCCATTTGCTTGGCAGCGGGTGACACGCCGGGCACGGGCTTGGTTGCGCCGCCTTGCGTGTAGCTGGCCGCTGCCAAATCGCCAATTACCCAGACATTGCCAGCGCCCGCCACGCCCAAGTCGGCTTGCACCAGCACGCGGCCCGCGCGGTCTAGGGCGCAGCCACTGCTGGCAGCGATCAGCTTGCCCAACGGCGATGCGGCCACGCCAGCAGCCCACACCACGGTTTTGCTGGCGATGCGCTCGCCCTGTGCGTGTGCATAGTTCACCAGCACGCCATCGGCATCTATGCCAATGACTTGATGCCCAAGCAGCACCTGCACCCCCAGCTTGCCCAGCTGCGCCAAGGCCTTGGCGCTCAGGTGCGCAGGCATGGCTTGCAGCACGCGCGACCCGCCCTCAACCAGTAGCACGCGGGCGCTGGCAGGGTTGATGCGGCGAAACTCGCCGGGCAGGGTGTGGCGCGCTATTTCGGCCATGGTGCCAGCCATTTCCACGCCTGTGGGGCCAGCGCCAATCACCACAAAAGTGAGCAGCGCCTCGCGCAAGGTTGGGTCGTTTTCAGCCTCTGCTGCTTCAAACGCAAATAGGATGCGCTTGCGCAGCTCCTGCGCGTCGGCCAGCGTTTTGAGCCCCGGCGCATATTGCGCCCACGCGTCGTTGCCAAAGTAGCTGTGCGTGGCACCGGTGGCCACTACCAGATGGTCATACCCAATGCTGGTGCTAGTATTATTGGAGCTAAATATGTTGATGCTGCGGGCGTTGGTGTCGATATGCGTCACATCGGCCAGCAGTGTGGTCACATTCGCTTGCCGTCGAAACAGCGCGCGTATCGGCGCTGCGATGGCTGGGGCGGCCAGCCCTGCGGTGGCCACTTGGTAGAGCAGGGGCTGAAACAAGTGGTGGTTGCTGCGGTCAATCAGGGTGATGTTGACCGCTGCGTTTTTGAGTGCCTTGGCGGCTTCTAACCCGCCAAAACCACACCCTATGATGACAATCCGTGGTATCTTGCTCGTGTTCATAGCGCCATTATGTGCTGCAATGCAGCATTATTTAGTGCCACTGCTTTCAAAATTCCACACTACGCCATGCGCCTCTCTGTTTTAGACCAATCCGTGGCCGCCCAAGGCCGCTCGCAAGCCGATGCCATTACCCAAACGCTGGCACTTGCGCAGCGCTGCGAAGCGCTGGGCTACCACCGCTTTTGGGTCAGCGAGCACCACAGCCACCCCAGCATTGTGGGCACAGCGCCCGAGGTGCTGATGGCAGCGATTGCCGCGCGCACCCAGCGCATCCGCATTGGCAGCGCGGGCGTGATGCTGCCGCATTACGCGCCGCTCAAAGTGGCCGAGCAGTTTCGGGTGCTAGATGCATTAGCCCCCGGCCGCATCGACCTAGGCGTGGGCCGCGCCCCTGGCAGCGACCAGCGCACCAGCGCCTTGCTCAACCCCAACCTGCATGCGTCCCAAGATTTCCCGCAGGCGGTGCTGGAGCTGCAAGCGTGGGTGCAAGAGGGCGCAACTTTACCCACTGGAGCGATGGTTAGCGGCCTGCCCCAAGGCCACGCGGGCTACGGCGTGCATGCATTCCCGCAGGGCAGCACCGCGCCCATGCTGTGGATGCTGGGCAGCTCCGACTACGGCGCGCAGCTGGCTGCTCACTTGGGTTTGCCCTATGCCTTTGCCTATTTCATCACCGACGGGCAGGGCGCGCATGCCGCGCTTGATTTGTACCGCAGCACCTTCAAGCCCAGCGCCCTTACGCCAAAGCCGCAAGCCACGATGTGCGTGTGGGCGCTGGCCGCGGATACTGAAGAAGAAGCGTGGACACAGTTCAGAAGCCGCGAGCGCTGGAAGATGGACCGCAATATGGGGCGCATTGGCGCGCTCTTGTCCCCTGAAGAAGCAGACCGAGACTACGCACCGCGCGAGCTGCTGGCGCTGCAAGCCCTGCGCCAAGGTGCGCTGGTGGGCACGGGCGCGCAGGTAGCGGACAAGCTGCGGGCGCTTGGGGCATCGCTGGGCGTGGATGAGGTGGTAGTGATCACGTGGACGCATGAAGCAGCGGCGCAGACGCGCAGTTATGAACTATTGGCAAAAGAGTTTTTTTGAGCCCTTCCTGCTAAGTGAGTGCTGTACCAACGAATGCTTCGGTCTTGCTTGGTCGCTATTTTTACGTTCGCCCTGAACTTGTCGAAGGGTTCATGCCATGCTTGGTCACTACTGCGGCTAAGCGAGCGCTGTGTCAACGCGCAAACGGATCGCTGGCCCCTTCGGGGGAGCTGGTTTTTTTGAGCAAATGGAGGGAAACGGCCTAACTCGGGCTGCGCCCTCAGACAGAGCTCGTTTCTGATCCTCCATTTGCTCAAAAAAACCAGCCCAGCGCCCTGATTGTTTGCGCATTGGCACAGCGCTCGCTTAGCCGCAGGGCAAGGTGGTTGCTTGGAACGGTTGGAAAACTGCTCAGCTTCATCGTCAACAGCATGGTTGCGCCTTGTTTCACGCTTCAATTTGTACTTTTCAATAAAAATAGTGGCAATGTCAGCGT
>JAYTMT010000080.1:0-9391 GCA_043728315.1 Polaromonas sp. | reverse complement strand
CCGTAGCCTGCAAGCCACGCGGATGCGTCAAAGCGCAGAGGCTGTATGGGCGCTGCTGGTAGCTGCATGGGTGTTGGTGCTGCGAATATTGATGAACTGGGCGTATTGGGCGCAGCAGCCATAGCCTCAGGACTTTTACCCGCCACTGCGTCGCGCAGAGCCACTTCTAAAAAGCGCTTGCGCTCAAGCAAGGTGGTGGAGTTGATCCACTGGGTGTAGCCGGGCCAGCCTTTCACATTAGGGGGCATGAGCAGATTTTGCCCCAATTGCGCGCTGCGCTGGACTAAGAGCTGGGGCTGCGGCACTTTCAGGTCAAACTGCCGGGCCGTGCCCACCAGCAGCTCCACAGGCGATTTAATCAGCGCGCCACGGTTGCCAGCATCCCAAAATGCATCGCTTAAAAACACCTCACGCAATGCTGCCGCTATGGACCAATTGCTCGTGCGCAGGACCTGGGCAATGCGCTCTAGCGCCACCGGCTCAGGGTTGGGGCTGATAAATTCGCGCCACAGCTTGGTGGCCACAAAGCGCGCGGCCTGCGGGCGCGCCAGCATCAGGTCTAGCGCGGCACCACCATCAAAATTGCCAGTGTTGCCCAGCAGGGTTTTGCTGCCAGAGTCATGAAAGCGTGGCCGATACATGTAGGAAAAATCGCCCGGCTCAATGCTCCAGCCAGTGAAAGCGCGTGCGGCTTCGCGAATGTCGGCCTCGGTGTATCCGCCAAGGCCAGTTTGGGCACTAACACCGCCCATGCCGGGCACAGTAGCCTCGCCTAATACAAACAGCTCCATCACTTCTCGGGCAAAGTTCTCGTTTGGCGCGTCCTTTCTGCTGTTTGCGCCGTCTAAATACACCAGCATGGCAGGGTCTTTGGCGATGGCGTGGAGCATGGTTTGGAAGTTGCCAAGGGCATGCTGGCGAAAAATCAGGTGCTGGTTCCACATGGCTTGGGCGCGCACTACTTTTTGCTGCGAGGTAGCAAAGTGCCCATGCCACAGCAGGGCCATGCGCTCGGCCAGCGGCGCGGGGGTTTGCAGCATTTGCAGCATCCACCAGTTTTTTATCTCTTGGGTCAGGCGGTTTTGCTCTTGGCGAAAGGCCTGCTGCTCCTGGCGGCTGGCTTGCGCTGCGCGGTATAGCGGCGCGGGCGCTGTGGTGAATGCAGGCGCAGGGCTAATAAAGGCAGGCGATGCGCTGGGCTTGGCCAGCAGCGCCTGTGCAATCAGCGCGTCCACCGCCTGCGCAGCGCCCTGCCCTTGCACAGCATCCACCTGCGCCTGCGTAGGCGCAAATCCGCTGCGCAGCAGCAAATGCCGCGCCTCTTGCTCAGACAAATGTTGCGGCGCTGCCTGCGCGCCATGCATGCCTAGCAGCAACAAAACAGCTACAAAATAATTAGCACACAATGGCCATATGACGCTGACATTGGGCATATTTTTTATAAACTGGGGTGATAGTGGTGGTTTAGGTTGCTTTGCACGCGAGCTGCCCGCAGATACCATGCGCACAGATACCAAGCATGCAGATACTAGCCTGCAGTTACTTAACACTTAACGCACCAGCACCTGCCACGGTTCACATTGCAGGCACTTCAGGGGCTTCTTTACCCAAATTTATGTTTGGATATTAATTTGTAACACTGTGTCAAACCACGGTTTTCGGTGGTGACAAGGCTGTGCAAATACTACAAAATGGCAATGTTACAAATTCAAAACTGCATTTTGAGAAAAATTGCTCCATCTAACATCCTAGGGGAATCCATGAGTCCTGCTTCTAAACCGAATACCCGCATCGCAGTAGTAGACGATGATGCACGTATCCGCGACTTGCTTCGCCGCTACCTTACCCAAGAGGGCTTTGATGTGGCCGTGGCCGAGGACGGCGATGCGCTGACCAAAGTGCTGCAGCGCGAGCAAGTAGACCTGATCGTGCTGGATTTGATGATGCCCGGCGAGGACGGTCTGTCGATTTGCCGGCGTCTGCGTGCCAGCAATGACCGCACCCCCATCATCATGCTGACAGCCAAAGGGGAAGACGTGGACCGCATTGTGGGTCTGGAGGTGGGCGCTGATGACTATTTGTCAAAGCCATTTAACCCGCGCGAACTCTTGGCGCGCGTGCACGCCGTGATGCGCCGGCGCCCCGTCCAAGAAGCGCCAGGCGCGCCCTCGTCCGAGGACGAAACCGTGGTGTTTGGTGGCTACACCTTTGACATGGGGCTGCGCACCTTGGTCAAAGACGGCAAAGAGGTGTCGCTCACCACGGGCGAATTTGCCATGCTCAAGGCCTTGGTGCGCCACCCGCGCATCCCCATGTCGCGCGAAAAACTGGCCCAGCTGGCGCGCGGCCGTGATTTTGAGCCCTATGACCGCAGCCTAGACGTGCAAATATCGCGCCTGCGCAAAATCATTGAAGGCGATGTGGCCACTCCGCGCTACATCCAAACCGTGTGGGGCACGGGCTATGTGTTTGTGCCCGATGGCACTTGATGGCGCACGCTTGGTAATTACCAATTGCTAATTTCGCCAAAAGAAAGCGCACAATAGCGCCAGCCAGCTGGTTTGTTGCCCAGCAGCCCACGCTATGAACCTGCAAAACACATTGCCCAAAGGCATTCCCAGCATAGAGCTCACAGGCCCTGCCCCGCTAGAAACTGGACCGGCTCCACTGGAGCTGCGGCCCAAGATTGCCAGCAATTTTCGGGTAAGCCTGTTTTGGCGCACCTTCTTTTTGCTGGCACTCCTGCTTTTGGGCAGCGTGCTGGCTTGGTTGCAAACCTTTCGGGTGCTTGAAACCGAGCCACGCGGCGAGCAGCGCGCCCAGCAAATCGCCTCGGTAGTGAATCTTAGCCGCGCCGCACTGGTGCATTCCGATGCGATTGCGCGTATTTCACTGGTCAAGCAACTGGCCGAGCTAGAGGGCGTGCAGGTTATCAAGCGCGTGCCCAGTGACACCATGCTTCCCGTGCCGCTAGACAGTGCCAGCCAGCGCGTGGCCGTAAATCTGCGCGAGCGCTTGGGCACTGCCACCCTGCTGGCTGGCGCCGTGAATGGCCAAAACGGCCTGTGGGTGGCGCTGGAAGTGGGCTCTGACAACTATTGGCTGCTGACCGACCCCAACCGCAGCTACGAAGTGCCAGCCCGCACATGGCTGATATGGCTGCTGATAGCCACTGTGCTGTCCATCACAGGCGCGGCACTGATTGCGCGCCTGATCAACCGGCCACTCAAAGCGCTGTCGTTTGCCACCAGCCGCCTGCGTGATGGTGATTTTTTTGCCAGCCGCTTGGACGAAAAAACTGTCACCAGCGAAATCCGTGAGGTCAACAAAGGCTTTAACCGCATGGCCGAGCAGCTATCTAAAGTAGAGCAAGACCGCGCCATCATGCTCGCTGGCATTTCGCACGACCTGCGCACCCCGCTGGCACGCCTGCGCCTAGAAACCGAACTCAGCGTGGCCGACGAAACCGCCCGCAACCACATGGCCGCTGACATCGAGCAGCTAGATGGCATCATCGACAAATTTTTAGACTATGCCAGACCCGACCAAGTGGTGCTAGAAACCGTGGTGCTCAACGATGTGATCACCGCCAATGTGTACCCGCTGCAAGACCGCAGTGATGTGCAGTTCAAAATCGACATCCAAGGCCAAATTGTGGTGCGCACCGACGGCGTGGAGCTGTCACGGATATTTGCCAATTTGATAGAAAACGCCCGCAAATACGGCAGAACACCGGGCACAACGGCCTGCCAAATCGACATCAGCGCCAAGCGCCGCGAAGACTGGGTGCTGATCCGTGTGCGCGACCACGGCGCTGGCGTTTCTAGCGAGCTGCTGCCCCAGCTGACCAAGCCTTTTTTCAGGGGCGATGCCGCCCGCACCGAGGCCACGGGTGCAGGCCTTGGTCTGGCTATTGTGGAGCGCACCGTGGCGCGTATGGGCGGGGTGTTTGTGCTGAGCAACACCGCATCGGGCGGACTGGCGGCGCATATTCGGCTGCGCAGTGTGTGAAGCACCGGCGCATGCACCTCCTGCTTACAGCGCCTTCATCACAAACCCCACCCGTGGGAAGTGCACCTGCACCACGCCCGCACGCGCATCAACGCGGCGGATGCTGTAACGGGTGCGGGTGGCGGCTATCAGCTGGCCTTCGCTGGACTCTAGTCCAAAGCTCTCTGCTGTGATCGACACCTGCGCGCCCAGTGCAATGCCGTGCTCGTCTTGAAAAACCTCGTCTTTGGCAGAAAATAATGGCAATGTCAGCGCCCCAGCGTTACATACCGCTATTGATTCTGTAGTATTGCTCTTGGTGACAGTGCCATGGCCAAAGGCCTTGATGCGGTTCATCCAGGCCAGCACGGCAGGCGTGGCATCCAAAATACCAGCCAGCACGGGTATATTGCGGGTGAACCACAGCGCGTGGTAAATCGCAAAATCAGCCACGGTAGGCGCAGCACCTAAAACAAAATCTTGGCCCTCCACCATATTGGCTATGCGGCGCAGGTAGCTTTTGTAGGCCGGCGTGGCATCCGCTGGGCTCATGCGGGCTGCGCCAGCGCGCATGGCTTGGCGGTCTTGTGCAAAAGCCTTGCCCACCTCGGGCGGCGCGTCTTTGAACATATGGGCTGCGCCTGCGGGCGAAAAGTTATACGCCATCGCGGTCCAAAACAGCGTGCTGTCGGCCCACTGCGCCAGCACGCGCGCCGCGCCCTTGCTGCCCTGTGGGAACAAGGGTTTATCGGGAGCGAGCTGCTCAAGCACATCGCAAATCAATGCCGTGTCGCAAACCACGTCATTGCCCACTTGCAGCACCGGAATGCGCCTGTAGCCGCCGGTGAGCGCCTGCAAATCTGCCTTGGGCATGATCTGGGGCTGCAACACCGAATTCCAAGCCAAATTTTTATAGCCAAAAATCGCCCGAATTTTCTCTGCGAAAGGGCTGGTGACGTAATGGTGAAAATACAGGTCTTGCATGGCATGTCTCGGTTTGGTTGTAGGCGTTTTCAGAATGAGATTATGGGCTGCTTTGTACAGGCATGCAGTCACCTGTGTGCACTTGCAGGTGCTTAAGCCAACAAAACACCCGCAGCACAAAACCATACAATTGAAAAAACTTCCACCCCGCTTATCCCCATGCCCCCCATCCACGCAATCATCCTATTTGCCCACGGCTCACGCGACCCCCTGTGGCGCGCCCCCATAGAGGCAGTAGCCCAGCGCATCCGGGCACAGCAGCCCAATTTGCCAGTGGCCTGCGCCTACTTAGAATTGTGCGAGCCCGATCTGCCTACCGCCACTGCACAATTAATAGCGCAATGTGACCATACCACGCCAACATTGCGCTTATTTCCTTTGTTTTTAGGGATTGGCAAGCACGCGCGGGAAGATTTGCCGCGGCTGGTGGCTCAGCTGCGTGCGCAGTATCCACAGGCCACTTTTGAGCTCATGGACACAGCGGGTAGCGATGCTCGGGTGACGGATTTATTGGCGCAAATGGCTTTGGAAAACTGATCACCAGCAGCCAGCGCTCAAAAACCTGCATGTGCTCCCCAAATAGATAAATTACTGGTGAACTGACATATTGAACCGCATTGTTAGCCATATTTTGGTATAAACAATGCCATGAACCTCCACCAATTCCGATTTGTACAAGAAGCCTCGCGCCGTGGGCTGAACCTGACTGAGGCGGCCAAGGCGCTGCACACCTCGCAGCCGGGCGTCTCCAAGGCCATCATTGAGCTAGAAGAAGAGCTGGGCGTGGAGATTTTTGCGCGCCACGGTAAGCGCCTCAAGCGCATCACCGAGCCGGGTGCGCATGTCATTAAAAGCATAGAGCTGATCCTGCGCGAAGTGGGCAATTTAAAGCGCATTGGCGAGCAATACAGCCTGCAAGACAGCGGCACTTTAAGCATTGCCACCACCCACACGCAGGCCCGCTATGTGCTGCCCAAGCCGATTGGCAAGCTGCGCGAATCCTTCCCCAAGGTCAATATCAGCCTGCACCAAGGCTCGCCCGACCAAGTGGCCAAAATGCTCATAGACGAGGTGGCCGAGATTGGCATAGCTACTGAATCGCTAGCAGACTACCCAGACTTGGTAACACTTCCTTGCTATGAATGGCAACACGTGCTGGTGATGCCCGCTGAGCACAAGCTGGCCCAGGTGGCGCAAGTCACGCTGGCTGATTTAGCCCAAGAGCCGATCATTACTTACCACCCCTCGTTCACTGGCCGCACCAAAATAGATGCCGCCTTTGCCGCTAAAAAGATCACGCCGCGCATTGCGCTAGAAGCCATTGACTCTGATGTGATCAAAACCTATGTGCGCACCGGGCTGGGCGTAGGCATAGTGGCCGAGATGGCCGTGGGCGAGCTGGGCAGTGCGCTTGGCAGTAACGGCTTGAGCGGTAACGGCGGCGGCACCATGAGCGGCAATACCAATGGCGATGGTCCGGGCGACTTGGTGGTCAAGCCCGCAGGCCACCTCTTTGGCAGCAATGTAGCCCGCGTGGCCTTCAAGCGCAGCGCGTATTTGCGCAACTTTGTCTACACCTTCGCCGAACTGCTCAGCGAGCGCCTGAGCCGTGAGCTCATCATGAAGGCCATGAGCGGGCGCTTGGATGACTATGGGATGTAAATTATTGAGCGTTTGAATGCTTAGTTTCCAGCCGCGAAGGGCGCGAAAATTACGCGAAAAACGCGAAAAATTACAAAAAAATAAATCAACTCTACTCCTAGTTGACTGCGCCATCAATTGATATACTTTTTTATTAATAGCAACAAATGACCATATATAGCTGACAATGGCACTATTTATTATAAATTTGGTATTCCTTTCGCGTTCTTCGCGCAACTTTAGCGCCCTTCGCGGCCGGAAACTCGGTATTTAACATGTCAACCCAAACAACCATGCAAACACTAGCCCGCACCCCCATTCTGCAAACCAAACTCCCCGCCGTAGGCACCACCATTTTCACCGTCATGTCCACACTCGCTGCTGAAAAAGGCGCAGTGAATTTGGGCCAAGGCTTTCCTGATTTCCATTGCGACCCCAAGCTGGTCAACGCCGTGACCGAGGCCATGACCCAGGGCCACAACCAATACCCGCCCATGCCGGGCTTGCCAGTGCTGCGCGAAGCGGTGAGTAGCAAAATACAAGCACTGCACCAGCGCAGCTACAACCCCACTACCGAAATCACCATCACCGCAGGTGCCACGCAGGCCATCATCACCGCCATACTCGCTGTGGTGCGCGCGGGCGACGAGGTGATCGTGCTTGAGCCCTGCTACGACAGCTACGTGCCCAATATTGAGCTGGCGGGCGGCACCGTAGTGCGCGTGCCGCTCACGCCCAAAACTTTTCGGCCCGATTTTGACAAAATCAGCGCCGCCATCAGCTCCAAAACCTGCGCCATCCTCATCAACTCCCCGCACAACCCCAGCGCCACCATCTGGAGCGAGGCCGAGATGCTGCAATTACAAGAGCTGCTCGCCCCCACCGACATTGTGCTCATTAGCGACGAGGTATACGAGCACATGGTGTTTGATGGCGCGCAGCACCACAGCGCAGCGCGCTTTGCAGGGCTGGCCGCGCGCGCTTTCATTGTGTCTAGCTTTGGCAAAACCTACCACGTCACAGGCTGGAAAGTAGGCACAGTGGCCGCGCCCGCAAGCATGATGGCCGAGTTTCGCAAGGTACACCAGTTCAACGTGTTCACCGTGAACACGCCCATGCAAGTGGCGCTGGCCAGCTACATGGCCGACCCTGCGCCGTACAACGATTTGCCCGCTTTTTACCAGCGAAAGCGCGACCTGTTTTTAAGCGGCCTGCGCAAAACGCGCCTCAAGCCCCTGCACACGCAGGGCAGCTATTTCCAGTGCGTGGATATTTCCGAGATCAGCGATTTGAGCGAAGCCGATTTTTGCCTCTGGCTCACCTCAGAGATTGGCGTGGCCGCCATTCCACTTTCAGCTTTTTACGGCAATGGCTTTGACCAAAGGGTGGTGCGCTTTTGCTTTGCTAAGAAGGACGAGACTTTGCAGGCTGCTTTAGATCGTCTGGCTAAACTTTGAGGGTTTGAATACGGGGATTTTTTGAACGCAGAGGGCGCGAAGGTTTCGCAGAGGACGCAAAAGGGATACCAAAGGAATGTCCAATCTGCTCTTAAACACTGTATTTATGAATGATTTGGTCGATGTCACCGTGATATGGTCATTCTTTGCTATTTAAAATGTAGTGTTTGCAGTTAATTGATGTGTTTTGATATCTATTCATAAATATTATATTTTTTGCGTTTTATATCGCATTTACATTAGCAAACATAAATGCTAATATCTATTCAATGTAACGAATAGGCCATGGCTAATATTTCCGCTCCTTCCCCCGCTTCGCAAGGCGCGCTACTGGCCGCTTTGGGCGACGAGGTGCTGGGCGCGGCGCAGTTGATGGAGCGGCTGGGGTGCAGCCAGCCTAGCTTGTCGCGGCTGGTGCGTGCGGCGGGCTCTTCGGTGTTGACTTTGGGCAAGGCCAAGCAAACGCGCTATGCGCGTGCACGGCGTGAGAGCCGCTTGGGTTTTGCCGCGCGGCTGGAGCAGCCGCTGGCTGTGACACGGATTGACGCTGCGGGGCAGGCGCAGGCTTGTGGGGAGCTGCATATGGTGGGCATGCCATCGGGCTCGCGCACGGTGTGGACGGCGCATCGCCAGTTGGCGGTGCATGACGGGCTGCCGTGGTGGGTGGCGGATATGCGGCCTGCGGGCTTTTTGGGGCGGCAGTTTCCACAGCGCGCGGGTGCTGTGGGGCTGGGTTTGCCGCCCAGCGTGGCCGATTGGGGCGATGGGCATGTGTTGCTGGCGCTTAGCGCAGCGGGTTTTGACGAGCCCGGCGATGTGCTGCTGGGGCGCGGGGCGCTGGATGCGTGGCTGCGCAGCGCTGCGCCCGCGCCGATTGCTTTGGCAGGCAAAGCCCATGTGTATGCCCGGCTGGCAGATTCGGCCTCGCAGCACGCAGCTGGCTCGTCGGCAGGCGGTGAGCAGGCCAAATTCACGGCCTATGCGGAAATCTCTCGCGCAAATGCATCGACGCAATACGGCGCTGCAACCGAATCAACTCTAGACTCCAATCCAGACTCCAATCATCACGAAATCAATAGCAGCACAGCGCCAAACCACGGCCACGCTGCCCACGTCATCGTCAAATTCAGTCCCACTGGCCATGACCCTATAGCCCAGCGCTGGCGCGACCTGCTGCGCTGCGAGTTTCACGCGCTGCGTACCTTAGAGGCGCACGCCCCGCACACAGGTTTGCATGCCAGCAGGGTGCAGCTGATCGAGGCAGACCGCACCTATTTGGAGGTGCAGCGCTTTGACCGCACTGGCCCGCGCGGGCGGCG
>JAYTMT010000079.1:0-2803 GCA_043728315.1 Polaromonas sp. | reverse complement strand
GCATTAAATTCCTAGTCGCCAAAATGGAAGGCGTCAGCGCCGCTGATGCCGCCCAGACCTTGCGCGACACGGTGGGCAAGTTGAAAGACAAGCTGAAATCCGCGGTGGTTGTTTTGGCCAGCGTGGATGGCGGCAAAGTGCAACTCGCCACAGGTGCGACGGCTGACGTGATGGGCAAGGTCAAATCTGGTGACTTGGTCAACTTCCTAGCCGCGCAAGTAGGCGGCAAAGGCGGTGGCCGGCCAGACATGGCGATGGCCGGCGGCACGGATGCGAGTGGGTTGGACAAAGCGCTGGCCAGTGCGCAGGGTTGGGTCACTGAAAAACTCGGATAATGAGAAACTAGGTTGAAGCTTAAATTCAATGCATTAAATATGCCAATATCGGCATCTAACCGGCGTATTTATTGTCTAAGTAGCTATTAAAAATATAGTAAAATTATGCTTAAATTCAACTAATTTTGCTTTTTTTGCCTATTTTTTATGCCTCAATCAGCACCCAACAAATTCATCTCTACCAGCGCTGGCAGCACGCCGCTGGTGCTGGATTCGCCACACAGCGGCACTGATTACCCGCAAGACTTTGGCCATGTGTGCGACTTAGCCACGCTGCGCCGTGCAGAAGACACGCATGTCGAAAAACTGTACAGCTTCGCCCCAGCCTTGGGTGTGGCCTGGGTGGAAGCGCATTTTCCGCGCAGCTATTTAGACGCTAACCGCAATGTCACCGAGATTGACCCCAGCATGCTGTCAGGCGTTTGGCCAGAAGATTTAGGGTTGCAGGACGCTGCTGTGCAGTCCAAACTGCGCTTGGGCAAGGGCTTGATTTGGCGGATGACAGACGATGGCTTTGCGCTGTATAACCAACCACTCAGCGTGGCAGAAGTGCAAACGCGGATTGCCAACTGCTGGCAGCCCTACCATGCAGCGGTGGGCAGCGCGATAGACGCAGCCCACGCCCGCCACGGCTACAGTATCCACATCAATTGCCACAGTATGCCTGCAGTTAGCAGCAGCCACGCGACAGATTTTCCAGGTTTGGTGCATGCAGATTTTGTGATTGGAAATCGCGACAACACCACGTCCAGCGAAAGCTTGGTGCTCTTTATTCAGGAGCAGCTAGCGCAGCATGGCTACAACGTAGCAATCAACCACCCCTACAAAGGCGTGGAGCTGGTGCGTCGCTACGGCAAACCCGAGCAGCACTGCCACAGCGTGCAGCTAGAAATCAACCGCAAGCTGTATATGGACGAAAACACCTTGTCTATTCATGCGGGGGTTGATACTTTGAAAGGACATTTGCAAAGCCTGGTTCAGCAGCTTTTAGCTTACGATCCGCGTTAAGCGGGGCGTAGGAAAATCCTCATCAACGCGCCAGCAGCTTTGGCATATTCGCCATTGCAGCCATGGCTTGGGCGCGGAAGCTAGTCATAATTGCCAGCTTCTCAGCGTCGCTCGGGTCGATGTTACTCATCAGCTTGCCAAAACCGTCCAGCCGTGTGTCGCGCATCCAGTTGCGCAGGGTTTTGTCATGCGACCACTGCATTTGGTTCATCATCGTCACCATGACGGTGCGCGGATAATCTGCCAAAGTGCGCGGAAAGGGCACGCTGGCGCATAGTTTATTGCGCACATCGTCGTCAGGATAATGCGCCTCCACATACGCAATCAAGGCGGCGCTGAAAGTAGGTAAGGGCGCACGTACCACTTGCAGCACGATTTTGTTGGGCTGGTAGATAGGTTGAATCTGCCACTTTTCGGCTGCTAAAGCAGTGCAGTCTATGTACAGCGTGCCTGTTTCCATTGCCACATTGCCTTTGTCCAATACCATGTTGGCAGGCTCTAGCGCTTGCACGCGCCCTAGGCGAATCACATTTTTGATGCGCTGCAGAATCGCGATTTCACCCTTGGACACTGTCGCAAAGTGGAACATGGTGGGCAGATGGTCAGGGTAGATGCGCAGCATTTGGTCGCTGGCTTCCATGCGCAAGAACAAATCATCCACACTGGTGGCATTGGCAATACAGGCCATTTGTGTGACTTGGCCACCAATCGAGTCTTTAAAGAATTCTTCGCCTGGCTGGGTGGTCAGGCGATTCACAAGCCAAGAGTCGCGCGGCATCACCCAGCTGATGCTGTCGGGCGCTGCGCCGTGGTTGAGCAGCCAAATACCCGCATCCATGGCGGTTTTTCCTGCGCCTACGATACAAAACTTGGTGGGTCTGTCTTCTTTGCTCGGCGCCTGCCAAAGCTGCGGCAGCGCATTAGGGGCAACGCAGCACACGCCGTCAGCCACTTTGAACTTGCGCGTGTGGGTAGACGGCACAGTGGGGCTGTAGTAGTTGGCATCCACCAGCTTTTTACGGACAGTGACTTGCGTTTTTTTGCCCGACAAAATGGACTCAAACGTGTGTACGCCCGAATCATCCCCGCCCAAATAATTGCTCATCGGGAAGTAGTTAACCCGACCACTGGTAAGTAGCTTTTGGTTCATCACCTTGTCGTAATAGCCGCTGATTTCTGGGCCCGAGGCCAGCTCGTACAAACCTTGGTTCGCACCCACCGTGTCTTTGCGGTTAGCGCCCAGCTCCATAGAATTAACGCCGTAAAAAGCGGAGGGTTGGTGCAGCGTCACAAACGGGTAAGCATCGTTCCAATGCCCGCCCGGCTTGGCATGGCGGTCAACGAGGGTGATGTGTGTGTCCGTGCCTTGCGTTTCCTGCAGCAAGGTATCAGCAAAAGCCATGCCCGATGCGCCACTGCCTATGATCAGATAATCTGTTTCAATTTGCTGCATAGTTAAC
>JAYTMT010000078.1:0-3651 GCA_043728315.1 Polaromonas sp. | reverse complement strand
GGCCGCCCGTGGCAAAGCCCGCTGGTGGCACGCATAGCCCAGATTCGCCGCAGCATCAAAACCACCGCCAAAGACCACGGCTGGACAGTCACCGACGCGCAGCTAGACGACCGGCACATCGTGCGCCGCATGATTTTGAAGAAAACCATCTTCGGCGTGGATAAGAACCCCATGGCCGTAGAGCTGGCCAAAACCGCGCTGTGGCTGCACACCTTTACCGTCGGTGCGCCGCTGTCTTTCTTAGACCATCACCTGAAAATTGGCGACAGCTTGCATGGCGAAAAACTGGGCGCGGTGCAACGCAACCTGCAAGACCTGGGCGCGCTGTTATTGCAAACCGAGTTTGACCGCCTCGCCTTAGCGGCTAAAAACATCAGCCAAGTGGCCGACCTCACCGATGTCGACATTGCAGAGGCGCATTTGTCTAAGAAGCTGGCCAACGAAGCCATGGCGCAAGTCGCCCCCATTCACGCCGTACTCGACTTTTGGCGCGCCCTGCGCTGGCTGGTGCCCGGCTGGCCGGTAGATAAAGTCAGCAAGCTGGCCAAAATACTCAAGGCTCCGAAAGATAATGCCAAAGACAGCGCCAAACACAGCGCCAAAGATGCCGCCAACCCACTGCTAGACGGCTTGGTCAAGCTGCTAGACCCCAGCCATAACCTGGTCACCGTGCTGAGCGATGGTGTGCTAGACGGTAAAGACGCCGCCAGCGCAGCCGCCAACGAACTGATCCAACGCGCCCGCGCGCTGGCCGCACGCGAAACATTTTTCCACTGGTGGACCAGCTTTCCCACCGTGTTTGACAGCCAAGGCCAAGGCGGTTTTGACGCCATCATTGGCAACCCACCGTGGGACCGCATCAAACTGCAAGAGGTAGAGTGGTTTGCTGAGCGCGATACCGCCATCGCCGCCCAAAGCCGCGCCGCAGACCGCAAACGGATGGTCGCCGAGCTGCAAAAAAACAAAGCCCCGTTGTATGACAGCTACCTACAAGCTACCGAGCGCGCCGAGGCTGCAGCTCGCGTGCTGGGCAACGGCAAGCTAGGCAGTGGCGACTACCCGCTGCTGGGTGGTGGCGACGTGAACTTGTACAGCCTGTTTGTAGAGCGCTGTCAAACGCTTTCAGCACCCAACGGCATCGTGGCGCTGCTCACGCCCAGCGGCATAGCAGCGGACAAAGGCGCAGCAGAGTTCTTTCGCGGCCTCAGCAGCACTGGGCGACTCGGCGCATTGTTTGACTTTGAAAATCGTAAAGTATTTTTCCCGGACGTGGATTCACGTTTCAAGTTTTGCACGCTGATTTTTGGGGGCTTAGAGCGCCAGTTCAAGCAAACCCGCTGCGCGTTTTATTTGCACCAGTTAGCCGAGCTGGACGATGCCAAGCGCATCCTCACGCTCACCGCCGAAGACTTCTCGCGCGTCAACCCCAACACCGGGGCAGCGCCTATTTTTCGCAACCAGCGCGATGCCGACATCACGCTTAAGCTGTATGCGCAGCACCCGGTGCTGGTCAAGCACGGCGAGGTGAATAAATCTACTGGGCTGCAGCCCGATGTGAAAGTGTGGCCTGTTCAGTACGGAACAATGTTTCACATGACTAGTGATTCTCATGTTTTTTCGACGCCGTCTGAACTTAGAAAACAAGGATTTGAAACTTTTGAGTTGAATCGATGGAAGCACAACACGACCCAAGGCGATGCTTTGCCACTGTACGAAGGAAAAATGGTTCAAATGTTTGACCATCGCGCAGCAGACATTGTGATTAACCCAGCCAACTTGCATCGTGCCGCGCAACAACAGTCTGTTACATCACAAGATAAGGCTTTACCCAATAGATATCCACTACCCCAATATTGGGTTGATCGTCATTTGGTCACTGAAATTGAAGGCCTCGGCTACAGCCTCGTTTTTAAAGACGTGACTGCGCCGACGAATATGCGAACCATGATTGCATCATTTGTTCCGAGCGCAGCTTTAGGCAATACATTGCCTTTCATCTGGCCTTGCGACGACGATGGAGCCGCGAATTATTCAAAAATTGCTCCACTTTTACTGGCTAATTTTTGCTCAATAGCTTTTGATTTTGTAGCCAGGCAAAAGGTACAAGGTCAGCACCTCAACTGGTTCGTCGTCGAACAACTCCCCGTCATCGCCCCCACCCGCTTCGAGCAATCCATCGGCGGTATCAAAATAGCTGACTTCATCCGCCAACACGTACTGGCCCTCACCTACACCGCCCACGACATGGCCCCGTTTGCACGCGATATGGGTTATGTGCACAGCAGCGGCCCGCACAAGGGCGAGGTCAAACCGCCCTTCGTATGGAACGACGAAGACCGCCGCACCCGCCTGGCCGCACTAGATGCCCTGTTCTTTCACCTCTACGGCCTGAGCGCAGACGATGCCGCATACATCCTGGACACCTTCCCCATCGTGCGCGACCAAGACACCAAAGCCTTCGGCCGTTACCGCACTAAAGACGATGTACTGGCTAAGCTGGCGCTAATTGAGGATGGGAATCTGCAACAATGAATGAATCGAAAATGTCGAATCAATTGAAAAAAACTATTATGACGCCATTTTAAGGCTATAAAATACATAGCAACAACACCCGCCACGCCTCTCTACGATGCGCACCCCGGCGGGTTTCTTTTTGGCGCGCCCGAAAAGTCCGGGCAAGGACTTACACATGCAATTTAGCAAGCCGCCTCTAAAGGTGCCCGACCAAATAGACTTATTAAAAGGGCGTGGCATGCGGTTTGCCGACGAGGAACGCGCAGCTCGGGTTTTGCACAACGTTAACTACTACCGGTTGCGTGCATACTGGCTGCCTTTTGAAGCTTATGATGCGGCCAAACCAGCAGACACTGAGCATGCTTTCAAACCGGGGACTGATTTTGATGCTGTGGTGTCGTCTTATGTATTTGATCGGAAATTGAGAATCCTATTGTTAGAGGCTATTGAGAGAGTTGAAATTGCAATGCGCACGCATTGGGCACAGGTGTTGGCGGAAAAGTATGGTGCACACTCATATCTTCAGATGGGGTTATTTCACAACCAGTCAATGTATAGCCAATGCCTGAAAAGTCTTGACGAAGAGTTGGAGAGAAGCAAAGAAACTTTTGTTAAGCATTACCTCGACAAATATGATCAGCCCTCCAGGCCACCTATATGGGCGATTTGTGAATTGCTGACCTTGGGACAACTCTCTAAGTGGTTAGGTAATGTCAAGTTGCGCAATGACAGACAAGCCATGGCATATCGGGTGGGCTTGGACGAAGTCGTGGTCTGTGCATTTGCGCACCATCTAACTCATGTTCGTAACCTATGTGCTCACCATTGCAGAGTTTGGAATCGCAAGCTTACTTTCACAATGACCTTGCCTAAACGCCCCTCTGAGTTGGCGCTGCAATTTAACGCCTCGGAAGATCGCAGGATTTATAACACGTTGGTTATGTTGGCTTGGTGTATCAGAACTATTAGCCCAGATACGACATGGCCAACGCGAGTGCGCACATTGATTAGCGAAAGAACTGCTGGTGAAATAAGTGCTATGGGGGCACCGCTAGATTGGGCAGGTCGCGCTACCTGGAGCTAATAGCGTTCTTTCTAGCGGTAGCTAATATATTAAATGCCGGCTTTGACCTTCAA
>JAYTMT010000077.1:0-1763 GCA_043728315.1 Polaromonas sp. | reverse complement strand
TAGTCTATGCCCAGCCCAAGGGTTATCCAAGTAAACGCTCAGGATTCGCATCAATTTTGCTCATCGCATCGCGCGTGGCGCGCACAGTGAGCGCTTCGTCTTCTACCGGTGTCACCAAGCCCGCTTGCAAATAGGCAGCCAAGCGGCGCACTTGGAACAGATAGGTGCGGCCATTGGTAGAGGCAAACAAATGCAGCTGGCCACGCTGGCTGCGCCACGCATACTGCACGCGTGCCACATTGCCGTTGTGGTCAAGGTTAAACCAGCTGCCCTCGTCAAGCTCCATGGCCCAGCCACGCATGGCCTCGGTGGGGTCGCTGCCGCCGGTGGTGATGATGTCGATACCGCTGGTGTCAATGCCCAGCATCAGCTCAATGCTTTCAGCGTCCAGCGGCAAATCGCCCACGTCATCCTCAGAGACAAAATCCTCCAAGTTTTTCAGGCGCTTAGACATCTCTTCGATCTGCTTGGGATCGATGGTTTCGGTCTTGGACATGAAGGCATCGGCCAAGGTGTCGCTGATCACTTTGATATGCCCGTCTTGTTTGGCGGCGTCAAACCCCAGCAGTGACATGCCCGAGCGCAAGCGTTTGAGTAAATTGGGCAGGTCTTGGATGACCTTGGCGCGGTCTGCGCGGTTGGGCTTGGCACTGGCTGCCCACACCAAATCGGCCGCGACTTGTTTTAAGTTAATGGTGTCAGCATGCTGGGGGCCGTCCTTCATGGCGGCAATCGCCAGCACCTCGGCCCATACCTTGAATAAAAACTCGCGGATCTCATCGCGCATGGGTATGTTGCCCAGCATTTTGCGCAGCTCAATGGTAAATTGGATGGCGTTAGTTTCTTTTTGTTCCATCTGCTGGGCCACGGACACTACGCGCTGGGTAGCGGCACCTTCGACTAAAAAGCGTGACAAAAACTTTTGGAATTCGTCATACACCAGCTGAAACACGCGCCGCCCGGTTTCTGGGTATTGCTCAATCACCTGCACTACGCGCTTGACCTCAGTCTCTAGCGCTACGCTGCTCACTTCGCCCTCAAAGCCCAGCACGCAAGAGCCCATGCGGTCGATCAAACGGCGCGCCGGGTGTTGTAAGCTGCCAAAAAACTCAGGCTCAGACAATGCCAAACGCAGCACTGGCATTTGCAGGCGTGCAAACCACACGCGCACTGGCGCAGGTATGCGGTCTTCGGCCAAAATGCTTTGGAACATCAAGGCCACAATTTCAATGGTGGCTTTTTCGGCTGAAGTAGAAGCTGCTTTTTTAAGTGCGGTGCTCTCATCACGCAACGCGCCAGCGGCTTGCTCGGGCCGCATGCCTTCGGCAAAACCTGCAAAAGCTACGCCACCACCTCCACCACCGCCACCGCCACCGCCACCGCCCACGCCGACTCCAGCACCCCCGCCACCCGTACCACCGGCAGAACTGCCCTGCTGCGTGCGGGCATAGCCAGTGCCCGCGCGCGGTGCCATGGCTGCAGCCAGTTGAGGCGATGGCGCATAGGAGCGCGTATCGTCAAACCCAGCCACCTTATCAATCAGCATGCGTTTGAGCTGCCCCATCACACCCTGAGCGCGCATTTTGGCGCGTGCCAGCGGTGTGGCCGAAGTCATCATGCGGGTTTCTTCGTGCGATTCTTCGGCGTAGCGTGCCACGGCAGCGCGGCCTGGGCGCGCTGTACCGTTTTGTGCGCCGCCTGCACCAGCGCCAGCATTTTGTGGTGCAAAGTTACCTGCCTGCCCAGCTTGGCGAGATGCGCCA
>JAYTMT010000076.1:0-20213 GCA_043728315.1 Polaromonas sp. | reverse complement strand
TTGTTGCAAAATCACCCCATCAGAATTAACGGGGTGAAGGTGCAGAATAAATCGTCTCAGGCTATGTGTCTTCTACTCCGCGTAGCGGCTTCGTCCAACTAGGCAAAGTGGTAGGTAATTTAAGTTAATTTTTGCCCCCGCAAAGCCAAACTCCCACCGCACGCTTGTATGATGCGTCTGTGCGCACAGAATCATTATTACCCAGAGTGTTTGTCAATGTCGTTGGCTTCAGCGCTGTGGAGCGCCACGCACTCAACACCCTTTTTCGCCTCTCAGAGGGGCGCGGAGCTGGCTTACCCGCCTATGGCCTGTGGGCTGCTGGCGCGCCAGCGCCCGTCAAAATGGCCTTGCTCGACGGCACCAGCGCCCTCGCACACGCTGCCTTGGCCGATTTAAGCCTGCAATCGGGCGTCAGCATCATTTGGGTGGATGGTGCAATTACCCCCGCCAACGCTTGGCGGGTTTTCAAGCGGCCCATGCGCTGGCCCGATGTGCTGCAAGCCCTAGACGATTTATATGCACCCAAATCAGCGCTGGATCTGGACTTGGTGTCTGGCGAAACCGCCGCTTGGGGCGACGAAATACCGCTTAACGCCCCCAAACGCGCCTTGGTGATGGATGCCGACATAGAAGCACGCCTGTATTTGCGCGCCAAATTAGGCGCGCACGGCATCAGTTTGGTCGACGATGCTTTGGACAAAAGCCAAGCCATGGCCCTGCTTGCCCAGCCCACCAGTTACCAGTTTGTCAGCATCGACCTGCATTCAGCCGATGGCGACCCATGGGACATGGTGAAACTGGCCAATGCAGCCCATGCCACCGTGCTGCTCACCTGCCAAGACAACAGCCCCATGCTGCGCGCCCACGCATGGTTTGCCCATTGCAGCGCCTGCTTGCAAAAACCGCTAGAACCCGATGAACTCAACGCACTGCTGCGAAAAATATAGCGCACTATGACCATTTGACGCTGACATTGGTCTTAAAAATTATAAAAATAGATAAAAAACGCTGTGACACAACAGCATTTTATTAAAGCGCTGCACAGCGGCGGTGCCGAAGCACAGCGCAGTGGCGGCTGGTTGTGTAGCGCTTACCCGTGCTTCATGGCCACCGTTTTCACCGTGGTGAAGCCATACAGCGCCTCAAAGCCTTTTTCGCGGCCATAACCTGAGGATTTCACGCCGCCAAAGGGCAGCTCCACGCCGCCGCCTGCGCCGTAGTTGTTGATGAAAACTTGGCCTGAGCGCACGCGCTTGGCCATGCGCATTTGGCGTGCGCCATCGCGTGTCCAAATGCCTGCTACCAAGCCATATTGGGTGGCATTGGCCAGCTGCACCGCTTCTTCTTCGCCATGAAATTTCATGGCGCAAAGCACAGGGCCAAACACTTCTTCTTGGTTTAAGCGGTGCGCCATGGGCACATCGCGCAGCAGGGTGGGCGCTTGGTAAAAGCCGGTTTCTGGCGCATCGTCTACCACGCGGCCTTGCGCCACCATGGGTATGCCTGCCACCTGCGCATCGCTCAAAAAATCCCACACACGCTGTTGCTGGCTGGCTCTGATCAGTGGCCCCACATCCAAATCCATAGCGGCTGGGCCAACTCTTAAGGCCTCAAACGCGCGGCCAAGCTTTTCAAGCAGACTTTCATAAACCAAATCATCCACCAGCAAGCGCGAGCCAGCGCTGCAAGTCTGCCCCGCGTTTTGCACAATCGCGTTGACTATCACTGGTATGGCTGCATCCAAATCTGCATCGGCAAAGACAATTTGCGGGCTCTTGCCACCCAGCTCCAGCGTCACAGGGCAATGCCGCTGCGCAGCCACTTGGGCAATGATGGTGCCCACGCTGGGGCTGCCCGTGAAGCTGATGTGGTCAATGCCAGCATGGCGCGCCAGCGCATCGCCCACCTCGTGGCCATAGCCCGTTACTATATTGATAGCGCCCGCAGGAAAGCCCACCTCAGCGGCCAGCGCCACCACTTTAAGCAAACTCAAACATGCATCTTCCGAAGGCTTGACCACGCAGACATTGCCAGCGGCCAGCGCGCCGCCCACGCTGCGGCCAAAAATCTGCATCGGGTAATTCCAAGGAATAATATTGCCCACCACGCCAAAAGGCTCGCGCCAAGTGAACACGCTGTAGCCGTCTTGGTAGGGAATGGTGTGGCCGTGCAGCTTGTCGCAGGCACCCGCATAAAACTCAAAATAACGCGCCAAAGCCAGCGCATCGGTCTTGGCCTGCTTGCTGGGCTTGCCGCAGTCGCGCTGCTCCATGGCGGCCAGCATGTCGGCGTTGTCTATGATGCTAGCTGATAAGCGCATCAAAAGCCGCCCACGCTCGGCCGCGTTGATGCGGCTCCACACACCTTCGTAGCACTGGCGCGCTGCGCGCACGGCCGCGTCCACGTCGTCGGCATTGCCACGCTGTATGTCGTCAAAGGGCTGGCCGTCAGACGGATCGAGCATCTGCAAAGTGCGGCCAGAGGAGGAGGGGACGGCTTGGTTGGCGATGTAATGGTGTTGCATGGGGCTTATTGTGCCGCAAGTGCGTGAAACTATTGCTATAAAACGTAAGTGGCAGCGTTTTGTGGCGCATTTTCGGGGACAATAGAGCCATCAGCGCACCCCGCCCCCAGCGGCAGGGCATCGCGCACACCGCCTGAGTGGTGAAATAGGTAGACACAACGGACTTAAAATCCGTCGCTTCGTTCATAGCGGGCGTACCGGTTCGATTCCGGTCTCAGGCACCAAGAAATACTTCCACTGGTTTGCATTACTTCGACTGGTTTGCATTACTTCGACTGGTTTGCGCGCCCGATCAGCGTTTTGGCTATCCCGACGCGCCCTCATGCGGTGGGTACACCGAAATCGGTCGGTCGGGATAGACAAAACTCTGCTCGGGCTATGCTCGCATTGAGGTTTTAATACCAGATGCACGTTTTCTTAGAGTGCGATATACTATATAAAACGTAGCGTACTATGACCATATGACGCTGACATTGCCACTATTTTTCTTGAAAAGTACAAGTTTAAGCGTGTAACGGCGCTCAGCATGTTGCGGGCGATCAGGCAGAGCAGTTTCACGCCTCAGCTAACCACTTTTGCACCTGAAGCAGAGCAGTTTTCACGCCGTCGCCAGCGGTTTTTGACTCGGAAGCAGAGCAGTTTGCCCTTCGATCTAAACAAGCTACTCCCCCTGCGGCTAAGCGAGTGCTGTGCCCATGCGCAAACAATCGGGGCGCTGGGCTGGTTTTTTAGGGGCAAATGGGGATCAGGAACGGGCGCTGTCTGAGGGCGAAGCCCGAGTTTGCCCGTTCCCCCCATTTGCCCCTAAAAAATCAGCTCCCCGCGAAGCGGGCCAGCGACCGTTTGCGCATGGGCACAGCGCTCGCTTAGCCGCAGCGCGACCAAATTAGACAGAAATACAGCGCTCGCTTAGCCGCAGCGCGACCAACTTGTACACGAAAAGCAAACCGAACAAAACCATTTTCTAGCTGCAAACGCCCCCCAGAGCGCGTGAATTTGCCGCCGAGCGCGCGAATTCGCCGTACACTCTGTGCATGGCTTTTACTGAACCCCCCTTTGAAATACACGTGCATGCCGATGTGCCAGTGCGTGATGATGTAACTTTTGACCAGCTGCAAGAGGCTTTGAAGCCCCTGTGGGCTTACGCGGGCGCTAAGTCGCTCATCAAGGGCGCTGCCAGCTCGTATGACGAAGAGCCGGGCATTCGCCACGACACCAAGGAGCATGTGCTGCACATCTGCTGGACAGTGTCGGGCGATGAGGATTTTCGCCAAGCGTTGGACGAAATGTGCATGAACCTCAACGAGCTGGCTTCGGGCGGCGCGGGCATTGAGGTGAGCTTCTATGACACCAATTTTGACGATGACGATGAAGACGAAGCCAGCGATGAAAAAGAAGCCCGCGACGACTTTTTGATGCTCTTTGTGGGACCAACGCCGGCTGACATCATGCAAGTGCAGCGCGACATGCTCGTTGACGATGTAGTGGGTGTCATGGGCAGGCATTTTGACGAAACCGAGCTGGGCGGCGTGGTGGGCGAGATTGACAAGCTGTTCACCGAGCGCTTTGACGCGCTGGTTAGCTCCCTGCAAGTGGGCAAACCGCCGCGCGGTGCGCCCGGCTCTGGTGGCTCGCACGGCGGAGCGCGCAAACCGCGCCATCCGCACTAACGGTTAGCCACACACCACCAGGAGCGTTCCATGGCATTATTTTCCCAAGACGCGCTCAACCCCGGCGTGAAAAAGCGCGAGGTATTTGGCTGGGCCATGTACGACTTTGCCAATTCGGGCTACACCACGGTGGTGCTCACGGCGGTGTTTGCGGCGTATTTTGTAGGTGGCATTGCCAAAAACGCCGACTGGGCTACCTTTGCTTGGACGGCGGCGCTGAGCGTGTCCTATGCCATTGTGATGCTGGTTATGCCCAGCTTGGGCGCGTACGCTGATATGCGCGCGGCCAAGAAAAAGTTGCTTTTGCTGAGTACCTTGGGCTGCGTGTTGGGCACAGCAGCGCTGTATTTTGCGGGCCCTGGCAGTGTGGCGCTGGCCATTGTGCTGATCATTATTTCCAATACGTTTTTCAGCATGGGCGAGTCGCTCAGTGCTTCGTTTTTGCCAGAATTGGCCACGCCCGATGGCATGGGCAAGGTAAGTGGCTGGGGCTGGAGTTTTGGCTATTTGGGCGGCATGCTGGCGCTGGGCATTTCACTGGGCTATGTGATTTGGGCGCAGGGCCGCGGCATCAAGGCGGATGTGTTTGTGCCAATCACGATGCTGTTTACTGCGGTGATTTATGGCGCTGCAGCGTGCGTGACTTTTGCCTTGCTCAAAGAGCGTGCCCAGCCTAACCCCAAAGCCTTGCAAACCAGTGGTTTCAAAGCTTCTTTGCGTCAACTCAAAACCACTTTTTTGCGCGCGCGCGAGTTGCCCGATTTCAGCTGGCTGCTGCTGTGCGCGGTTTTTTACCAAGCGGGCGTGGCGGTGGCGATCACGCTGGCGGCTATTTATGCCGAACAGGTCATAGGCTTTAAGCAGCAAGAAACCATGGTGTTGATTTTTGTGCTCAACGTTGCAGCCTTGTGTGGCGCGTTTGGTTTTGGTTATTTGCAAGACGCAATTGGCCACAAACTGGCGCTGGCACTCACGCTGGTGGGCTGGGTGGCCACCTGCATCATTGCCGCACTCACCACTACCAAGGGTGGGTTTTGGTATGCCGCCGCTATTGCAGGCTTTTGCATGGGATCGTCCCAGTCGGCGGGCAGAGCTATGGCGGGTTTGTTTGCGCCACCCGCGCAAACCGCAGAATTTTTCGGCCTGTGGACTTTTGCCACGCGCTTGGCCAGCATCATAGGGCCTTTGAGTTACGGTGCTATTACATGGGCTACTGGCGGTAACCAGCGTACTGCCATTGCCAGCACGGCTGTACTGTTTGCGATTGGCTTGGTGGTGCTCATGAAAGTCGATGTGGCGCGGGGGCGGGCTGCGGCGCAGGTGTATCAAACGCGCTGAATTTTTTGGGTGCACTGCAAACCAAGCATCCCAAGGGCGCAGCGGGTGGCCTGATTTTTACTCCGCTCTTTTTCGCTCCGACTGCGATTTTTTCGGGCTGTGGACTGCGCGAGAAAGTCGCTTGGTTGGTTGGCTGCCTTGCGTACATCGCGAAAACCGCTGCGAAAAATAAGGCCACCCGCTGCGCCCTTGGGATGCTTGGTTTGCTAGGGACGGGCGTACAAGACCAGTCGTTGCATCGAGATCCAATACTTAATTCATTTTCAGAGCTTTTTGCAAATGAATGTATACCGCTGTCGCCAGATTGTTTTCCAAGTTTTGTGTTGTGCATTACGCTAGGTACGAAAATATGGAGACGGTATATGAATGATAAAACCCTGCTTCGTGGCCTAATAAATATCGGTCCAACCATTGCGGATCGACTTGAGAGCGTAGGCTTAAAAACACTTGGCGACCTAAAGAGGATCAGCCCGGCCAAAGCTTTCAATTTAGTCAAAAGCACCTACTCCGACACCACGATACCAGTTTGCTATTATTTGTATTCATTGCATGGAGCCCTTGTTGGCAAGCATTGGAATGAACTGGCATCAGTCACAAAGGAGTTTCTGCTTGATGAGGCTGGCATCAAGCGACCAACGATTTATGCGTAGATCGTCCAACCCGTCGCTCGAACCCTTCTATCGAGCCGACTCGCTGCGCCAGGCAGCGCAAAACACCAATGCTCAACCTCCTACATCGCTATGAATCAACCCGTCAACACTATGCAGAACCAAGTCATAAACCTCGCGGCGAAATTGGACACGTTCTCTGAACACTGGAGTCCAAGAACCGTCGGCCTGTTCAACGGACATGACCTCATGGTCGTCAAAGTCAAGGGCGAGTTCGTGTGGCACAGTCACGCTGACACCGATGACTTCTTCCTCGTACTCAATGGCGTGCTCAAGGTCGAAATGCGAGACCACACGGTCGAATTGAGGGCCGGCGAAATGTACGTTGTTCCAAAGGGTGTCGAGCATCGGACTGTCGCTCAAGAAGAAGCTCATTTGCTCCTCATTGAGCCTACGGGCACTCCGAACACAGGTAATCTCAACACCGCAGCGGCACGTACAACGAAATAGCAAGAGCGCTCTGCCACCCCCTCATGTCAAACGTTAAACCTCAAGCCTCAAAATCACAATACTCTACGGTACAAGTCTAGACTAGTATTGCAATACTTTTAATAGCAAACTATGACTATATGACGGTGACATTGGGCTGAAAAAGCTAAAATATTCCGCAAATAACCCTGCTCAAAGCTGCAATTGCTCGGTCGCCCCAAACCAAGCATCCCAAGGGCGCAGTGGGTGGCCTGATTTTTGCTTCGCTCTTTTTCGCTCTGACTGCGGTTTGTTTGGGCCGTGGACTGCGCAGATAAGTTCCATGATTGGTTGGCTGCCTTGCGTACATCGCGAAAACCGCTGCGAAAAATCATGCTGCCCGCTGCGCCCTTGGGATGATTGGTTTGCTTGGTTTGGGGTGCACGAGTTCAGGTCTGTGGCGAAGTCTGCAACTGCTGCTGACAAAATTAAATGCAGAGCCTTAGTTTTGGTAATGTGTATGCTGCTAGCATTGGATTAAGTATTCGGGCAGACAGCAAAACAGGTTTGCGGAGTTTAATTGGGGCAGCTATAACTGCATTCTTAAACAGTGATTCGACCGAGAGCCAATACACAGACCAACGTTAAAGGTGTTTAGAAATGAATGTATACCGCAGTCGCCAGATGATTTTGCAGGTTTTGCTGTGTACATCACTTCAGGCTTCACAAAATACCCCATCATGCGCTTCGAAGGTACACTGAAAACCTGGACGGATGACCGAGGCTTCGGATTCATTGAGCCTGACCAAGGCGGTGCTGAGGTGTTCATTCACGTTAAGACCATTGTCAACCTTCAACGCAGGCCTCAAGTGGGACAGCGTTTCAGCTTTGAGGTCGAACTTGGGCCACATGGTAAAAAGAGAGCTGCGAAAGTGCTGCCGTTGCAGCAGGCAAGACCGATAGTCACCCGCCAAAAATCATCGACACCGTGGGGCACTGCTACTCTTTTCGCAATCCCAGCGTTCTTGTTGCTGTACCTAGCGGTAGCGTATTTATGGCGTCCGCCCGCAGTGTTTGCGCTGTACTACTTGATAGTCGGTGTCGTTACCTTTGCGGTGTATGCCCTAGACAAGGCGGCCGCAGTCCGTCGCAACCAAAGAACGCCTGAGAATACTCTCCATCTTCTGGCGCTGGTCGGCGGTTGGCCAGGAGCCTTACTGGCGCAGCAGTACCTTCGGCACAAGTCAGCCAAGCTGGAGTTTCGGTTGACTTTTTGGGCTACCGCAATACTCAACGTCGCAGCTTTCCTCGTAGTCTGCTCTCCAATCGCACGCGCATACTCGCCGCGAATGTGAAGCCTTTATCCAAGCGGAGCCTTAACAGCGGGCGTACTGGCCATCAAGTGCAAGGCCTGAGGCCCATTTTGCACTTGCTGTCCGGCGCACCACGCTGTTGGTTCTCGCTTGATTCAAACGTTAACCTCCCAAAATGCGAAAGTCAGACGCCATGATCGCACTTGCGTTTCGCATATCACTACTTATCTTGGCTGCCGCGTTCACGGTTGCCTTTGTCTTGGTCTGTATCCCGCCATTTTTTGAGAACCCAGACATTATTGGGGCGTTCGCAGGCGGTTTTGTGAATCCGTATGCCTCGGGATTTGCCTTAGATGTGTTCTTTAGTTGGGGAGTTTTGGCGGTCTGGGTTGTGTATGAGGCAAAGGTCAAAGGTATTCGCCACGGCTGGTTGGCCTTGGTTTTGGGTGTTGTACCGGGCGTGGCTGTTGGCTTTGCTGTTTATTTGCTGCTCAGGCTTAAGCAAGAGAAAGTCGGGGCTAAGGATTCGTTGTAGGTGGTCATACTTATCGAGCCACTACTAAAACTCGAACGTTATGTTTGAAAATCACACACCTTACGATATAAGTCAAGTCAATTTCAATCTAGTATTGCAATACTTTTAGTAGCGCACTATGACCATATGACGCTGACATTGGGCTGAAAAATCATAAATAACTCAAAAACATGCAAATCGAAGCGGCAATTCATCAGAAGCCATAAACCAAGCATCCCAAGCGTGCAGTGGGTGGCCTGATTTTTCGCAGCGGTTTTCGCGATGTACAAAAAGTAGCCAACAAACCAAGAGACTTTCTCGCGCAGTTCACAGCCCTAACAAATCGCAGTTAGAGCGAAAAATAGCGGAGTAAAAATCAGGCCACCCGCTGCGCGCGCCACCAACGAGCGTTGGTTTGTAAGAGCGCTTCGACAAGCTAAGTGCGAACGGATACTGAATCAGTGCGAACGGATGCTGAATATAGCTAGGCGCAGGCCGAATAGCAAAGCCCTTTTTGACAGAGGCATTGCAACACAGCTAGAGCCATCAATCCAAGGGCTTAATCCCCATCTCAGCCGCCAACTTAACCCAGCGCGTAGCGTCCGCCTCCACGCGCTTTTTAAAGTCTTCTGGCGAACCGGTAGCGCCATCCATGGCCAAACCAGCCAAGCGCTCTTTGGCGTTCGCAGTAGTTACCGCTTTGGCAAGCGCAGCATTGAGCTTGTCCAAAATCGGCTTGGGAGTGCCTGCGGGGGCGAGCACGCCAAACCACTGCTCGTAATCCATGCCTTTAATGCCCAGCTCAGCCATAGTGGGTACATCGGGAAAATCGGGGTGGCGCTTGGGGGCAGTGGTGGCCAGCATGGTGAGTTTGCCGCTTTTGTGGTGCACCGCGGCGCTGGCCATGGTGGTGACCATTAAATCCACTTGGCCGCTGATCAGGTCGATCAGGGCGGGTGAGCTGCCTCGGTAGGGCACATTGGTGAACTGCGCGCCCGAGCCTGCGCGCAGCAGCTCCACCACCACGCTGCCAGCGCCGGGAATGGCCATGGTGACCTTGCCCGGCTGCGCCTTGGCCAAATCCATCACTTTGCCAGCGGTTATCAGGTTCACGCCAGAGCGGGTGGCTTTGATGTTGTTAAGCGCATCGCCCACGGCCTTGGTCACAAAGGCGGGATTGGCGAACAAAAACGCGGGGGATTTAGCGATTTGCCCCACTGCTGCAAAATCTTTCACCGCGTCGTAGGGCATTTTGCGGGTGAATATGGGTGCAGTGGTGTGAAAAATATCCACCAGCACCAGCGTGTAGCCGTCTGGGGCTGATTTGGCCACCGCTTCGGTGCCAATGATGCCGTTGGCGCCGGCTTTGTTGTCTACCACCATACTCGTGCCCAGCAGGGTGCCCATTTCTTGGGCTATCAAGCGGCCAGCAGCATCAGAGCTACCGCCCGCAGGAAAAGGCACCACCAGCTTGATGGGCTTGCCAGCGGGGAACTCTTGGGCGGCGGCGGGTAGACTGGTAGCGCTAAGACCCGAGAGCGCGCCAATAGCCAGTAGACCACATACATGGCGGCGGCTGATGCATTGGGCCAGAGAGTGGAAATTGGATCGCATAAAGGTGTAGGTGGTGTGGAAAGCAAAACCACAACCATAACAGAAATGCAACTTTGAGCGTTGTTGCTGGCATCAAAAATAGGGCTGAAATTTTCTTAGCCTGGCTTTATAAGCGTGACGACTTGTTTGGAAGTTAAAATTGCGTTTACACACACAACGGAGTTTGCCATGCAAGCATTTCATTCGGTCGGTTTGCTCGCAAGCAGACACCAGCGTTTTTTTGTAACAATGGCGCTTGCCATTTCTTGCGCGACACCTGCTTGGGCGCAGGTGCAAGGCGCTGGCTCTACCTTGGCACGCTCTTTGATGGCTGCGTGGGCTGAGCAATATGGGGCGGTGGTGGGGGGCGTGAGCTATGAGGCGCAAGGCTCGTCGATGGGTGTGAGTCGTGCCACTGAGCAAAGCGTGGATTTCGGTGTCACCGATGTGGCCATGACTGCTGTGGCGCTGCGGCAGGCGGGACTCAAGCAGGTGCCCTTGGCAGCTACAGCGGTGGCTGTGGTGGTGAATTTACCCGAATTGGCTGGCAGGCCGCTGCGCCTGAATGCTGATATTTTGGCCGATATTTACCAAGGCACAATTACCCAGTGGAACCACAGCCAAATCGCGGGCAACAATCCTGGTTTGGTGCTGCCAGCGCGCGCCATTGTGCCGCTTTGGCGTGCCGACGGCTCGGGCCAGTCTTTTGTGTTTTCCACCTACCTGTCGCGGGGCAATTCCAAATGGCGCCGCCTTATCTCTTCGACCAGCAACCTGCAGTTAACGGCTGGCAAAGGCGTGCGTGGCGGTCAAGCATTGATTGATGCCGTTAAGGCCACCCCGGGGGGCGTAGCGTATGAGTCAGTCGCTGGGGCGCGCGCCAGCGGCCTGCCCATTGCCGAGCTACAAAATGCCGCTGCTAAATACATCGCCCCCACCTCTGCAGCTGTGGATCAAGCGCTGGGCGCAGCCAACTGGGCCGCTGACAACAACGCCGCCGACCTAGACGGCTCTGCGGGCGCAGGCGCATACCCCATGGCTGCTATTACCTATGCACTGATTCCTGCCGTGCCCAAAACTGGCCGTAAATCTGCCAACGCGTTTTTCACCCAGGCATTAACCCAAGGCGATGCAGCAGTGCAAAAAGCTGGATTCAACACATTGCCAGCTACTGGTAAAACCATGGCTTTGGCTTTGGTTCGTTAGACGGTGGTGCTTGGCTCCACAAAAAGCACAGCATAGCGTCCAAAAAGTGGCAGGGCTGGCGCTTGGTTTGATTTTGGTGAGGGGCTAATAAGCGCCCTAGATCAGTCCGTCCAGCAGCATCACATCCACCGCATCGCCTGCCGCCACATCACTTTGGCCGTGGTGCAACACCATCAGGCCATTGGCCTGCACCATGGAACTTAAAACGCCTGAGCCTTGGTTGCCTGTGGTTTTAACTCTCAGGCTGCCATCGGGCAGGGTGCTCACCACGGCGCGCTGGTATTCGGTGCGCCCCGCTTTTTTGCGAATCGCCTCGGCGCTGGTGGCGCGCAAGAGCGGCGTAGCCACCTCGCTGCTGCCCATCATGCGCAGCAGCGCAGGGCGCACAAAAGCCAAAAAAGTCACCATCACGGCCACGGGGTTGCCCGGCAGGCCGAACAGGATGGCGCTTTTAGTTGCAGAATTGCTTGATACATCCTTCGCTGATTCGCTACTATTTTCAGAGCGAACTATGACCATATCACGCTGACATTGGTCATTTTTTTCTAAAATTATTCGCCCCACGGCCATTGGGCGGCCCGGGCGCATGGCAATCTTCCAAAAAGCCACGTCACCGAGCTTTTGCATCATGGCCTTGGTGAAATCGGCCTCGCCCACGCTCACGCCGCCGCTGGTGATGATGGCGTCTGCCTCACGCGCCGCCTGCGTGAAGGCCGCTTCTAACAGGGCCGGCTCGTCGCGCACCACGCCCATGTCGATGATCTGCACGCCCAGCTGGCGCAGCATGCCCCACACCGTGTAGCGGTTACTGTCGTACACAGCGCCCTCGCGGGGGGCATCGCCAAGGCTCAAAATCTCGTCCCCCGTGCTGAAATAGGCCACTTTCAGTTGGCGATACACCTGCACCTGCGCTATGTTTAAACTGGCCAGCAGCCCGATGCTGGCGGCGTTTAGGCGAGTGCCCTTTGCCAGCGCTGTGCGGCCTTGCATCAGGTCTTCGCCAGCTTGGCGGCGGTTGTCGCCCGTGGCCAAAGCGCCTGCGGGCAGGGTGACGGTGTTGCCTTGGATGTGCACCATTTCCTGCGGGGCTACAGTGTCTAGCCCAGCGGGCATCACCGCGCCAGTCATGATTTTGACGCATTGCCCCTTGTTGGCAACGCCCTGCCACCGTTTGCCAGCCAGCGCTGTGCCCACCACCTCTAGCTGGGTAGCGGAATCGGCCTGCAAATCAGCGCCGCAAAACGCAAACCCGTCCATGGCCGAGTTGTCATGCGGCGGCACGCTGATGGGGGAGACCACGTCAAAGGCCAACACACGGCCAAAAGCGTCCAGCAGGTTCACAGTCTCCGTTTCAAGCACTGGCGATACGAGTTTGTTCAAAAAACCACCCACTCCCGCCGCACTGATAGCCTGTGGGTCATAGCCTTGGAGTTCGAGGGCGATTTGGGCGATTGTTTTCATGAATTTAAGGTTTTTAGGGCAGATGTCAGCGTCAAATGGTCATAGTATGCTATGGTTTTTGATTTAACAAACACAGCAAATACAACTATCATAACGCCGCGCACCCTATACCCCTGGCAAAACCCAAACACACACGTGCAATCACGCGCAATCACTCGTAAGAGCGCGACTCCTGTATTGCTGTGATCTGCTCTAGCAGCTCTGGCAAGTAAACCTCTGGAATCATGGTTTGCAGGCGCAGTGCCATTTTGAGCGCGTAGGCTGGGCCAGAAGCACGGCTGACCAAGCCTAGGCTGGCCAACACATGGGAAATTAACTCGTCAGGCGTATCACTGGTGTGCACCTGCACGGCCATGGCCGAGGAGTCGGCATTGCGCGAGAGTTGCAGCATGTCTATGGTGTACATCTTGGTGGCAGCCAATGACCGCTTGCCAGATTTCTTGGGGGGCAATGTCTCTTGTGATGTCCCTTGCTCCTGTGTGATGGCCAACTTTGCGTAACCCGAGTCTGCGGCAGTGGTCTGTTCAAATGGCATCACTGCACGCTTGAGTGGCTCGAGCGTGCCATCGGGATTTTGAAAAAAAGTACCCGTTCTAGATAGCACCTCAACAGGTGTTGTGCTTATATCTGGAATGCTGGCATCGGTGATGTAGCCATCTTTGAGTAAACTGTCTATAAGCTCAGTTGAAAGTGAGCCCATCATGCCGATCATTTCGCTGCGGGTGCGCAGGCCATTGGACAATACCAACACCTGCCTTGCGCGCGCGCCTAAAGCCTTGGAGCGAACCGACAGCTCATCACGTCCTTTTTCCGTCTTTGCAATCATAGAGACAAGCCTTGTTAACTGGTGAAAGTAACAATTTATGTCACGGACATGAAGATTGCATGACATTGCGCGCAAGTGGAGGCGAATACTCCAAAGGAATGCCTACTTCGGGCAAATAGCGGCAGTAGTTAGCGCTTTAGCTCCAGCCGCATCGCCATTTTGTCGTAGTATGCATCGCCAATTTTGATGGCCTTGGGGTGCAGGCCGTAGTCTACAAAACCTGCGCGTTTGTACAGGCGCACCACATGGCGGTTGGATGCTGTGACTGTCAGGGTTAATTGCTCTAAATTGGTTAATGTCAGCGCCATATGGACACAGTGTGCTACTAGTTTAGTAGCTATTCCTTGCTTTTGAGCTAAGCTAGACACCACCATGCCCACCACATTGGCACGGTGCTGGGTGTGCAGGCGGGTTTCGCGCTCAAGGGCAATAGCGCCTACTAAAACGCCTGCTTCGTTGAACGCCCCCAATACAAAGCGACCTGACGCAGCATCGCCAAGTCGGCTGGTGTAGGCACCAGCTGGGGTGTCTTTGCTTGCGGCGTAGTCCGATGTGAAAGCCTCGGGCGCGCTCTTTAGGCTTTCGTCGCGCAGGGCTTTGTAGGCGGGCAGGTCGGGCTCTGTGAGTAGGCGAATCATGCTGTGCCAGCTTAGGTTTGAGGCTGTCGCCGCTTACCCGAAGCTTCTGGCAAGTTCAGAGCAAGGGGCGCATGGCAAGCAAAAGTGCACTTCACGCTTGCAACTGCGCCAGTTCGGCAGCGGTATTGGCGTTTTGAAACGCCGCCGCGTCGCCAAACTCCACCACCACGGTTTTGTGCTGCGCCGTCCAAGCGTCAATTTTGCGGCCACCGCCCTGCATGAAGGCCACCACAGTTTCCATCAGTTCGGCGCGTATCAGGCAAAACACAGGCTGGGTACGCATCTGAAGTAAGCCGTCTTTGCCGACTTCGGGCGCAGCCGCCATGGCAATGTCGGCATCTTCGCGCTCTAGCGCTTCGCAAAGGCGCTGCGCCAAATCCAGCGGAAACAGCGGCGTGTCGCAAGGCACGGTGAGCAAATACGGCGTTTCGCAGCGCTCCAGCCCCACTAAAAATCCGCTAAGCGGCCCGGCAAAATTGGCATCCGCGTCGGGCCACACATCCACCCCCATGCTCTCATACGCCGCCAAGTTACGGTTAGCGTTGACCATGGTTTGTGCAATCAAGCCGCCCTCTTGAATTTGCAGGCGCATCAAAATGTGCAGCGCCAGCGGCACGCCGTTAAAACTTTGCAGCCCTTTGTCGACCCCGCCCATGCGCGAGCCTTTGCCTCCGGCTAGGATGATGGCAGTGATTTTTTGCATTGTATTTCTCTGTAAGCTAAACGGCCAAGCGGCGAGCCGCCTCTAGCGCAAGGCGCACCCCCATGGGGGGCAGCGCAGCACACGCAGTGGCAAGCGAGGGGGGCCATCTACTTATCCCCCGATGTAACTCATCTCGACCCGTCTCCCACCCGTGCCGGTGTCTGCGGCCATGCTGCTGCGCAGCTCCGAGTAGCGGTCGGTGCGGCTTTGCCAGATATTGCCAATGGCGCTGGCCAGATCGGCATCGCTGGCACCCCCGCGCAGGAGGCTGCGAATATCGTGGCCTTGGCTGGCAAATAGGCACAAATACAGCTTGCCTTCGGTGGACAGGCGGGCGCGGTTGCAGTCGCCGCAGAAAGCTTGGGTCACGCTGCTGATCATGCCGACTTCGCCTGCGGATTTGTCATGCAGGCCATTGGCATCGGCATAGCCCCAGCGTTCGGCGGTTTCGCCTAGGTTGGTTGCGCTCAGCTGCACCAAGGGCATCTCAGCGTGGATATGCTGCACCACCTGCGCACTGGGCATCACCTCGTGCATGCGCCAGCCGTTGGTAGCGCCCACGTCCATGTATTCGATAAAGCGCAGTGTCACGCCCGTGCCCTTAAAGTGCTGCGCCATGGGCAAAATCTCTTGCTCATTGGTGCCGCGTTTGACCACCATGTTTACCTTGATATTACTAAAGCCCACGGCCAGCGCCGCGTCAATGCCCTTGAGCACATCGGCCACCGGAAAGTCCACGTCGTTCATGGCTCTGAACACCTTGTCGTCTAGCCCGTCAAGGCTCACGGTAAGTCGCTGCAGGCCTGCGTCTTTTAAGGCGCGGGCTTTGCGGGCCAAGAGCGATGCATTGGTGGTAAGCGTGAGGTCTAGCGGCTGGCCGTCGGTGGTGCGCAGGGCGGCCAGTTGTTCAATCAGCAACTCTAAGTTTTTGCGCAGCAGGGGCTCACCACCCGTGAGGCGCAGCTTTTGCACGCCGTGGGCGACAAACTGCTTGGCGATACGGGTGATCTCTTCAAAGCTGAGCAGCGAGGCGTGCGGCAAGTATTGGTAGTCTTTGTCAAACACCTCCTTGGGCATGCAGTAGCTGCAGCGAAAATTGCAGCGGTCCGTCACGCTGATGCGCAAATCGCGAAGCGGACGACCAAGGGTGTCGGCCAGCAGGCCTGTGGCTGCAATAGGGTGCGCAGGCAGCTTGGCAGAAAAAACGGCTAAGCGCTGGTCAATGAGGGGGATTACGCGTTCGGACATGCCTGCATTATCGGGCTTAGGCGCTCAATGCGTGGCATGGCTGGACTAATAGAAGGGTAATCACGGAGCAGCTTGCTTAAATGGCCGATGCAATGTCAGTCTGTGCAAAATCATCCCCCTTGTACAGCAGGGGTAATCCAAGGGATTTGGCCAGCGCGTAGGCGCAGCAGTCACCAAAATTGAGGGCGGCTTTGTGGCGGCCTTTGCCGTAGCTTTCAAATGCTTTTATCGCCATGATGGACAAAGCGTCATCAAATGCCACGACCTCTACCGCAAACGTGTCCAGCAACTGCATGGCGCGGGGGTAGATATTACGGTTGATACCGACAATGCCTAATTCGAGCTTGCTGGGGGCCGCCATCAGAATACGCTCGCTTTGCATGAGAATTTGCAGTAGCTTATGCGCATCTGCTTCATCTAAACCAATCGACATGATGGCCGATGTGTCCACAACAATTACACCGCTCATGTGGGCAACCCAAACTCGTCGTAGCCTAGTATTTCATCGTCGGTGCGCGGATCGTGAACCATTTCCCGCTTTATCTCGGCCTGAATCTGGCGCACAGCCACTAGCTTTTCTTCCACGGTTAATTTGCGCGTTTTCTCCGCCAAGCGTTTGGCACGGTATTCATCGAGCACCACTATCACCTGTTTGTTCATGGATCGGTGGTTGGCAGCGGCATCTGCCCGCAGAAATTCCTGCAAATCTTCGGGCATCTCGCGCAGTGTCATGGCGACCATGGTGTACTCCTGTCAAAATCAAATTGCATTCATTATGCCATCATAGTGAATGCAATGCAAAATCAAGGTGTAAACATAGCTTAGGATGAACAGAGGGCGCTTCAATGAACGGTATTGCCTCCGCCCGTAACCTCACACCTGATACCCCACAATGTCCTTAAGCGCCGGATAGCCGCTCACCGCATACGAGGCCAGCCGCCCGCTCATGACCGTGCCCTCTACGCTGCCAACATTCAGACCGGTGTAAATCCAGTCGCCCGCAATCACTAGGTTGCTAAATCCGGTGTCCCACGCTTTGATGCGGGCGGCGGTGCTGCCGGGCGGGCTGGTCACGTAGCGCTCGGTGGGGTCGATGTTGGCTCGCCAAAATTGCTGGCCAAAGCGCTGCGCGCCCACGCCTGCATTGGCTTCGTCGTAGCCTTGGAGCAGGCTAAAGTCTAGACCCATCGGGTCGCCAGGCGGGCTAATGGCATTGGTGGTGGCCTGTGGCAGCAGCGGGCCCATGGCGGTTTGCAGGTATTGGATGCACTGCGATTTGACGCGGGCACGAGCGCGGCGCGGGTAGTCGGTGTCGGTAAACGGTGGGGGCGTTTCGTAATCGTCCATCGCGCCCGAGAAATACCACAGGCTTTGCGGCATGCTGGCGGCTGGCCAGTTTTCCCATTTGAGCAGGTGGGTAAAGTCCACGCTGCCGTCCAGCGGATTCAAATAGGTGGCACCAATCACGCAGTCAGTGGGGTTGCGCATGGGCACGTCCCAGCCCAGCGCGGCGCTGCTGCGCTTAAACCACAGCTGCATGGTCTGTGTTTGCACCGTGGTCACCTTGTCGGTCATGGTTTGCCAGCGTGGGTTGGCCGCTTGCAGCTCTTGGCACAAATAGGGCACTGCACCTATCGATATGGCAAACACCAGTTTGTCAAAATCAACGCCCGCTACCAGTTGGCGCTGGGCCACTGGCTGCCAGCCGTTCCAGTAGCTTTCCATGTCGATGTGTTGCGCCTGCAGCGCATCGCCTTGCACCAATTGCGCATACAGCGGCTGGCCCGGCCATGCGGGCAATCCTTTGCAGTCAATCAACGGCTGGTATTCTGCGCTGGGGTTTACCAGCGTGGCTTGCACGCCAATGTTCACAGCGGCCACCGCGGTTTTGTCTGCGTTGAGCGACAGCGACTCCACTTTTTGAAAAAACTCAAACTTCACGCCGCGCTTGTTGAGCACTTCATACAGCGGTGCAATGATGGTCTCGCCCGTGCCAGCCTCGAAAGTCCATGCAAAAGCACCTAAAAATGCGAAGCTGCGCAGCGTCCAGTGCAGGTAGCAGCCCGCGCCCATGAGCGCCGTGCGGGTGGTGTCGCCTTGGGGGTATTGGTAGCTCAGGTTCACGGTGTTGAGCGCCATGGGCGAGCAAATCGACGCTGCGGATGCGCCGTGGCGGGCCAGCCAGTCACTGAAGTTCTCGGCATCCAGCGGGTCAAAGCCTTGGGTGGCGACTTTATCTTTGATACTGCCGCGCAACATGGCCACCATCAGCTCGGCCACGATAAGTAGGCGGCGCAGGTCGGTATTTTGGCTGGCAAATTTGCCCAGCATGCTTTGCACCCAGTCCCACAGCTTTTCAATGCCAGTCAGCAGGTCTTGTGCGTCGTGTTCTAGGCCTGTCTCGGCGGCCAGCGCTGCAGCTTCGAGTTTTTGCACCAAGCCGCTCGTATGGGTTTTGCCCTCTAGCCAATGCACTGCTTCTACCAAGCCATGCAGCAGGCCGCTGGGCTGGGCGTGGTCGGCCTCGTGTTGGTCAAACACGCTTTGCAAAAAGCGCGCAGCAGCAGCTATCCAGCCTTCAATGCGCATGAGCTTGGCAAAATCTGCGGGGTTGGCAGGGTCCAGGCTGTTGGTGGGCGATGTAAAGGGCCAGCGCTGTAAATGTCCGCCTTGGGCGGCGCTGGCGTATTCCCACATCAGCACAAAGCTCTCGGGTTTGAAGGCTTCATGAAAAGTGGCCAGCGGCGCGCCAGCGGGCCGGCCCAGCGCTTCGTAGCAGCGCGCCATGAGGGGCAGGGCGTTGTAGTAGCTGCCTAAAAAGCCATGGATACCGTGCTCTTCAATGCGGCCATTGGGCCCGCGTGCCGTGGCGCATTTGCCGCCTAAGCGCCAGCCCATTTGGTACAACGTGATGTCGTATTGGCTTTGCCAATCGGGCTGGCTGGTCAGCTCAAAGGCGGTAGAAAGGGCGGCAATGCCGCCGCCTAGGATGGCGATTTTTTGGGGTGTGGTCATACTTGGCTCCTTATGCAGTGCCGCGATGGTACACAGCGGGTTTGCCCCCGTCTACAGAAATTTGCTTTTGTTACGCACACCGCGCCCCATCCACCTCCAAACACACGCCGCTGATAAACGCCGCCTCGTCGCTGGCCAAATACAGGGCTGCATTGGCCACATCGAGCGCGGTAGAAAAGCGGCCCAGCGGGATGCTGGCGCGAAACTTCGCTTTGCGCTCTTCGGTGAGTTCGCCGCCCGCAAAATCTTGGCTCAGGCCTGTTTCGGGGTTGAACACGGGGTTGATACAGTTCACGCGAATATTGTCAGGCCCCAGCTCAGCGGCCAGCGATTTAGACGTGGTGATGACCGCGCCCTTGGAGCCGTTGTACCACGTAAGCCCCGGGCGCGGGCGCAGGCCTGCTGTGCTGGCTATGTTGATGAAGCTGCCGCCACCGCTCTTGCGAAACTCGGGCACGGCGTGGATGGTGGCCAAGTAAATGCTTTTTACGTTCACCGCATAGCATTTGTCAAAATCGTCTTCGCTCACCTCCAGCGCAGGGCGGTTGCGGTGCGTCCAGCCCGCGTTGTTCACCATGACGTCCAGCTTGCCGTGGCGGCTAATGGCAGCGGCTACCAGCGCTTTTACATCGCTTGATTTAGTCACGTCTGCTGCAAAAAAAGAAGCAATTCCACCAGCAGCAGTAATCTCAGCGGCCACTTTTTGTCCCATGGCCACATTCACATCGTTCACCAGTACTGCTGCGCCTTCAGCCGCTAAGCGCTTGGCAATGCCTTCGCCAATGCCACCGCCTGCGCCGGTAACGATGATGGATTTGCCGTGGAGGCGAGGGGGTGTTGTCATGGAAGTCTCCTAGTTAATTGGGGTTTAGTTTAGCGCAGAGCTAGCTTGGGTTTGGTCGTATACGTGTCAGTCATAGGTGGGGCAGATAGGTGTGCTTTTCGCTTACTCTGTTCGTCCTGAGCCTGTCGAAGGCACTTGTCCTGCTTGGACACAATTCTCCCGTTCGCTCTGAGCTTGTCGAAGGGTTCTTGCCGTGCTTGGTCACTGCTGCGGCCAAGCGAGCGCTGTGCCAATGCGCAAACGG
>JAYTMT010000075.1:0-8046 GCA_043728315.1 Polaromonas sp. | reverse complement strand
CCAATGCGCAAACAGTCAGGGCGCTGGGCTGGTTTTTTTGAGCAAATGGGAGATCAGAGTGTTCATCTGTTTGAGGGCGAAGCCCGAGTAATGAACACTCCCCCCATTTGTTCGAAAAAATAAGCTTCCCGCGAAGCGGGCCAGCGACCGTTTGCGCGTTGGCACAGCTCCCTGTAGCCGCAGAGGTGTCCAAGCTAGGCAAGAACCCTTCGACAAGCTCAAAGCGAACAGTATTGGAGTACCCTCATATGAAGAAGCGGCGGGATAGCCAAAACGCTGCTCGGGCGCGACTAAACAAAGGCGAATAGCTGCGCGTTAAGGAACGGGCACAGGATTAACACAAGCTTAAGCAGCGCTTAATACACATCTGGCTCCCCCGCTGGCCGCGTTTTGAAGCGCTTGTGCACCCAGTAATACTCATCGATTTGGCTGCGAATCATGGCCTCTAATTCGTGGTTCATGCGGGCGGTGTCGGCCACCATGTCGTCGGTGGGGAAATCGGTCCAAGCAGGCAATATTTCCACTTCGTAGCCTTGGGCCGTCATGCGCGTGACCACGGGCACGACTTTGGCGGGAACGCCGCCTACGCCGCCTAACTTGGCAAAGCGGCCTAAACTGGTCACTGTTGCTGCGTTTACGCCAAAGAATGGCACAAATACAGCGTCTTGCTCGCCAAAATCCATGTCTGGCAGCAAGTACAGCGGCTGGCCTTTTTTAAGGCTCGAGGCAATGGCGCGTACACCCTCCACATGGGTAAATAGGCGCGCTGCACCGCTGAGCTGCCCGCCATCTGAGCGTCCTTGGTGGTTAAGACTAATGCCAACAGGCCCGTCAAAGCGCTGGCGGCCACGCAGAATCCAGCTGTCCATCACGCGGTTGGCCTGCTGGGTATAGATAGTGGTGTAGCTGCGCGTAGACAGCAGGCTAAGCGCCGTCCAGCCAGCGTCTAGCCCCATGAAATGCGGTGCAAAGAGCACGGTGGGCGCTTGGCCATCCAGCCCATGCACCGCGCCAGTGATGCGCAGGCGCTTTTTCAGCACCCGAGCCGGCGCGTGCCAAAGCCAAGCGCGGTCTAGCCATGTTTGGGCGAATTTTTTGAAAATTTCAGCGCAATGTCGCTGTCGAATGGCCATAGTATGCTCAGGAAAACATAGCGACAAATTTTTGTGCACAATCCGCACGCGGCTTGGCACAAGCAGGCGCAGCAGCAGCCCCAGCGCGCTTCCCAGCGCCCGCACCACCGGCAGAGGCAACAGCGCCACCATGCGCAAAAGCGCAATCACCGCGTGCGACATGAAGCGCGACAGGGCGCTGGACAAGAAGGTAAACATAGGAAAAAGGCTAAATTTTGTAGGTGCGTGGCAAGCTTTGCTGCGCTCAGGGAGCCACCTGGTGGCGCGGCGCTTTGTAGCGGGCATAGCCCCACAGGTACTGCGCAGGGTAGCGCGCTATCAAGCCCTGCATGGCGGTATTCACCTGCGCAGCGGCCAAATCGGGGTCGGTGGGCAGCGCACCCAGCGCCGCTGGCCACGGCTCATAGCGCACCACAAAGCCGCGCCCCCAGCTCAGACGCTCGCAGCTTGCTAGCAAAATGCAAGCGCCCGTGGGCTGCACCAAGCGGGCAGACAGCGTCATGGTGTAGGCAGGTTCGCCAAAAAACGACGCCCACACGCCCATGCCATCGGGCGGCACTTGGTCGGGCAGCAGGCCCACTGCATCGCCTTTTTTAAGCGCTTTGAGCATGGATTTGACCCCGCCCAGTGTGGTGGGCGCAGTCAGCAGCCCGGGGCGCTCGCGTGCGCCCTCCATCAGGCGGGCTAGCCACGCCTTGCGCGGCGGGCGGTACAGCACCGTCATGGGCCGGCCCGCATCGGCGTAGCGCTGCGCATAAGCCTGCGCGGCCACCTCAAAGCAGCCCAAATGCGGCGTGAGCGCCACAATGCCCTTGCCAGCAGCCAGCGCCGCGTCAATGTGCTCAAACCCCAAAAGCGTGGTGGGCACTGGCGCACCCAGCCACAGGCGCGGCAGCTCGGCAATGAGCTTGCCAGCATGCCCCACGGCTGGCCACATGTCGGCTAGCCCAAAACCTGCGCGCCGCGCATTGTCCAAAAACCGCCTGCGGTACACCCCCGAGCCAAGAAACGCCAGCCAGCCGATCACCCAGCCCGCCATATGCAGGCTCCACAGCGGGAAATGCGAGAAGAAGCGAAAAAACCAAGCCAAGGGAAGAAACCCGAAAAAATGTTAAAATACAAAGCTATCGCCGAGTTACAGAACTACTTGCAGGGCGATTCATAAATCCTGCTAAAGCGTTCGCCAAGGCTCCAAGCGGTGCGCGGCAACGCGATTTAACCAACTTAAGGAGTTTATCCCCATGGCGAACGAATATTTTTTTACATCTGAATCCGTCTCTGAAGGCCACCCCGACAAGGTAGCCGACCAGATATCGGATGCAATCGTTGACGCGATTTTTGCCCAAGACCCCCGCTCGCGCGTAGCCGCCGAGACCCTGTGCAACACCGGTTTGGTGGTGCTCGCAGGCGAGATCACCACAGGCGCAAATGTAGACTACATCCAAGTGGCGCGCGACACCATCAAGCGCATTGGCTACGACAACACCGACTACGGCATCGATTACCGTGGCTGCGCCGTCATGGTCTGCTATGACAAACAGAGCCAAGACATCGCCCAAGGCGTCAACGAAGGCCAAGGCATTGACCTGGACCAAGGCGCTGGTGACCAAGGCCTGATGTTTGGCTATGCTTGCGACGAAACCCCAGAGCTCATGCCCGCTGCCATCCACTACGCCCACCGCCTGATGGAGCGCCAAGCGCAGCTGCGCAAAGACGGCCGCTTGGCTTGGCTGCGGCCTGACGCCAAATCACAGGTCACGCTCAAGTATGTGGACGGCAAAGTCCACAGCGTGGACACCGTGGTGATCTCCACCCAGCATTCGCCTGACGTGAGCCACAAAGAGATCACCGAAGGCGTGATTGAGCAAATCATCAAGCCCATCATTCCCGCGCACCTGATCAAAGGCGAGATCAAGTATTTGATCAACCCCACAGGCCGTTTCGTCATTGGCGGCCCGCAGGGCGACTGTGGCCTGACAGGCCGCAAAATCATTGTCGACACCTATGGCGGCGCAGCCCCCCACGGCGGCGGCGCATTCAGCGGCAAAGACCCATCCAAGGTAGACCGCTCAGCCGCCTACGCAGGCCGCTATGTGGCTAAAAACATCGTGGCAGCTGGCTTGGCCAGCAAATGCACAGTGCAAATCAGCTACGCCATTGGCGTGGCCAAGCCCACCAGCGTGATGGTGACTACGGGCGGCACAGGCAAGGTGAGCGACGAGCGCTTGGGCCAGCTGGTGGCCGAGCACTTTGACCTGCGCCCTAAAGGCATCATCCAAATGCTCGATTTGCTGCGCCCGATCTACCAAAAAACCGCAGCCTATGGCCACTTTGGCCGCGAAGAGCCCGAGTTCACTTGGGAGCGCACCGACAAAGCCGCCGCCCTGCGCGCAGCCGCTGGCCTGTAAGCACGCGCTGTAAACTACCGCCTATGCAAATCAACACCCAGCGCTGGATAGATAAACATATCGGCCAGCTGCTGTGTGCTGCATTGTCAGCATGGGCTTCTCTCAAAGGCAGCTTGGGCTTTGCGCCCAAGCCCTGCCAAGCGCCCAGCGATGTGCGCCATGTGCTGGTCATCATGCTCTCAGAAATGGGCTCGGTGGTGCTGGCTGGCCCCATGTTTGCACAGATCAAAGCGCGCTTTCCTCACGCACAGCTGCACATGCTGCAGTTGGCCAAAAACCGCACGGTGTCCCAGCTTTTGCAGCTTGCCCCCGATGAGCGTTTGCACACATTAGACGACAGTTCGCTACCCGCCCTGCTTAAAAGCGTTGTGGCTTTTCGCCGCAGCATGCGCGCCTTGCCGCTAGACGTGGTGATTGACTGCGAACTGTTCTCGCGCGTGAGCAGCCTCATGGCCGCCTTCAGCGGCGCTGGTCTGCGTGCTGGTTTTACGCCCCACACCCAAGAGGGCTTGTACCGTGGCAACACCTTCAACCGCGCCCTGCCTTACAACCCCTACCGCCACATCAGCTTGCAGTTTGTGTCCTTGGTAGACGCGCTGTTTAGCAGCCATATGCCGCGCTCCAAAGTGCCAGCCATCACGGCACGCCCCACCGAATCTCAGCTGCACGTGCATTTCAGCGACACCGAGCGCCAAATGTACCGCGCCACTTTGCATGCCAACCACAGCCCCGTAGCGTCGCGCAAGCTGGTGCTGCTGTATGCCGGCGGTGGCATTTTGCCCGAGCGGGCCTGGCCCGCTGCATCGTATGCGCATGTGGCCCGCGGCCTGTGCACAGCGGGGCATGCAGTGGGTCTGATTGGCCTGCCCGAAGACGCAGTGCTTGCCCAGCAGATCATTGCCGATGTGGCCCAGCCCAACTGCATTGCCTTGACTGGCTACACCCGCAACATGCGCGAGCTTTTACTGCTCCTGCACAGCGCTGACTTGCTGATTACCAATGACGGCGGTCCTGGCCACTTTGCCAGCCTTACCAGCATACCCACCATGATGTTTTTTGGCCCAGAAACCGCCAAACTCTATGGCCCACTGTCGCTGCGCGCTACAGTTTTTGAAAGCGGCATTGCCTGCTCTCCCTGCCTTACAGCCTACAACCACCGCCAAACTTTTTGCGACGGTGACAACCAATGCCTCAAGGTGATTGCGCCCCAGCCCGTGTTAGACATGGCATTGCACAGCTTGAAAGCACTTGCATGAGCAATTCAATCGCTTGGGTGCAACGCACATTTGTGTGGTTCACCCAGTTTCGTTACGTCAAATTTGGCATGGTGGGCGCCAGCGGCACCGTGGTGAATTTGGTGGTTTTATACGCTGCACAAGAGTGGATTTTTCGCGCCATTGAGCCTGCACGCGACCGCCTGTATGCCTCGCTGGCCTGCGCGATTTTGATTGCCACAGTGAATAATTTCACATGGAATCGCCTGTGGACATGGGCAGACCGCCAGCGTGCCAATGCGGCGTACATCGCGCCCCAAGCCATCAATTTTGTGCAGCAGTTTGGCCAATACGCCGTGGCCTCGTGGCTGGGCATGGCCGTGCAATACGCGCTCACGCTGTGGCTGTCTGGCCCCCTGCACTGGCATTATTTGGTAGCCAATGTCACGGCCATTGTGGTGGCCAGTGTGAGCAATTATTTCGCCAATGACTGGTGGACCTTCCGCAGGAAGTCGTCATGACTCGCAGGAAGTCGTCATGACTCGCAGGAAGTCGCCATGACCCGCAGGAAACCATGATGCGCAGCAAGAAGCCCTTGGGCGCGCAACAAGGCAGCATGCGCGCAGAGAAAACCCGTGCCTAAGCCTCCCAACAGCTGGCGTGGGCAGCCTGTAGGGTATTGGCTGCTCTTGGCCTTTGCCGTTTTCACGTACGCCAGCGGCTTGGGTGGCCACTACATCCCGCGCAACGGCGACGAAATGGTGTATGCCCACATTGCGCGCCTCACGGCCGCCACAGGCCATTGGCTGCCACTTGCCTCTGAGCTAGAAAACATGCGCAACACCAAACCGCCCCTGCTGTTTTGGCAGGCCATGGTGGCAGGCAACTGGGGCAGCAATTGGTCACTTGTGGCGCTGCGCCTGCCCAGCTTGGCCTACACGCTCTTGGTGACCGCTGGCATGGTGTATTTGGTGCAACGCCTCTCGCGCGATCTGCGCACGGGGCTGCTCGCTGGTGTGGTCTATCTGGCTTTCTTTTGCACATTTCGCTACGGGCGGCCGTACCTGACCAGTGCCGCAGAGACTTTTTGGTTCAACCTGCCCATTTTTGTATTGCTGCTGCGCCACGCACGCGGCTGCCTTGCCCAGCAGCTCTTCACTTGGCCGTTGGCAGTGCTGTTTGGGCTGTGTTTTGCAGCTGGTTTGCTCTACAAATCCTTTGCACTTATTGCGCCAGCAGGCGCGTGCTTGGCGCTGGCGGCCTACTGGCTTGCCAAGCCCAGCAGCCTGCGCGCTTACGCCCTGTTGGCCGCCAAACTGGCCACCACCTGTGCGCTGGCCTTGGGTATTTTTGCGCTCTGGTTCGCCATTGACCCCGACCCGCAAGCCGTGTGGAACGAGTTCATTGTGTTTGAAAACGCCTCCAAAATGAACAACAGCCGCAGCTACTGGGCCACTGCGCTGTGGGGTGGCGCAAGCATATGGGTGCAGCTCTTGGCTTATGTACAAAACGCTGGATTGCTGGGCCTAATGGTGCTGGGCATGGCAGTTTGGGGGCTGCGCAGTGCTTGGAATATATGGCGCGGCAGGCCTGACGCCAGCAGCCAAAGCCACATGATTCCAGTGGTGTACATGTGGGCCATGTTGGGTTGCTTGCTGGTTTGGCTGGCCATATTCACCGTGCCCAGCCAGCGCTCTGCGCGCTATGTGATTCCTGCTTCGCCGTATTTAGCCATCCTCTTGGCACTGCTATGGCAGCGCTTGCCAAAATTCTGGTTTTATATAAGTTTTTTGCCTAATGTCAGCGCCATATGGTTATTGTCTGCTATCGGATTTACAGCATTTAAAATGGGTATTGCCACTGAGTTTGAATGGCTGATTATTTTATTTTTTATGGGCATCTGCGCTGCCGCGCTGCTCTTGGGCTGCCTGCCACGCTTCACACGCCCTGCCCTGCTGGTGGCCTGCGTGTCGGTATTGGCCACGTTCAATGCCGTGGTTGCGCCGCTGGATGGCTCGGCTGCCTCATTCACACTGGAGCACAGCGCGCAGTGGCGCGGCAAGCGCGTGGCAGTGCCCAGCGGTTTCAATGGCCAGTTTGAGCGTTACCAATTTCTGCTGCCGGGTAACCGCTTTGTGCCGCACGCGGATGGCCTGACTCCTGATGCATTGCTGGCGCAGTTTGACGGTGTGCTTTGGGTAGGCAAAGACGCGCCCGCTTGCGTGGCGGCCAAGACTTGCGCCGTGGTGGGCTCGCGCTGGGATGTGCGCTCGCGCCACGCCAGCGGCGAAATCACATTGGCCAATATCGCCCACCCGCAGGAGTGGCTTTTTCAGCGCGAATGGTTGATTAGCCGCTGATTGTTCAACTACGCGCCAAATGCCATGCAGGTTTTGGCGCCCGCTCTGGCTAGGGCTTATCCCCCGCCTTGTCACGCATTGCCCTGCACGCAGCGCGCAGCAATTGAATGTGCAAGCCTGCCCAAAGCAGTGGGTCGAGCAGGGCATTCCACAGATTGCCATTGGGCAAACGGCTCAAGGCAAATACCAAAAGCACGGCGCACAGCATCCAAGCGCTGGGCGTTGGCCAGCGCACTGCGCCCACAGCCAGCAGCAGGGCCACGCAGGCCAAAGCACCCGCGCCAAAACCCAGCGCATACACCGAGCGCGGCCAAAATGCCAACGTGTCAAGCAGTAAAACCCAGCCCAGCAAGACACCTGCCGCGCTCCACATACAGGCAAACGCAGCGCCCAAGTCCCCAGCCTTGTTTAAGCGGGCCACATCGGCAGCGCCAGAAAGCGCCCCGGCGCCCGCTTGACGGGGCAAGCCTTGCGGCAAACTGCGCGCCCATAGCCCACACAGCGCAATGGCTACCAGCGCCAAGCTGGGCGCTTGGAAGGCCAAACCAAGCCAATATGCAGGCGACAGCGGGGCTGGCAATAAGTTACTGGCAAAAACCGCCACCGCAAGCCCCAAGCGCATGCGCAAGGCAACGCTTGGTCCAAGCCGCGTAACCAAGGCCAGCGCCAGCCAAGCCAACACCAAGCCCCAACCCACCAAAAGGCCCCAATACGCCAGCCACATGGCAGGCAAAACAGGTGCTGGAGACAATGCAAACCAAGACTGCATGGCTATTTTCCCTGCTCCAGCGCATGCGCTTGCAGCGCAAAACGCCGCCATTTGATGCTGCGCCGCTGGTCGGTGTAGCTTACCCACAGCGCTTGGCCATCCCAAGCCAGCGCCGGGTATGAAAACTCGTCGTCTACTTTGCCGCTGCGCTCCATGGCCACA
>JAYTMT010000074.1:0-9088 GCA_043728315.1 Polaromonas sp. | reverse complement strand
GGCCGCCCTGCTGGCCGCAGCGCATTTGCCCGATGCAGAGCCCGTATCCACCGTCACGTACAAAAGCCAAGGCCGGCTGCTGATTGTGGGCGATTTGGCGCAGGCCGAGGGCGTGGCTGATTTGCTCAGCGATACCCTGAGCGTCACCATTTTCTCCACTTCGCACGCGCTCGCTGGCAATCCATCGCAAGAGCGCCGCACCCCCATTCTCACAGGCAAGGTGCAAAGCCTCGTAGGCCATTTGGGCGCTTTCAAGCTCGCATGGCAGCGCAGCAACCCGATTGACTTGGATCTGTGCACCCGCTGCAACGCCTGCGTGGCTGCCTGCCCCTCGCAGGCCATTGGGCTGGACTACCAAGTCAATGCCGACAAATGCGATGCCCAGCGCGCCTGCGTGAAGGTGTGCAGCGTGGCAGGCGCGATTGACTTTAGCCGCGACCCGCAGGATTTGACCGAGGATTTTGACCTCGTGCTCGACCTAGGCGCTAGCCCTTTGATCGACTGGCACGCCGCACCCCAAGGCTATTTCAAAGACGCCAGCATCACCACGCTCATGAAGCTGCGTGACATGGTGGGCGAGTTTGAAAAACCCAAATTCTTCGCCTACAAGCAAAAAATCTGCGCCCACGCCCGCAACGACAAAGTCGGCTGCAACGCCTGCGTGGACATTTGCTCCGCGCATGCCATTACCAGCGAAAAAAACCGCCAGCAGATCAAAGTCAACCCCAATTTGTGCATTGGCTGCGGCGCGTGCACCACCGTCTGCCCCACGGGCGCGCTCACCTACGGCTATCCGCGCGCCAACGAACAGGGCGTGAAAATCAAAACCCTGCTTTCCACCTATGCCAATGCAGGTGGCAAAGAGGCGGTGCTGCTGCTGCACAGCCAAGGCAAGGGCCAAGCCCTCATTGAGCAGCTAGGCCGCGCGGCCCAGCTCAAAAAAGCCAAGGGCGTGCCGCACAACGTGATACCGCTGGGGCTATGGCATACGGCCAGTGTCGGGGTCGATATATGGCTATCTGCTATCGCCATGGGAGCGTCACAAATTGCACTGCTCACCAGTGACGAAGAAGCACCAGATTACCTCACAGGCCTCAAACAGCAAATGGAACTGGCGCAAAGCCTGCTCTCTGGCCTTGGCTACACTGGCACACACCTGCGCCTGCTGGCCGCGCACGACGCTGCCAGCCTCGATGCGCAGTTGCAAAGCCTTTCCTCCACCCGCCAAAAAACGCCGTCTGCGCCTGCCCGCTTTGCCATCGCCCTAGAAAAGCGCAGCACACTGGATTTGGCGCTAGACCATTTGATCACACACGCGCCCACGCCTGCCGACCAATTGCCAGAGGCCATTGCGCTGCCCGTTGCGGGCGCGCTGTTTGGCGCGATCAAGGTCAACAAAGACACCTGCACGCTCTGCCTGAGCTGCGTGAGCGCCTGCCCTGCCAGTGCCTTGCAAGACAACATTGAGCGGCCACAGCTGCGCTTTATTGAGAAAAACTGTGTGCAGTGTGGCGTGTGCGTGCAAACCTGCCCCGAAAACGCCATCACCCTAGAGCCGCGCTACTTGCTCACTCCCGCACGCAAAGAAGCCCGCGTGCTCAACGAAGTGCCGCCTTACCAGTGCATCCGCTGCGCCAAGCCCTTTGGCACGCTCAAAGCCATTGAGTCCATGCTGGGCAAGCTGGCGGGCCACGCCATGTTCCAAGGCGATGCGATTAACCGCCTAAAAATGTGTGGCGACTGCCGCGTGATCGACATGTATTCCGCGCAAAACGAATCCAAAATAACCGATCTTTAAACGAGGCCAACATGAGTGAACTGACTGGCTCAGGCCTAGACGAAGAAACCGCACGCGCCGAGGTCTATGGCCTGCTGGCCGCCCTGTATTACGCCCCGCCCACGCCACAGCTGCTAGCCCAGTTGCGCGTGGCGGTCACGCAAGCGCCAGCAGAGGGTGGGTTTTTAGAAGAATCGTGGCGCGCGGTGGTGGCCGCTGCGCGCGCGGCAGACGATGCCAGCATTGCCACAGAATACAACACGCTGTTTGGCGGCGTGGGCAAGGCCGAGGTGCATTTGTTTGGCTCGCATTATTTAACCGGATTTTTAAACGAAAAACCGGTAGCCCGCCTGCGCACCGATCTGGCCAAGCTGGGCCTAGAGCGCGACGAGGCCATGCCCGAAACCGAAGACCATTTTGCTTACCTATGCGAGGTCATGCGCTATTTGATAGCGGGCGACGACGTGGCCGTGGCCAACCTCACCCAGCAAAAAGCCTTTTTTGGCGACCATGTGCAAGTTTGGGTGAACGACATGTGCAGCGCGATTGCCAAACACCCGCGTGCTAAGTTTTATGCGGCGCTGGCCGAGTTCACCCGCGCATTCGTGGGCGTCGAAACACAAGGCTTTGATATGTTGGTTTGAAAACTAATGTCCTACGCAAGCGCGGTGGAATACGGGTTTCCCCCTGTGCTTTTTTTGCCCATTGGCGTAGGATGTAAGTCTGCGTAATGTGTAAATCCCTATACTTAGTTGATTAAGAATTCTTTGACCCTTGGAGACAAGCATGACAACACAAACATCCCCGACATCGCGTCGTGGTTTGCTATTTGGTACAGCGGCAGTCGGTGCAGCCGCAGTCGCCATCACAGCGATCCCGTCTGTTAAACCAGAGCTGGTGGCTGCGCCCACTCTCAAGCCCGCCCCAGAAAAAGGTGGTGGCTACGCGCTCACCGAGCACGTCAAGCACTATTACCGCACCGCCCTCATCTAAGCCGTTGGAGACACCTATGTTGCTTACTAAAAAATCATCTGGCGCGCACACTACTGCGGGTCGTTCCCCATTCATACACAGCCTCTCGCGTGGCCTCACGCAAGCCATTCCCACCATGGACCGCCGCTCGTTTTTGCGCCGCTCTGGCTTGGGCGTGGGCGTAGGCATTGCCGCCACCCAGCTCACCTTGGTCAAAAAGGCTAAGGCTGCTGATGGTGCATCCATCATTGGTGACGGCAAAATCGAAGTCAAGCGTACCGTGTGTACGCACTGCTCGGTGGGTTGCGCAATTGATGCCATCGTAGAAAACGGCGTGTGGGTACGCCAAGAGCCCGTGTTTGATTCCCCCATCAATCTGGGCGGCTCATGCGCCAAGGGTGCAGCCCTGCGCGAGCACGGCCACGGCGAGTTCCGCCTACGTTACCCCATGAAGCTGGTCAACGGCAAATACGAGCGCATCAGCTGGGACACGGCGCTCACTGAGATCAGTGCCAAAATGCTGGAACTGAAAAAAGCCAGTGGTCCAGACAGCGTGTATTTTGTCGGCTCATCCAAGCACAACAACGAGCAAGCCTATTTGCTGCGCAAATTCGTCAGCTTCTGGGGCAGTAATAATTGCGACCACCAAGCGCGTATTTGCCACAGCACTACAGTGGCTGGCGTGGCCAACACATGGGGCTACGGCGCCATGACCAATTCGTACAACGATATGCAAAACGCCAAGGTGGCGATGTATATCGGCTCGAACGCCGCTGAGGCGCACCCAGTGTCTTTGGTGCACATGTTGCATGCCAAAGAAACTGGCACCAAAATGATCGTAGTAGATCCGCGCTTTACCCGCACGGCTGCTAAAGCGGATGAATACGTGCGTATCCGCTCAGGCTCTGACATTCCATTTTTGTTTGGTCTCTTGCACCACATCTTCAAAAATGGCTGGGAAGACAAGCAATACATCAACGACCGCGTCTTTGGCATGGACAAAATCAAAGAAGAGGTCATGGCCAAATGGACACCAGACAAGGTGGAAGAGGCCTGCGGCGTCAAAGAAGAGCAGATGTTCAAAGTCGCCAAAATGCTCAACGACAGCCGCCCTGGCACCATCGTTTGGTGCATGGGCCAAACCCAGCACACCACTGGCAATGCCGTGGTGCGCGCATCCTGCATTTTGCAGCTGGCACTTGGCAACATTGGCAAGAGCGGCGGCGGTGCCAACATTTTCCGTGGACACGACAACGTGCAGGGCGCGACCGATGTGGGTCCTAACCCAGACTCATTGCCCGGCTACTACGGCTTGGTAGAGGGCTCTTGGAGGCATTTCGCCAAGGCATGGAATGTGGATTACGAGTGGATCAAAAAGCAATATGCATCCCCCGCCATGATGACCAAGCCGGGCATGACGGTCTCGCGCTGGATCGACGGCGTGATGGAGAAAAACGAATTCATCGACCAAGACAGCAACCTGCGCGCCGTGTTCTTCTGGGGCCATGCGCCCAACTCGCAAACCCGTGGTTTGGAAATGAAGCGCGCCATGGACAAGCTCGACTTGTTGGTGGTTGTTGACCCATACCCATCGGCCACTGCTGCCATGGCCGCCATGCCGGGCAAAGCCGAAGACTTGAACCCCAACCGCGCGGTGTATTTGCTGCCTGCAGCCACGCAGTTTGAAACCAGTGGCTCGGCAACAGCGTCCAACCGCTCGTTGCAATGGCGCGAGAAGGTCATTGATCCGTTGTGGGAGAGCCGCTCTGACCACATGATCATGCACCAGTTTGCGCAGAAGCTGGGCTTTGCCACAGAGCTCTCCAAAAACTACAAAATGCAAAAAATCAAAGGCTTGGATGAGCCTCTGCCAGAAGACATTTTGCGTGAAATCAACAAATCGGTATGGACCATTGGCTACACTGGCCAAAGCCCAGAGCGCCTCAAAGCACACATGCGCAACATGGGCAATTTTGACGTGAAAACGCTCAAATCCAAAGGCGGCAAAGACAAAGAAACCGGCTACGACCTGACGGGTGATTATTTTGGCTTGCCATGGCCTTGCTACGGCACGCCAGCGCTTAAACACCCCGGTTCTCCAAACCTGTATGACACCAGCAAACACGTCATGGAAGGCGGCGGTAACTTCCGCGCCAACTTCGGCGTGGAAAAAGACGGTGCAAACCTGTTGGCTGAAGACGGCTCGCACTCCAAAGGCGCAGACATCACCACCGGTTACCCAGAGTTTGACCACCTCTTGCTCAAAAAGCTCGGCTGGTGGGACGACCTCACCGACGTTGAAAAAGCGGCAGCTGAGGGCAAAAACTGGAAAAACGACAGCTCAGGCGGCATCATCCGCGTGGCCATGCAAGTGCACGGCTGCCATCCATTTGGCAATGCCAAGGCGCGCGCCGTGGTCTGGAACTTCCCTGATGCAGTGCCGATTCACCGCGAGCCACTGTATGGCAACCGCGCGGATCTGATGGCTAAATACCCCACGCACGACGACAGGAAAACCCTGTGGCGCTTGCCCACCATGTACAAAACGGTGCAGCAAGAAAACATTGCCAAAAAAGTCCACGAAAAGTTCCCGCTTATCCTCACCTCGGGTCGCTTGGTCGAATACGAAGGTGGCGGCGAAGAGACGCGGTCTAACCCTTGGCTGGCTGAGCTGCAGCAAGACATGTTCATTGAGCTCAACCCCAAAGCCGCTGCTGAGCGCAACGTGAAAAACGGCGACCGCGTGTGGGTGACATCGCCCACAGGCTCGCGCTTGAATGTGATGGCCATGGTGACCGAGCGCGTGGGCGCAGACACGGTGTTCATGCCTTTCCACTTCTCAGGTCGCTGGCAAGGCGAAGACATGAAGGCGTATTACCCCAATGGCGCAGCACCTGTGGTGCGCGGCGAGGCCATTAACACTGGCACCACCTACGGTTACGACATTGTGACGATGATGCAAGAATCCAAAACGACGGTTTGTAACGTCGAAAAAGCCTAAGGAGCAAACCATGGCAAGAATGAAATTCATCTGTGATGCAGAGCGCTGCATCGAATGCAATGGCTGCGTAACGGCCTGCAAAAACGAAAACGAAGTGCCGTGGGGCGTGAACCGCCGCCGCGTGATCACGCTCAATGACGGTGTGCCCGGCGAGAAATCGATCTCGGTGGCTTGCATGCACTGCTCAGACGCACCCTGCATGGCAGTCTGCCCAGTCAACTGCTTTTACCGCACCGACGAAGGCGTGGTACTGCATGACAAAGACGTGTGCATTGGCTGCGGCTACTGCTCCTACGCTTGTCCATTTGGCGCACCCCAGTTCCCATCGCAGGGCACATTTGGTGTGCGCGGCAAAATGGACAAGTGCACCTTCTGCGCTGGCGGCCCAGAGGCCAATGGCTCACAAGCCGAATTTGAAAAATATGGCCGCAACCGCTTGGCCGAAGGCAAGCTGCCCGCCTGTGCTGAGATGTGCTCAACCAAAGCACTCTTGGGTGGCGACGGCGATGTCGTAGCCGACATCTTCCGCAACCGCGTGCTCAAGCGCGGCAAAGGCGCAGAAGTATGGGGTTGGGGCACGGCTTACGGCTCTAAGCAAGCTGGCCAGCCAAGCGCAGAGGCGGTGAAATCATGATGGCCCGTAGCCTCATTGCAATGAGCATCTTGCTGGGCTTGGCTGCCTGCTCTGACAAGGCGCAAACTGCGGGTGGTGCGCGCCAAGACACAGCGCCCTACACCGGCACAGGTAAGCCTTATGCCGAAAAAACCTTCAAGCAAGGTGACAAAACCAGTTGGGAATCGGCGTTGCGCTCGCGTACCCAAAATGGTCAAAACGACTACGTCAAAACCAACTAAAAGGCGTTGGGGCTGCTTGCTCGCTTGATGCGGGCGGGATTCCCCAACACGCTTGTATAAGAAGCCTTAAAGGACTTTTAATGACAAATAAACCGAATGTCAGCGTCAAAATGTCATTGCTCGCTACTATTTTTATAGCGTGTGCAATGTCTGGTGTGCTGTCACCTGCGCTGGCACAAAAGCTGCAAGTCGAACCTGTAGCGCCCGCTGCGCCAGCCGCGGCTGCACCTGCTGCGCCCGCACAAGCCGCTCCCGCAGCCCAAGGTGGCATCCAAAGCCAAAACATTTTTGAAGTCAAACCCGACGCCAGTGCGTTGCCGGGCTACGACAAGCAAACCAATGCCGAGCGCGCGAAAGTGCAGCCGGGCAACAATGCACCCGTTTGGCGGCAAGCCGCGCAGGGCGTAGAAGGCCACAGCACCCTGCCCAAGCGCGACGCACCCGAGGCAGGTTTTTTGATGCAGCCGCAGGTGCAATATCCCGGCAGCCGCCTAACCAACGCAGGCGAAGCTTGGCGTCAGGTGCGCAACAACTGGATCATCCCCTACGGTGGCTCGCTGCTGCTGATTACCCTGCTGGCCATTGCATTGTTTTACTGGCGCAAAGGCTCGATTGATTTACACGGCGCTGAAACTGGCAAAACAATCGAACGCTTCACATACTTTGAGCGTGCAGCGCACTGGACCAATGCCATCGCTTTTTGCACGCTGGCCATTTCTGGCATAGTCATGGCATTTGGTCGGTTTTTCATCCAACCCGTGCTGGGCGGCACCCTGTTTGGCTGGCTTACCTACGCTCTCAAAAATGCGCATAACTTCATGGGGCCTTTGTTTGCGGTGTCGCTGGTCGTGGTGTTCTTCACCTTTGTGCGGGACAACATGCCTTCTAAAGAAGACATCGCTTGGGTACTCAAAGGCGGCGGTTTGTTTGGCGGTCAAGAAGTGCCATCACACCGTTTCAATGCAGGTGAAAAAATCGTATTTTGGGGCGGCGTATTTGCCTTGGGATTAGTGGTGGTTGGTTCAGGCTTAGTGCTTGACAAGCTTATTCCTGGCTTGGTGTACGTCCGCGAAACCATGCAAATCTCTCACATGGTGCATGCCAGCGCTGCCATGTTGATGATGGCGATGTTCATGGGTCATATTTATCTGGGCACCATCGGTATGAAAGGGGCTTACAAGGGCATGAAAACGGGTCGTGTAGACGAAACTTGGGCCAAAGAGCACCACCAGTTATGGCACGACGATATCAAAGCAGGCAAAATTCCAGCGCAGCGCACACCACCTAGTGTGTCTACACAAGCTTTGCAAGCCTGAGTAAACAAAGCCAGTCTGCCTTTAGCAATACCCCAACCCAATTGATTGCCAAATAACTCAGCACGTGAGGAGATTCACCATGAAAAAATTCCTGTTAACTGCCGCTGTACTTGCATTTTCTGCCGCAGCCATTGCCAAGCTTCCTGCGCCAGTGCTCAGTGATGAGGCCAAGGCTAAGGCCGCTGAAGCTACAGCCAAGACCGCCCACAATGGCAAAGTGGACGGCTATAAGCTGTGCATGTCTATGGATAAAACGGCCGCGCATTACTACAAAGTTTCAAAATCAACCAAGCCAGCTACGGCCACGCCACCTTGCGCTGATCCAGGCGCATTTGTGTTCCCAGTGCCTGTGGCAGCAGCTCCAGCAGCTGTACCGGCTGCGGCCGTAACATCTGCACCGGCTGCTGCGCCTGCCAAAAAATCCTAAAGGCAAGTCCAAACTCCAACTGAGCGCTGCATGCATGTGCAGCGCTTTTTTATTGCCTAAATCAAACCATGTCCACGCCGCAACTGAGCGCAGCACGCGCGCCCCTCACCCGCGAAATCACCACACTCAATGAGTATGGCGAGCAGGCCAGTGCATCTATTCCTGCCGAGCGTGATCTGACGGTGTATGTGGACAAGCGCGAGCTGGTTACCCTGATGACACTGGGCGCGCAGCCCGAGCTCTTGGTGCTGGGCTATTTGCGCAACCAGCGTTTGGTGGACAGAGTCTCCGACATTGCCTCGATCACGGTGGACTGGGAGGTGAACGCCGCGTCGGTCTACACTACCCATGGCATCGCCCACATAGAAGAGCGCACTGCCAAAAAAGTGGTAACCACGGGCTGCGGGCAGGGCAGTGTATTTGGCGGTTTGATGGACGATATTGACCGCATTATGCTGCCTGATACCCGCATCAGCCAAGCCCAGTTGTATGCCCTGCTCAACGCCATTCGCCTGCAAGAAAGCACCTATAAGTCCGCAGGCTCAGTGCATGGTTGCGCTCTGTTTGACATGCAAGGCAGCGGCGCTGACATGGCGATATTTGTCGAAGACGTGGGTCGCCACAATGCCATTGACACGATTGCGGGGTGGATGTGGATCAGTATGGCCCCCACGCTCCCCGCTGCGCGTGGTTCGCTGCCCCCCGAGGGGGCTGGCCTTGCTTGGGGCGGCCCGGCGCTG
>JAYTMT010000073.1:0-17955 GCA_043728315.1 Polaromonas sp. | reverse complement strand
CGGCCAGCCATGGCGATCACATGCACAGCGGCATTGGTGCTGCCGCCCAGCGCCATTTGCACAGCCATGGCATTGGCAAAACTGCCGCGTGTGAGGATTTTGTTAGGCGTTAAATCTTCCCACACCATGGCCACAATGCGCTCGCCACAGTCGGTGGCCATGCGCGGGTGCGCCGCGTCCATGGCGGGGATGCTGGTGGCACCGGGCAGTGTGAGCCCCAGCGCTTCTACCATGCCAGTCATGGTGCTGGCTGTGCCCATGGTGTTGCAAGTGCCGGGCGCGCGGGTCATGCGCGATTCAAGGTGCTGCAACTCGGCCGCGTCGATATTGCCCGCTTGGTATTCATCCCAAAACATGCGGGTATGCGTGCCCGCGCCTATTGCGCGGGCTTGGCCGTTGCGCACATAGCGGTCGTTCAGCATGGGGCCTGCGGGGCAAAATATCATGGGTATACCCACGCTGGTAGCTCCCATCACCGTGCCCGGTGTGGTTTTGTCACAGCCGCCCAATAGCACCACGCCGTCGCAGGGCAGGCTGCGTAGCAGTTCCTCCACCTCCATGGCCAAAAAGTTGCGGTACAGCATGGTGGTGGGCTTGACCATCACCTCGCCCAAGCTCATGGCGGGCAGCTCCAGCGGGTAGCCACCTGCCATGAGCACGCCTTTTTTCACGCTCTCAGCCCTCTCGCGCAAGTGGGCGTGGCAGGGCGAGAGATCGCTCCAGGTGTTGATGATGGCGATGATGGGTTTGTCCATCACGTCTTCCCGGCGCACGCCCTGCTGCTGCATGCGCTGGCGGTGCGCAAAGCCGCGCATGCCCGGGTCCGAGAACCAGCGGCGGCTGCGTAATTGCGCTAGGGTTTTCATGGGTGGTGGTGGGATAGAAAGTATTGGATAATTTGTTAGCGCTAACATTAACGCTTTTCTCAGCACTTGTCATTGTGATAAACCCTATAAATTCATCTGCATCACCCAAAGGACAAATGGCTCTGCCTGCTTCGTTGCCCGACCCAGCACCAGCCGACACCGCCACCCGCCGCCATGGCCGCAGCACCTTGGCCGACGTGGCGGCGCTGTCTGGCGTGACCTCCATGAGCGTCTCACGCTACCTGCGCGCGCCGCAGAGCGTATCGGCCAAAACCGCCCACAAAATCCAAGCGGCTCTGTCGCAAACCGCCTATACACCCAATAAACAAGCGGGCTTGCTCGCTACTGGGCGCTCACAAATAGTGGCGGCCATCATCCCCAATTTAGGCAACTCGATATTTGCCGAAACCGTGCAAGGCATCTCCGACACCCTGCGCGGCAGCGGCTTAGAGCTGCTGCTAGCCAGCACCAACTATTCGCTAGAGCGCGAGGAAGAGCAAATTCGCGCCGTGCTGGGCTGGGCACCCGCCGCGCTGATTGTGACTGGGCGCACCCACAGCACGGGCGCGCTGGCCTTGATGCGCCAAGCCAAGGCTGGCGGCACGCCGGTGGTGGAAATGTGGGACAAATCGCGCAAGAGCGCCAGCGCAGAATTCACGCAAGTGGGCTTTAACCACAGCGCGGTGGGCGCGCTGATGGCAGAGCACTTGGTCAAGCGCGGCTACACCCATTTGGGCTATGTCGACAGCGCCGTAGCCCAAGATTTTCGGGCGCACGAGCGTGGCGAAGGCTTTGCCCAAGCGGCCCGTGCAGCTGGCGCGCGGGTGCAGGTGGTTCGGGCCGACATCAGCGACGACCCCCTGCGCGCAGGTCGCCAAGCACTGCGGGCCTTGGTGCTATCGGGCCAGAGCCTGCCACGCGCACTGGCCTTTGCCAACGACCACCTGTGCGCAGGCGCATGGCTAGAGGCCGTTGAGCGCGGCATGCGCGTGCCGCAAGACATGGCGATGCTGGGCTTTGGCGATTTTCCGCTCAGCCGTGAGCTGGGCCTAAACGCCTGCACCGGCCAGCGCGGCCTGAGCACCGTAGAGGTGCAGCGCGGCAGCATAGGCGTGCACAGCGCGCGCGCCGTGCTGCGGGCGCTAGGCCTGCCGCTGACAGGCTCTGCGGAGCATGCAGTAAGCCATGCGGTTGTTCCAATGCTTGTACAGCGGGCTACAGACTAATTTTTACAGAAAATTATACCAATGTCATAGTCATATGGACATAATGTGCTATTAAATATATAGTGTACTGGCATCTTCATCGCGCCTGATACCTGCACAGTTCAGCAGTTAAGGCGAAAAAAAGAGGCTCCTAGGAGCCTCTTTTAGTTGGTACAGCAATTGATCAATACGAATATGGGTATGTAAAGACAGTAGCTACGCCGCGCCCAGCCGTGTCGTTGCCGTCTGTGCGCATATACGTGATTTGTGGGTTGTTAGCCCCCGAATAGGAGCCACAGTTTCCGCACAGCAGCTCGGCCTTGGCCAGCGATACATTGTTTGCCAAGCCCACGGCAGCAGAGTCCGACCAGCGTGATCTTCCGCTCAAGAAAGCGGGGGATGGGTTGTTGCGCTTGTAAACTTCAATATACACGTTGTACAAGGTTGGCACTGGGGCTGTGTAGTTAACAGAGCCTGCTTGGAAGCTAGCAGGGTTTGCTACTGACGAGTAGGCAGGCGCAGGGGAAGTACTGGTTAAGAACACTTGGTTAAAACCACGAATCACCACAGTGGCCGTTCCCGTGTAATTGATAGCCTCGTAGAGCGTGATCTTTTGTGTCACCGAGCCGCTTGCAAAGCTTGTATTGAGGCTATTGAGTTGCGAGTCGTTTCGGGTTAAGAAAATATCGCAGTAACTTGAGTTGCCATCGTCCACTTGCAAAAAGTTACCTACCCCCGTGCAGGCAGGCTTGGTATTGAGCTGCAGCGCCAAGAAAGGAGACGCAGCAGTGAAGCCGCTGAACCCATAGAACTCGAATTTGGCGCTTTTGTATTTACCGCTTGTGGCATCTACAAAGCCGCTGTAGCCGAAGGCGTTGGTGGTGACTGGTGCAGGTGTAGAGCCATAGGTAACTACATAAGCCACCGTGTGCGTCGCCGTTGCGCCAGCACCCATGTTACCCAAAGGAAAAGTTTGTGTGCTGCCATCAGGTTTTACTACCGTACCGGTTGCATCGATTGCAGAACCTGTACCTGCATTAGCAAAAGTCACTGTTGCGATGACTGTTTGATTCGCAGCAGCAGAACTTGGGGCCAACAAAGATGCATATAAATCTGCTACTGAAAAGCTAACATTGGCCGTCGTACCCGTGCATCCGATTACTAATGGCAGCGTATTGCCGCCAGTAACCGCAGTAACACCAGTAGCATTATTGTTAGCTAAATTGGGGTCACTTGCCGCCCCTGAAACGCAAGCTGCCCAGTTAAGGAATGTTGGCAGCGGGGGGGCGCTGTATGCAATCGTGCGCTGCGCCTGCGACCTGAAATCAATGTTCACAGGGGCGCGGTCGCCAAATAGCCGCCACACACCGCCGACAAGCTTAGCGCTTAACCCAGTTGTGCCGATATCGCCATCGAGCACGCCATTGGCATAAAACTGGCCACCGAGCTGGCACGTTTGCGCCACAGCATCGCAGTTCTTAAACGATGCGTTGCGAACTTCTTTGGTGGTCGGGTTGGCTTGCCAACGCGCCAAGGTGGTGGATTTGCTTGCGCCGCTATCAAGAAAGCCAGCATCTAATAAAGCGGCAATTCCTGGGCCATAAGAGCCTGCCAGAGTACTGCCAAAGCTATTAAACTGGGCCACTAGTATGGCTATGCCCGAGGTATCCAACCCTGTCACCAGCACCTGCCCATTCGGCGTGATCACCGTCGACCCCGTGCCGTTTTTGGTAACCAAGGTGGTGTCTAGCACCGCGTCGTAACCAGTACCGTTAGCCCTGAAGGGCAATGTCACGGGGTCAAATGTGGTGGCGTTGAGGCCGTTAGCGGCCAGCTGGGTGGCCAATGCGGCGCGCAGGCTGGCTTTGGCTGCATCCAAGCGCGCTTGCGTGACCAAACCCGGCGTGAGCGATGCGGAGCTGGTTCTGCCAGCGGCCAGCGCCACGTCGGAGGCGATTTTGTCGGTCAAGCCAGTGATATTGATGGTGACAAAGCCGTTGGGTTGGGGCGTGGCCGTGGCCACCGAGAAATAAGTTTTGTCTCCCAAAGTGGCTTTGGCAAGCAAAGGTGGCACAAAGCCAGTGATCTTGGCTTTGTAATAGCCTTTGGCATCGGTGGTGGCGCTCACGCTTTTGCCAGCGGAGTCTATTATGGTGACCGCTGCGTTAACAAAGGGTTTGCCTTCGCCCGATGTGCCGTCGGCGCCCGAGTCGCCGCCGCCAAAGCCACTGCCGCCGTCAATCGCTTCGTTGAAACTATTGGTGCCAGTGAAGACATCGGCGGTGCCGCCACCTGCGCCTGAGCCGCTGGTGCCCCCACCCCCGCCACCGCCGCATGCGGCCAGTGCCAGCACGCAAGCGCCTACAGCCAAGGCTAAACGCACCCTAAGACGCGGCGCGGCAGGGCTAGACGCAGGTTTGAACAAATCAAAAAGTGAAGGCGTGCCGAAGCTTGGCATAGGGTATTTCCAGTTAGTGGTGGGGTACAAATGCGGTCTAAAGACTACAGGTACAAAATGTATCACTAATTAGCAACTGGTGGTATCCCCTGTTTATGGGATGCCTTGCATATCCTGTGAAAGCACATTTTTACAGAAAAATATGCCAATGTCAGCGTCAAATGGCCATATAGTGCTTCTAAATATATAGCAGACTTATGGTTTTCACGCCCAGCGGATCACGACGCCTCTGCCAGCAGCTTCTCAATCAAGCCCTGCATGGCCACAAAATCTGGCGTGCCAACGTAGCGTTTGACGATGTCGCCGCGCTTGTTCACCAAAAACGTGGTGGGGGTGAGCTTCACATCGCCCCAGGCTTTGGCATTCGCTCCGGTGTTGTCAATGGCCACTTTGAAGGGCAGTTTGCGGGTTTGGGCGTAGTTCACCACGTAAGCTGGTGGGTCATACGCCATGGCCACGGCCACGGTGTCAAAGCCTTTGGCCTTGTATTTGTTATATGTATCAACCACTTGCGGCATTTCGGCCACGCAGGTGGTGCAGCTGGTGGCCCAAAAGTTCACCAAGGTGACCTTGCCTTTGAACTCGGCGCTGGCCATGGTGCTGCCATCGAGCAACACAAAGCGCGACTGTGGCGCTGCGCCCGAGGCCAAAGCGGCACTATCGCACGCTTGCAGCAAAAAGGCGCTTGCCAGTACCAGTGAGGCGGGTGCAAGATAGCGCACTGCCGCGACAATGCCCACTTGGGCGATAGATGTGTTTGTCAACATAAAGCCTATTGTCCGCGTTTTCAATGTGATTGCCCATTTTTAAAGGATTTGCCATGCAGCGCCGCCACCTACTCCAAGCCACCGCATCCCTGAGCCTATCGGGCCTGATTGTGCTCACCTACGAGCACGCCCACGCCCTCAGTTTAGGGGATTTGAGCAATGCCGATGCCACTGCAGGCATTAAAACCGCCCTAGAAAAAGGCGCGCTGGCCGCCATTGGCATCCTTGGCAAGCCCGATGGATTCTTGGGCAACGACAAAGTTCGCATCCCCCTGCCCGGTTTTTTAGAAGATGCGGGCTCGATCATGAAAAAACTCGGCCAAGGCAAGCGCATAGACGAATTGGTCACCTCCATGAACCGCGCGGCCGAAACCGCAGTGCCCATGGCCAAAGACCTCTTGGTATCCACCGTCAAGGGCATGAGCGTGACCGATGCCAAGAAAATCTTGAGCGGCGGCGACACCTCAGTCACCACGTTTTTTGCCGAAAAAACCCGCGCGCCCCTGAACACGCAGTTTCTGCCCGTGGTGAACACCGCCACCGAAAAAGTCGGTTTGGCACAAAAATACAATGACTTTGCTGGCAAGGCCGCTGGTTTTGGACTTGTCAAAAAAGAAGATGCCAACATCCAGCAGTACGTTACTGGCAAATCGCTGGACGGCCTGTACCTCATCATTGGCGAGCAAGAGCGCAAAATCCGCCAAGACCCCGTGGGCACTGGTAGCGCGATTTTGACCAAGGTGTTTGGGATTTTTAAGTAGCTCGCGTTTTTAACGCGCTACTGACCGCATCGCCCGCGTAATAGCCACGGTTTCCACGCTGACTGTGGCCACACGGGTGAGCAAGTCAATCACATGTTCTTTGTAATCTGCAAAACGGTAGGCATCAAACTTCTCGCGAAGTGTGGCATCTTTGGGTTTGCGCTCTTTGTATTGGTCTAGCACCCAGTCAATGGCGCTGCGGTTGCCCAGCTTGTAGTCCCACGCGCTGGACGCTATGCCGCGCAATGTGGTTTCAGTATCAATACTGATACTGCCTGATTCGGAGTCAGAACGCAGCAGGGCTTTGGGGCTAAGGCCCGACAAACGCACTTTTTCATCGGGCGTGTCGGTGCGCACCACGGCGTAGGGCTTGGCGGTTTCATAGCCAATGTGCAAAGCCATCAGCGCTGCGCCCCATGCCACCCACTGCTCAAAATTTGCATACATGGGAATGCGCGGGAATGCGCGTTTGAGGTTTACTGCGTATTTCTCACGGTATACCGGGTCATGCAAAACGCCGTAGCAGTAGTGGAAGATGGCTTCTTTGCTGATTTTTTTAGCACTGCTTTCAGCGCTGGCTTTGTAATGGGCAGTGAATTGTTTGAGCGCCCAGTCGGTGATGTTGTCGGCATTTACATCGCCGTGGGCATTGAGCGACTCGGGCATTCCATAGGTTTTTTCCAGAAAGTCTAGACCGAAAGGTGCAGTGGTAGCAAGTGCATGAAACGGCTTGCTAGCGCCAGGCCCTGTGATGCAAATACTGGGCTTTTCCTTAGAAAACAGATGCATTGAGCCCGCTTCGTCTACCAACAGGCGAGATGCATAAATGAATTGTTTGACAAATGGCCGATACGATTCGCGGCTGAGCTGGCTTTCTAAAAAAACCTCGTTCTTATGGTTTGCCGCCTTACGCTTGAGGTTTCTTGACCACTTGATCCGTCCGTCATACACCGTTTGTTTATTCAAATTGTCCGTGTACACGTCTAAGAAATACTGCACTTTTACTGCTAAATTCGCCTTGCTCTCGTCTATTACCCACTCGTCTCTGTTGGTAGATATACCCAAAGAAAAGTGCTTAAATATCGCCTTTTCTTGACCCTTTGACGCGGCTGCTTTGGTTTCTTTGCTGGCTAAGGGCATGAAACTGCCAAAATCGTTGTTGGTTAAATTCAACCAGTTGTTGCTGGCATCGGGCTCTATGCGCTCAAAGCTGAGAGCGCGCAGGGTTTGGCTGCTTAAAAAGCTGATTTTTTCCTCGGCCGTTTCCATTTCTGGGCGGCGGGCGTAGTGCACGCGGCATTTGCTGGGCGCAGCGCGGCTGGCTTTGGACACAGCTGCGCGTTTGACCATGAAGCTAATAGCCACGCCAGTTTGGATGCCAAATACATTGTGCTTGGTGCCGCTGAGTTTGGGGTTTGCGCGCACATCGCCGCCCAAGTCAACAATGTAAATATCCGAAAACTCCTGCGCCACTGTTTTGCGAAAACCGTCAAACGTGCGGCTTTCAATGAAACTGCGGTTGGTCACAAAAGCCAAAATACCGTTCTCGCTCAATCGGTCACTCGCCCAGCGAAAAAACCGCGCATACATGTCATACAGCTTGGTTTTTTGTGCAGTGCTTTCAAAAATATAGCTGTCTTTGATGCGCTTGTCGATGTGCGGGTATTCGCGGTTTTTGTTGTTGTCGTTTTCACTGGCTTGGTTTGCGTTGTAGGGCGGGTTGCCAATCACCACGCTGATGCGTTTGCTGTTTTGGCGCTTGATGCGGGCCACATTTTCTTCGCTCACGCTGCCAAAAAGCTCGGCCGTGGTGCCGCGCGCCGCCGTGTGCAAGCCCACGTTGTCCAGCGTGTCCACAAAGCACAAATTGGGAAACTCTTCGTATTGCCCCGTGATAGCGGCATAGGTGGCTTCAATGTTCAAATTGGCCACGTAATAGGGCAATATGGCCACTTCGTTGGCATGCAGCTCGTTTTTGTATTTGTGTGCGAGCTTTTTGGGTTGGCCGCGAAAGTGCTCAAGCAGCTCGCAAATGAATGTGCCCGTGCCGGTGGCGGGGTCCAAAATATCAACGTCTTTGTCGATCAAATTCTTACCAAAATGCTGCTCACAAAGCCAATCTGTCCCATCAATCATGAAGCGCACGATGTCATTGGGGGTGTAGACCACGCCCAAGCGGTCGGCAGCTTTGGCGTTGTAAACCTTGTAAAAATTCTCGTAAATCACCTTGAGAAAAGTTTGCTTTTCGCTGTGGCTGCCGATTTGGGCGGCGCCGGCGCGTATGGCGGCGTAATACGTCTCCAAGCCTTTGAGGGTTTGCCTTTTGAGCGCACCTGTGAAAAATGCACCTTCTAGCGCATACAGTTCGCGTGCTATGTTGTTGTCGCGGTGGAATTCGCTGTCAAATACTTTGCTGAAAATCTCTTCGGTCAGAATGTGCTGAATCAGCATTTCGCGCACGTCGGCGGCGGTCAAGCTGGGGTTAATCGCCTCCTGCGCGTGGGCCAAAAATTGGGCTGATGCGGCGCGAAAAGCTGCGTTGACCGTGTATTGCGCGCCAATCATCTCGCGCAGCGCTTGCAAGACACTGGGCAGGTCGGTTTTGAACTGCTCTACCGCAGCGCGAAAATCGGCAATTTCTGGGCGTTCAAAGCTGAAAAACAATTTGAGCAGCTTGGCCAGCGCCGTGGTGTCGGCCATCTCGCAACGCAGCACTTCTTGGCGGTTTTGCCACAGCACGGCCAATGTGTCGTCGCTGAAAATAATATTGTCTTGCGGGTAGCCTTTTTTGAATTTCTTGTCTATTTCTGCCTGCAAGTCGTCGTCTGCGTCTTTGGCCTCCCAGTAGCCCAGTGGCATGCGCAGCTCGTGCAGGAGCGCACCGTCGACTGCAATATTGCTTTTGGCTGCGGTTTTGAGCGGGTATTCGGCCAAAAACACCAAACCCTGCTGCTTTCCCCAAGCCTTTAACAGGTCTTTGAAAGCCTCGCGCACAATGGTCTCGCGGCTGCTGCCACTGACCTTTTTGATCAAATCCAGTTGCTTGAGGTAGTCGTTGATCAGAATTTGGCTCATAAGGCATGACTATAGCGTTTTGACAAACCACAAATGGGCGTGCGCCACATAAATTGGCCTCGATTTTGCATGCATGCTGGCCGTTTGCGGCGTTATGCTTAGCGCATGCCCCATTCCCCCGTCGCCACCAAATTCTCGCCCCAAGACTGGGCTTTTGCACTGGGCATTGTGCTGATTTGGGGGATGAATTTTGTGGTCATGAAGGTGGCTTTGGCGGATTTCACGGCTTTTGAGCTGGGTGCTGCGCGTTATGTGGCGGCGGCTTTGCCGCTGGTGCTCTTGATCAAGCCGCCCAAGTTGCACTGGAAATTTGTGGTGCTGTATGGCCTGTGCCAAGGCGTGGGGCAGTTTGGATTTTTATTTTCGGCGCTCAACGCGGGCATGACCGCGGCGCTGGCCTCGGTGCTGATGCAAACGCAGGTGTTTTTCACTGCCCTGTTTGGCATGCTGTTTTTGCGCGAGCGCTTGGGCAAGCAGCAGCTACTGGGCTTGGGGTTGGCTGCCGTGGCGCTGAGTTGTTTTGCCATGCATTTCATAGCAAAAAACAACGCTATGACGGTGACATTGACTGTTTTTTCCTTTGTTTTGAATCTTCTAGCAGCTGCATCTTGGGCCGTGAGCAACATTGTGGCGCGGCGGGCGCAGCACAGCGCTCTGGCCACGCATGGGCAGGGTTATGACCCGCTGGCTTTTATTGTGTGGTCGAGTTTGCTGCCAATACTGCCTTTTATGCTCATGAGCTGGGCGCTCGAACCTGCGGCGCTGCGCGGGCGCTGGGTGGATGCGCCTTGGCAGGCGTGGCTGGCGGTGCTGTATCTGGGCTGGGTGGCCACCATTGCCGCCTATGGCATGTGGACGCTGCTGCTCAAGCGCCACGCCGCCAACCGCGTGGCGCCCCTGAGCCTTGGCGTACCGGTGGTAGGGCTTGCCGCTGGGATTGGACTGCTGGGCGAGCAGGTAAGCCCGTGGCAGTGGGCGGGGGTGGCCTGCATTGTGGCGGCGCTGGGCTGCACCCTGCTGGGGGAGCGGTGGTTGGCGCGTAAAGTTTGATTAATTACTATATAAACCATAGCGCACTATGACCATATGACGCTGACATTAGGCTAAAAATCCTTGAAAACTGTAGTTTTGCATGGTTTTTAAGCTTTGCCAGTGCAAGGGCTGGCAGGCCGGGCCACAGCCATGGCACACTATTACTTTCACCAAACGCTTACCCACCATGCGCACACTCAGCCTCACACTCACCGCCCTGCTCCTAGCCACCACCGCACACACAGCCTTGGCGCAGACAGATTTCCCCTCCAAACCCATCACCATCGTGGTGGGCTACCCGCCAGGCGGCAGCACGGACCTTACGGGGCGGGTGGTGGCTGATATTTTGGCCAAACAGCTCAAAGTGACCACCCTGGTGGACAACGTGGGCGGCGCGGGCGGCACGGTGGGGGCGCAAAAGGTGGTGAATGCCGCGCCCGACGGCTACACCCTGCTGTTGGGCGCAAACAACGAAGTGGCTATCAACAAACTGGTCAACCCGGCGCTCAAATACGATGGCTTGAAAGACTTCACGCCCATTGGCTTAGTGGCTTCCCAGCCCATGGTTTTGGTGGCATCAAGCAAAACGGGCGTGAAAAACACCGACGAATTCCTCAAACTGGTGAAATCCAAGCCCGGCCACACCAGCTACGGCTCATCAGGCGTAGGCACGGCCTTGCACTTGGCTGGCGAGATGGTCAAAGACAAGGCGGGTCTGTTCATGGTGCACATTCCCTACCGTGGCGTGGCCCCACTGGCCAACGATTTGCAGGGCAATAACCTTGAGTTTGGGGTGTTTGTATTGAGCTCTGGCCTGCCCCACATACGCAGCGGCAAAGTGGTGGCGCTGGGCACCACCGAACTCAAGCGCAACGCGGCCACGCCCAATGTGCCTACACTGGCCGAGCACCCGCAGCTCAAAGGCTTGGACATCAGCAGCTGGTTCATGCTGGTGGGCCCGAAAAACATGCCCGCGCCCGTGCTGGCCAAGCTGCAAAAAGCCCTGCAAGACGGGCTGCAAGACCCCGCCGCACGCAAGCGCTTGGAAGACTCTGGCGCGAGTATTTTCACTGGCAAGGAAGACGCGGCGGCATATCTGGTCACCGAGAACGCCAAGTTCAAGCAAATCGTTGACTTTGCCAAAATCAAAGAATAAGACCCATGGCACCACTGGTTTTTACGCTGGCCAAGCCTGATTTGGGCGATTTGCGCACTGGCAACACTGGCGTGGAGGGCGTGTGGCATTGGGACAGCGGCCAACCGGGTCGCCAAGTGCTCATCAGCGCGCTGGTGCACGGCAACGAGCTGTGCGGGGCATGGGCCATCAAAGCCCTGTGTACGCATGGCCTGCGCCCGCGCACAGGAAGCCTCACGCTGATGCTTTGCAATTTGGCTGCCTTTGACCGTTTTGACCCGCAAAACCACGACCGCTCGCGCTTTGTGGACGAAGACATGAACCGCGTCTGGTCTGAGGCGCGCTTGCAAACGGGCGTGGCATTGTGCAGCGATTTCGGCAAAGCCACAGGCAGCACCACCGACAGCCGCCGCGCAGCCCAACTGCTGCCTTTTGTACAACAAGCCGATTGGCTGCTGGACCTGCACTCTATGCACGAGCGCGGCGCGCCCCTGCTGCTCACGGGCGTGCAGCCACGCAATCTGGCGCTGGCCCGAGCGCTGGGCGCACCGGCTGATGTAGTGGTGGATGCGGGCCACCAAGACGGTGTGCGCATGCGTGATTTTGGGCGTTTTGGCAGCCTTGACGAGGCCGATGCGCATGTGTCGGCCAGCCGCTCTTTGTTGATTGAGTGCGGATTTCATGGCGACACCTCCAGCCGCAGCGTGGCATTGGACATGTGCACCCGCTTCCTGCTGGCCTCAGGCATCTGCCAAAGCGCTGACCTTGATGCGCAGTGGCTCGCGCCTGCGCCCGCGCAGCAGCGCGCCGTGCAGGTCACCCACGCCGTGGTGGCGCGCAGCATGGCACTGGCTTTTGCACAGCCTTGGCAGGGCTTGCAGCGTATTGCCCAAGCGGGCACGCTGCTGGCCACGGACGGCCACTCCCAGTGGACCACGCCCTATGACGACTGCACGCTGGTCATGCCCAGCCTGCGCCAATTGCGCCCCGGTGTCACAGTGATGCGGCTGGCGCAAGCGGTTTAGAGCCTTTGGCCTACTGTAAGCACAGGGTTGCTGCTGATGGGGTAAAACCCGATGGAATTGGCACTGTAGTGTTTATAAAATAACAGCACTTCGTGCCCGACGCCTTGCCCAACATGCCAAAGCGTCAGCCACCGGGGGACGCGAGGAGACAATGAGGAAGCCGACCCACGAGGTCGGTTTTTTTATTTTCAAGCGCCCAAGTCTGCATCTTCTACCGCCATTTGCCGCCTTGTGATGCCATCCACAATCGCGCAGCGGGAGGCCACTGTGCGCGCCCATTGTGCCAACTCCGCTGCATCGTGCAGCGCTTCGTCGGTGCTGGAGGCGCTTTGCGAATTGCCAAAACTGGTCTGCTCATGGCGCGTGCGTGCGCTCGCTGGCGCTACCCGAGCAATGCCCACCCCAATATCTGCACGAAAATCCCGCGTGTCGGCGCTGAAAGGGTGCAACACATAAGGCCTGCGCGCACTGCTCGCTAGGCGCAAACCAATCGTGCGCAGCTGGCTGGTTTGCTTGAGGCTGTCCAAAATCACCACAAAGCTGGTGTCGGTAAAGCGCCCTACGGGCACTACCGCGCCCGCAGCTTTATTAAGGCGCGCGGCCAAGGTATAAATCACCTCCTCTAATGCATGCGCGCCATATTCTTTTTGCAACACTTTTGTATTGAAAATTTCAATGCAAACAACCGCCACCTCTTTGCGGCTGCGCTTGGCCCGTTGGATGCTGGCATTCACTTGCGCTACCAATGCGTGCCCTGTAATCAGCTGGGTGAGCAAATCTTTGTTGGGGTCATGCTCAAGGGCGCGGCGCATACGCAGGTACTGCATATTGCGCTGGCGCACGGTCAGGGTAGCCCCCATCAGGTAAAGCACCAAAGCCAACGCAGTACCCCAAACCCACCAGCCACCAACCCTGCCTAGCGCCAATGAATACAAACCCAAGACTGCCAGCACCATGGCCGCGCAAGAAGCAGACATGTACCAAGCCATCTTATCGCCAAGCAAGGCCGCACGCACCACCAAGCCCGTGGTGAACAAAGCGCTGGCTATCACCCCAGCGGCAACAATGTGCAACGCCAAGACAATGTCTGGCATGAATCCGCACAGGGCGCAAGCCGCAACACAGATGGCAACGGCCGTCAACCCGCGTTGCACCAAGGCATCACGGCGCCTTGCACGCAAAAACTCCGCCATCAAAAAAGCCCCGCTAGAGGCGCTCAAAGGCCCGCTCACAATACGCAACACATCAAGCCCTGCACGCCAGCTCTCAGGAGCCAATGCATGCAACAGCCCCGAGACCGATGCGACAAACAAAGCCGCGCCTGTGACAAAAGCGCCAGCTTGCCAACCCGAGCGGTTGTGCGCCATGACCGAATGCGTGATGCTCAGTGCAAGACAGGTTAAATACACCCCCAGCACACAGCTCCACAAGGCGATATGCAATGCACTCATGGTTGCTTCTTGTTGTTGGCAGCTGGTGTGGTAGCTGGTGCAGATGCGGTTGAGGTTGAGGTTGAGGTTGAGGTTGAGGTTGAGGCTGCCGCTGTTGATGTTGATGTTGATGTTGATGTTGCTTGCACTGGAGCAGTTGTAGCTGTTGCCACTGTGGTGGCTATGGTACTGGTTACGCCTGCGCCATCGGCTGCACTGAAAAAACCTGAGGGCCAAGGCATTTGCGCCACAAGGCGGGGTTTGCCAATGGGAGCCGAGGCCTTGCCCAGTTGCACTGCTGCCATGTCCACGTCATTGGGGTATTGCTTGAGCAACCAATAGTCAAAGGCACGCCTTGCAATGGGCGCGGCGTGCTCCGCACCGAAGCCTGAGTTCTCCACCACCACGGCAATGGCGATTTTGGGTGCATCGGCCGGTGCAAAGGCCATATACAGTGCATGGTCGCGCTGGTGTTCCTCCATTTTGCGGGCATCGTATTTGTCTTTTTGGCCAATCGTGACCGCCTGTGCTGTGCCTGTTTTGCCGCCACTGGCGTAGCCTGCGCCCGCAAACACGCGTGCCGATGTTCCCTCGGTGGTCACGCCCACCAAGGCGCGTTGCACCACGGCTACATGCTCTGGTTTGTAGCCTAAATCAACCGCTGCCAAAGGCGGCACGGCAATTTTCTCGCGCGACATCGCGTCTTGTGTGGCAATCACCAAGCGCGGCGTGTGTTTGATGCCAGCGTTGGCCAAAATGGCTGTGGCCTGTGCCAATTGCAGCATAGTAAAGGTGTTGTAGCCTTGGCCAATGCCCAGTGAAATGGTCTCGCCCGCATACCATTTTTTTTGTTCTGGCTTTTTATACGCTTTGCGTTTCCATTCGGTGCTGGGCAAAGTGCCGCGTACCTCGCCAAGTATGTCTATACCGGTGATTTGCCCAAAGCCCAGCGGCTTCATGAAATCATGCATCACATCCACGCCCAGCTCGTTGGCCAGCGAGTAGTAATACACATTGCTCGATTTCACAATGCTGCGGTACATGTCCACAGCGCCCAATCCAATGTCGCCATGGCTTCGAAAAGTATGGCCGCCAAATGTCCACGAGGCATTGTCCATGATGACCGTGCCCGCGCTGCGCTTGCCCGACTCTAAGGCCGCCATGGCCATGAATGGCTTGTAGGTTGAACCTGGTGGGTAAGTGCCGCGCAGCGCACGGTTGAGCAGCGGCTTGTCAATCGATTCGTTAAGCAGCGCCCAGTTTTCGCTGTCAATGCCCTCGACAAACAAGTTGGGGTCAAAGGTGGGCTTGCTCACAAAAGCCAGCACTTCGCCGTTGCGCGGGTCAATGGCCACCACAGCACCACGGCGCTCACCAAACATGTCTTCAATGAGTTTTTGCAGCTTGATGTCAATCGACAGCTGCACCGTGTTGCCAGGAGTGGCGGGGTTACTGGCCAGCTTGCGCACGGCCCGGCCACCGGCCGAGGTTTCCACTTGGTCCACGCCCGTGATGCCGTGCAAGGCTTGCTCAAAGCTTTGCTCTACGCCTAGTTTGCCGATGTAGTCGGTGCCTTTGTAGTTCACTTGCTGGTCTTCAGGCCAGTCTTCGATGCTTTCTTTTTCTTTTTGGTTGATGCGGCCTATGTAGCCAATCACATGGCTGGCCAACTCACCATAAGGGTAGTTGCGAAAAAGGCGGGCTTTGATGTCTACACCGGGAAAGCGGTAGCGCTGCGCCGCAAATTTGGCCACCTCTTCGTCAGACAGGCGCGTGCGCAGTGGCAATGACTCAAAGCTTTTGGACTCTTCCATCAGCTTTTTAAAGCGGCGCCGGTCACGCAACTGCACATCCACCACTGCGGCCAGCTGGTCAATGGTTTCCTCTAAATTGTCTACCTTCGAAGGCGTAATCTCTAAGGTGTAGGCTGAATAATTGGTGGCCAATACTATGCCATTGCGGTCCAAAATAAGCCCCCGGTTGGGCACAATGGGCACAACCGCCGTGCGGTTGCTCTCGGCCTGCTCGTCCAAATCTTCATGGCGAAACACCTGCAACCACACCAAGCGCCCTACCAACAGCGAGAAAGCCAGCAGCACAAAAATACTGGCGATCAGCACCCGCAAGCGAAAGCGGTGCAGTTCGGCCTCAACGTTGCGTAGTTCGGTCATATGGCCATGCTGAAAATATATTTACAGCGGGCGATTGGCATCAGGATCTGGCGCACGCCGCTGTGGCGCTAGCAAAATGATAGAGACAACTGGCCACAACAGCGCCTCCACCAAGGGCGCAGCCAACAATCCCAACCCCGGAAAAATACCGCCGCTGACCATGCGCACTGCAAACTCCAGCGTATGCGCCGCCACAAACAGCGGCAGCACCTGCAATGCCTGCGATGGCACTGAAAACCACAACAGCCGCCTGTGGATGGCAATGGCCAAAAAACTCAGCAAGGTGTAGGCGCTGGCATGCTGGCCCAGCAGGGCAGCTTGGTGCACGTCCATGGCCAAACCAAACATAAAGGCCACACCAATGCCCACACGCATGGGCTGGTGCACGCTCCAAAACACCAAGACCAAGGCCAGCACATCGGGCAGCCAAGAGGTGCGCCCACCTGCCATGTCCAGCAGCACATTCACGCCAAGAGCCAGCATCAAGCTGCCCCACACAAACACAGGATTGGCTGGCAGAAGTAGCTGCTGGCCTTGGCGCATGATCATTTTTTAGTCCCTTTTTTAGCCACTTGCGCAGGCTCTAGTGGCGGGCGCTGGGGGATTTGTGCCGACAGCGGCTTGAGCACCATCACGTGTTTGGCACCCGAGGTGATCGCCAAGGGCGTGCAATAAATGCGTGCAAAAGCAGAGTCGGCGCGGCGCTCAATTTTGTCGATGCGCGCCACCGGTAAACCTGGCGGGTACACGCCATCCACGCCGCTTGTGGTCAGTACATCGCCCTGCTGCACATCTGCATTGCCAGCCATGAAGCGCAGCTCCAGCGCGCCACCGTGGGTGGACGGGTCGCCATAGGCCACGCTGCGTGCACCGGTGCGGGTGTTGAGCACGGGTATGGCGTGGTCGCGGTCGATCACCAAAGTCACCTCGCTGACCAGCGGATACACCCGCGTCACCTGTCCCAGCACACCCGATTCGTCCAGCACGGGCGAGCCTTCAGTCACGCCCTGGGCCAAACCCTTGTCAATCACCATGCGCCGCGTGTACGGGTCGGCAGCGTCATACAGCACCTGGGCCGCTTGCGCCGTAGCACCCACCTGCTCGCGCAGGGAGAGCAAGCGCCGCAGCCGCGAGTTCTCCAAACTGAGCTGCTCGACTTGGCTGGCCCGCATAGACTGCGTGGCCAACTTTTTATGCGCTGCCGCTTCTGACTGCTGCGCGCGGTCAAGTGATTCAAAATAGCTGCTGCCGCCTTGCGCCATTTGCACGGGGCGCATGGCCACCCACTGAATCGGGTAGATCACCGTGGCTATGGCGGCGCGCAGGGGCTGGGTGATCTTAAAGCGCGCATCGGCCACCATGCAAAACAGCGCCAACGCACTGTAAAACATGAGTTTGGATAAGGCTGAATGCCCTTGCTTGAAGAAGGGCGGGGGAGAGCGGTCGAGTGTGCCCAGTGGCATGGTGCCACCTGTTTTTATTCGCTAGTGAAGATCGAGCCCAAGCGCTCCATGCGCTCCAGTGCAATACCGCAGCCGCGCACCACGCAGGTCAGCGGGTCTTCCGCCACAAACACCGGCAAGCCGGTTTCTTCTGACAGCAAACGGTTCAAGTCACGCAACAAAGCGCCACCACCGGTCAGCATCATGCCGCGCTCAGCAATGTCGGCACCCAATTCAGGCGGCGTTTGTTCCAGCGCGTTTTTAACGGCAGAGACGATGTTGTTCAACGGATCGGTCAATGCTTCCAGCACTTCGTTGCTGGAGATGGTGAAGCTGCGCGGCACGCCTTCGGCCAAATTGCGGCCACGGACTTCCATTTCGCGCACTTCGCTGCCCGGAAAGGCCGAGCCGATGGTCTTTTTGATGTTTTCAGCGGTAGGTTCACCAATCAGCATGCCGTAATTGCGGCGGATGTAGTTGATGATGGCCTCGTCAAACTTGTCGCCACCCACGCGCACGCTGCCTTTGTAGACCATGCCACCCAGAGAGATCACACCGACTTCGGTCGTACCGCCGCCAATGTCCACC
>JAYTMT010000072.1:0-54098 GCA_043728315.1 Polaromonas sp. | reverse complement strand
TGTCAGGCGCCGGTATCAGCGCAGCCGAAAACGAAACCCAAAATCGAGAAGTAGGTGCTTTTCTGGAGCTCGTAACGGATAGAGGCCGGAAACTCCAATAAATAAAAGCAGATTCCGCTATCGAATAACCACGGTAATTGCACATGACATATTGGCTTAGCAAACTATTTTCAACCGGTTTCCTTTTTGTTGCTGTAGTAACGGCCCAGGCTACCGACCTACCTGCTGCCCGTGAAGGGCACTGGACGGTCAAAAACTTCAAGTTTCAAACTGGTGAAACGATGCCAGAGTTGCGGCTTCACTACACCACTCTCGGAGATCCCAAGGGTGAACCTGTACTCATCCTTCACGGGACGACGGGCTCTGCCGCAAGCATGCTCGGCCCGGCATTTGCCGGCGAGCTTTTCGGTCCGGGTCAAGCGCTAGACGCCAGACGCTACTACATCATCCTGCCTGATGCGATTGGAACCGGAAAGTCGAGCAAGCCATCGGATGGACTGCGCGCCAAATTTCCGCAATATAACTACGACGATATGGTTGAAGCGCAATACAGGCTGGTGACAGAGCACTTGGGGGTGAAGCGTTTGCGTATGGTGCTGGGCAATTCGATGGGCGGTATGCAAACCTGGATGTGGGCCCAAAAATATCCGGATGCGATGGATATTGCGGTACCCATGGCGTCCCTCCCTACTGAGATGTCAGGTCGCAATTGGATGCTGCGGCGCATGCTCACTGAATCCATACGCAGAGATCCTGAATGGATGGGCGGCAACTACGTCAGACAGCCGCCCAGCATTCAGCTCGCATCAGCTTTTTTCAGCGCCGCGACGACGGGTGGCAACCAGGGACTTTTCAAACTCGCGCCGACTCGCGAAAAGGCAGATGCCATCATCACCCAACGCCTGACCAGCACTTTCAACGGAGATGCCAACGATCACCTTTATCAATGGGAGTCCTCACGGGACTACAACCCATCGCCGGGCCTGGAGCGAATCAAGGCCACATTGCTGGCTGTCAATGCCGCTGATGACGAGAGAAATCCGCCCGAACTAGGTGTACTCGATAGTGAAATCAAACGAGTCAAAAACGGCCGGGTTCTGCTGATTCCCGCCAGCCGCGACACGGCGGGCCATTCCACCACTGGCTTTGCGAAATTCTGGAAAAAAGAGGTCGCAGACCTTTTGCAGACTGCGCCACGGCTAGACAATTGAAAAACGGAAACAAGCCCAACCACAGTTCGCCAAAAACAAAAAAGCCCCGTGAACATTAGGTTCGCGGGGCTCCTTGAAGGCTATTGGTTTTTATAAAACCAATTTTGGCGGAAACGGAGGGATTCGAACCCTCGATGAGGCTCTACACCCCATACTCCCTTAGCAGGGGAGCACCTTCGGCCACTCGGTCACGTTTCCAGTAGCTTAATTATCGCACAGTGCAACAGATTTTCACTGCGAACTGCGCATTTTCGCTGTGCGCTACGCATTATTACTGCGTGTCGCGCCGTTGGGGCGAGTTTCAACCAGCGCCTTGGTCCAGATCAAAGGCTTTGTGCAGGCCGCGCACCGCCAATTCCATGTATTTCTCGTCGATCACCACGCTGGTTTTGATCTCGCTGGTGGAAATCATCTGGATATTGATGCCGTCCTCGCTCAGGGTGCGGAACATTTTGCTGGCAATGCCTACGTGGCTGCGCATGCCGATGCCCACGATGCTGACTTTGCAGATTTTGGCATCGCCCACGACCTCTTGTGCGCCCAGTGCGGGCACAACCTTGGTTTTGAGCAAATCCATGGTTTTGGCAAAATCGTTGCGGTGTACGGTGAAGCTGAAGTCGGTTTTGCCGTCTTTGGAGAGGTTTTGGATGATCACATCCACCTCGATGTTGGCGTCCGCCACTGCACCCAAAATTTGGTAGGCAATGCCCGGTTTGTCGGGCACGCCCAACACGGAGATTTTGGCTTCGTCGCGGTTAAATGCGATGCCCGATACGATGGCTTGTTCCATTTGCTCGTCTTCCTCAAAAGTAATCAGCGTGCCCGAGGCCGCTTCTTCATCCAAATTAATATCCCACGGCGTGAAGCTACTCAGCACACGCAATTTCACTTTGTACTTGCCCGCAAACTCCACTGAGCGGATTTGCAAGACTTTGCTGCCCATGGAGGCCATTTCTAGCATCTCTTCAAAGCTCACGGTTTGCAGCCGCCGCGCCTCGGGTACCACGCGGGGGTCGGTGGTGTACACGCCGTCCACGTCGGTGTAGATCAGGCATTCAGCGGCTTTGAGAGCTGCGGCCACGGCCACGGCCGAGGTGTCTGACCCGCCACGGCCTAGCGTGGTGATGTTGCCGCCCGCGTCCACGCCTTGAAAACCCGTGACGATGACCACGCGACCCGCCGCCAAATCGCCGCGAATCTTGGCATCGTCAATCGACTCGATGCGGGCCTTGGTGTAGGCGCTGTTGGTTTTGATGGCCACTTGCCAGCCCGCGTAGCTGACCGACTCCATGCCCTCTGCTTGCAAAGCAATAGCAAGCAAGGCGCTGCTGGCTTGCTCGCCTGTGGCGGCCAGCATATCTAGCTCGCGGTTGTAAGCGTCGCTGGCTTTGGCGGGAGCTAACTCTTTGGCCAAGCCCAGCAGGCGGTTGGTTTCGCCGCTCATGGCGCTGGGCACCACCACCATTTGGTGGCCGGCGCGCGCCCATTTGGCTACACGCTTGGCGACATTACGTATGCGCTCGGGCGAGCCCATCGACGTGCCGCCGTATTTATGAACAATTAATGCCATGTTTTCGGGATAAAAAACGCTGAACCACAGTGTTTTGCCGCCCCAGCGTGGGCGCTTGGCAAAGCCTGAGATTATAAGGGGCTTGCGCTGGGGGCTAAGGGTAAATACGCAAGCTGCGCACCATTGCGCTCTACATAGCCATTAGCCACCTTGATGTGGATGTGTTTGCCGCGGTGGGTGCAGGCGGCTATTTGGCTTAAGAGCTCGCCCAGCTGCGCGGTGCTGGGGCTTGCTGCGTGCTGCGTTTTTAGCCAATGCCTTACTACGTTGGCCTGTCTTGCTGGGGTCAGGTCTTGTATTGCGACAATGCGCGGCGGATTGCCTGTGCGCTGCAGGTCTTCTGAGGCAATGTCGTGCAAAAGCCCCTGCGCCTGCGCCGCGTGCTGGGCGCTGCGGGCAAAGGTGTGTCTGAATTGCGGAAACACCGCTTGCAATGCGGGCAGCAGGGTCTGGCGGATGTGGTTGCGGGTGAATGCGGTGTTGGTATTGGTGGGGTCTTCGACCCAGCCCTGGCCAGTAGCGCCGCTAAAGCGGGGTGCTGCGCCTGATTGCGTGTGGTCTGCGTTGTCTGCGCCAGTGCTGATGTGGCGCGCCGCCAAGCCCTGCGCGCCCAGCCAAGCGCGAATTTCTAAGGCCGATACAGCCAAGAGCGGCCTGTGAAAAGTCAGCCCCTGGCGCTGCCAGCGCGCAGGCATGGCTGCCAAGCCGGGCAGCCCCGCGCCGCGTCCCAGCGCCAGCAGCAGGGTTTCGACTTGGTCATCGGCATGCTGCGCAATTACTATATTATTTATAGCTGTATATGACGGCATGACGCTGACATTGGCAGTATTTATATCAAAAACTGCCTCACACAATGCTCCATAGCGCGCCAGCCGCGCTGCGTCTTCAGGGCTTTGGCCCGCTGCATGCTTGGCATGCACTTTTTTCACCAAGAGCGGCACATTCAGGCGTTGGCAAAACGCCTCGCAATGCGCGGCAAACCCATCGGCTGCGGCCTGCAAACCGTGGTGGATATGCACTGCATGCACCTGCCCGGGGTATGCCTGCGCGCACAGCATCAGCAGCGCGGTGGAGTCCGCGCCGCCGCTGTAGGCCACGGCAAGCGGCGGGCTGGGTGGGAATATGGGAAGCGAGATGTGGGGGAGCATGGTTGGCAAGCTGGTCAAACTGATTGTAATATTTGCCTTTGCAAGACAGCTCAATGGCGGTGGCATGAAAGGCAGCGGCCCACTGGGCTGGCGCTTGGGCAGCTTATGCAGAAAAGTAATTGCTACAAATTATGCAGCACTCTATGACCATATGACGCTGACATTGGCCTAAAAAACTCTGGATTTAGGTAGCTACACGGGTATTGTTACCCACCACGCGCTAAACAGCCAGCCGCGCCGCAGCCAAATCCCAGCCAGCCCAGCCGCAGCTTTTGAACAACACGAGGCCTTGCTTGGCCTGCGTTTTTGGCCCAGACAGGGTGTGGGCCAGTGTGGGGTATTGGCTCATATCTAGCCCCGCTAGCAGCAAATCACCGGCCTCATGCAATGCGTCTGATGTGTCAAGCACGATGCGGCCTTGCTGGGCAATGTGCTGGCACAGGGCGGGTGCAAGTTCAGCCATACTGGGCTTGAAAGCGCCCACTGCGGCTATGAAGGCATCGGCTCTGGGCAGCGCAGACAGCACAACGGCGCTCGCTGGCGTGCAGGTGACGACCAAAGGGCAGTCTTGCAGTGCGGCGTTCGGGTCTTGCGCCACTGTGGCTTGCAGGCCAAGGCTGGTAGCGTGCGCGGCCAGCTGCTGGGCGCTGGCCAAAGAGCGCGAGGCGATGGTGACCTGCCTGACCCCGAGGCCTTGCGCAAAAGCCTCAAGGTGCGCCCTGCCCTGCACCCCAGCGCCCACTATGAGCAGGGGGCCCTTGGGCTTGGCGGCTAGGCGCTGCGCAGCCAGCAGCGACACGGCTGCGGTGCGGCGGGCTGTGACTGTGGGGCCGTCAAGAATGGCGATGCGCTGGCCCGTGCGCACATCAAACACCACCACATCGCCCTGAATAGCAGGCAGACCCAGCGCCGCGTTGGCTGGGGTGAAGCTGATCAGCTTGGCAATGGCAATGCGGCCATCGCTGGCAGGCATGACAAACAGGCTCGCGCCACCGTCTAAAGCCTGCACCAGCCGCGCAGGCACTTGTGCCGTGCCACTGCGCAGCAGGCTTTCAATTTCTTGCGCCAATGGGGCATAGGGCAAACGCGCGGCGGTGTCGGTAGCGTTGAAAATCATGGGGCAATGATGCCATGCTTATTGCTGTGGGTATTGCCACACAGCGTAGCGCAGCACATATATTTACACCATTTCATGAAAAATAATGCCAATGTCAGCGTCATATGGTCATAGTACGCTATATTTAATATAGCGTACAGCCTCTCACTCCCGCCGCACCCCTTGCAGCAGCACCACCACCGCCCCAGCGCCGCCCTGCGAGGGCGTGGCCTGCACAAAGGCTAGCACTTGGTTTTTTTGAATCAACCAGCTGTGCACCTTGTTTTTCAACACAGGCACTTTGCCGGGGCTGCCCAAGCCTTTGCCATGCACCACGCGCACGCAGCGCAGGCCGTGCTTGAACGACTCGCGGATGAAGCTGCCTAACGCTTGGCGGGCATCGTCGGTGCGCAGGTTGTGCAAATCCACCTGTGCCTGCACCGTCCAGTCGCCACGGCGCAGCTTGCGCACCACATCGGGCCCGATGCCCGGGCGCTTAAAGCTCAGGGCTTCGTCGGTATCGAGCAGGCTGCTGGTGTCCCACTCGTCGCTCAGGGCTTCGCGCAGCACGGCTTGGTCGTCTAGCAGCTGCTGGGCGGCAATGGGTGGGGGCAGCGCGGGGGCGAGCTTGGCGGTGTTTTTGTCTGCCAAGGGTAAAACGCGGCCAATGGCCGTGGCGAACACCTCGCGCTCTTCTTTGCGCTTTTTCTCTAGCGCAAGGCGCGCCGCCTCCTGGGCCACGCGCGCCGCAGCACGCGCGTCAATCTCTTTTTTCACGCTTTTAAGATCAGCCAAGCTGCTTAGTTTTATCACATCAACCCCCGCTGCGCCATAGACAGCGAGGCGCTGCTGCTCACAATCACATGGTCGAGCACCTGCACATCGATGAGATGCAAGGCGGATTTGAGCCGCTGCGTCACCACCCTGTCAGACTGGCTGGGCTCCACACCGCCGCTAGGGTGGTTGTGCGCCAAAATCACATTGGCCGCGCCGTGGTGCAGCACCCGCATGACCACCTCACGCGGGTACACGCTGGTGTTGGACAATGAGCCACGAAACAGTTCCTCCAGTGCAATCAGGTGGTTTTTGGCATCTAAAAACAGCGCCACAAACACCTCATGCGTTTTAGCGCCAATCATCAGGCGCACGTAGTCTTGCATGTCTTGCGGCGAGTCAAATATGGGCTTGGCCTGCAGCTGCTCTGCCAGTGCGCGGCGCGAGAGCTCCAGCACGGCCACTAGTTCTGATTGCTTGGCAGGCCCCAAGCCCTTGATGGACTTGAGCGCATCGGCAGGCGCATGCAGCAGGCCAGACACTGAGCCAAATTGGTCGATGATTTCTTGCGCCAGAAGCAGCACATTTTTGCCCTGTATACCGGTGCGCAGGAGCAGGGCCAAGAGCTCAGCATCAGACAAAGCGCCTGCGCCTCGGGCGAGTAATTTCTCGCGCGGACGGGCATCGGGGGGGAGATTTTTAAGCAGCACACAAACTTTCTACAATAGGCCTCAAGTTTACGCACATTCCCTATGCATTCCACACCACCCGTTATCGACGCCAGCTCCTTTCTTACCCTGCATTACCGCCTAAGCGGCCCGGCGGGCGAGATCATCAACACCTTCAACGACAAGCCCGCCACACTGTCACTGGGCACAGGCGAGCTCTCGCCCGCGGTGGAGCAGCGCCTGATTGGCTTGGCCGAGGGCATAAAAACCAGTTTTGACATACCCGCAGGCGAGGCCTTTGGCCCGCGCAATGCAGATATGGTGCAGTGGGTGGCCAATGCGCTGTTGCACAAGCTGGGCGACCCGCTGGAGAAATACCATGTGGGCGATGTGGTGCAGTTCCCCACCCCCGATGGGCAAAGCAGCTACGCAGGCGCGGTGCAGCAGGTGGAATCTGGTCGGGTGTTGTTTGACTTTAACCACCCGCTGGCTGGGCAGCCGGTGACTTTTGATGTGCATGTGATTGGAGTTTTATGAGCGTTTTAGATACCAGACCGAGCGCCGCCGAGCCGCCTCAAGGCGCGAGCGTCCCCTTTGGGGGCAGCGCAGCACACGCAGTGGCAAGCGTGGGGGTCACCGTTAGCGCCGACAGGCCGCCCTTAGGCGCGAGCACCCCCCTTGGGGGCAGCGCAGCACACGCAGTGGCAAGCGTGGGGGTTACCGTTCTATTAGCCGAGCCGCGCGGCTTTTGCGCAGGTGTTGACCGGGCAATAGAAATTGTCGAACGTGCCCTGCAAAAATTTGGCCGTCCGATTTACGTGCGCCACGAGATTGTGCACAACACCTATGTGGTGAATGACCTTAAAGCCAAGGGCGCTATATTTATAGAAGCGCTAGACGATGTACCAGAGGGTGCTACGCTGGTATTTAGCGCACACGGTGTACCCAAATCGGTGGAGCTAGAAGCGCAGCGCAGGGGCTTCCAAATTTTTGATGCCACCTGCCCACTGGTAACCAAGGTGCACGTGGAGGTGGCCAAGCTGCACAAAGAGGGCTACGAATTCATCATGATCGGCCACAAAGGCCACCCCGAGGTGGAGGGAACAATGGGGCAGCTCGATTACGGCATCCACTTGGTGGAAGATTTGGCCGATGTGGCGCGTGTACAGCCCGCGCAGCAGATCAAATTGGCCGTGGTGACGCAAACCACCCTCAGCGTGGACGACACCGCCGAGATCCACCGCGCCATCCGCACGCGCTTTCCCGCCATCAAAGAGCCCAAGCAGCAAGACATTTGCTACGCCACGCAAAACCGCCAAGATGCGATCAAAGTGATGTCGCCCCAAGTGGAGCTGGTGGTTGTGGTGGGCAGCCCCACCAGCTCCAACAGCAACCGCTTGGCCGAACTTGCCCGAAAATTAGGAGTGGCTAGTTACATGGTGGACAGCGCCGATGAGCTGCAAACCGCGTGGTTTGAGGGCGTGAGCCGCGTGGGGCTCACCGCTGGTGCGTCTGCGCCTGAGATTTTGGTAAGCGCGGTGATCGAGCGCATCAAGGCGCTGGGCGTGGTGGCCGTGCGCAAGATGGACGGCATTGTGGAAACCACCAAATTCCCCCTGCCCAAAGGCTTGAAACTTGATGGCTCTGGGCATGCGCAGCTGGATTTAACCACAGGCTCGGTGTTGCACGCCAGCCACTAAAACTGCTCTTAGCAACACCAGCTGCACCATCTGAAGGAAAATTTTGCCATGACCGTTGACTACTCGATTGACCAAATACGCTCCGAAATACATAGCGCAATACGACGGTATGACGCTGACATTGGCCAATTTATTCGCAAAACTCCGGTTTTGAAGCTCTCTGGCGCATCGTTGGGTGTGGCATGCGCAGAAATTTGGCTCAAACTCGAGCACCTGCAAGTAGGCGGCAGCTTCAAAGCGCGCGGCGCATACAACCGCCTGACCGCTACGCCACCGCCCGCAGCAGGTGTCACGATTGCGTCAGGCGGCAACGCAGGCATTGCCACGGCGGCGGCGGCGCAGTATCTGGGCGTGCCGTGTGAGGTGTTTTTGCCCGAAGTGTCCACACAGGCCAAGCGCGCGCGCCTCTTGGCGCTGGGCGCTACCGTGCATGTCGTGGGTGCAGCCTATGCGCAAGCGCTGCAGGCCTGCGTGGCCCACCAAAAAACCAGCGGCGCGCTCATGAGCCATGCCTATGACCAGCTAGAAATTGTGGCGGGTGCTGGCACCGTGGCTTTTGAAATAGAGGCGCAAGACGGCTTGCCCGATACCTGCTTGGTCAGCGTGGGCGGCGGCGGCCTGATAGCAGGCATTGCCGCCCAATGGGCTGGCCGCGTGCAGGTGCTGGCCTTAGAGCCGCAATTAGCCCCCACGCTGCACGCAGCGCGAGCAGCAGGCCAGCCGGTAGACGTGGCGGTAAGCGGCATAGCCGCCGATTCGCTGGGCGCCAAACGCATAGGCGACATCGCTTGGGGCGTGGCGCAAACAGCGATTAGCACCAGCCTGCTCCTACCCGATGCCGCCATCCGCGCCGCTCAGCTCACCCTGTGGCACGAGCTCAAACTGGCGGTGGAGCCTGCAGCCGCATTGGGGCTGGCGGCGCTACAAACGGGGGTGTATCTGCCCTCCTCTGGCGAGAAAGTGTGCTTGGTTCTGTGCGGGGCTAATATTGATCCTGCTTCTTTGAACGGCTGAGGTTTTTAATGCGAACTTGCGGCCGCGAAGGGCGCGAAAGTTGCGCTAAAGACGCGAAATAACAGCCAAAAGTAGACGCATAGGTGGTCAAACTGCTCTCAAGTGGTAGTTGAATTATTTTTAATTTTATTTTTTAATCAACATTGAAACTTTAATGCTCATTATTTAATTGCGCATCATTACCATATGACGCTGACATTAGCCATTTTTTCTTTAAAAACCCCTTAAATAAGTAATTTAGGTATTCCTTTAGCGTCCTTCGCGTACCTTTAGCGCCCTTCGCGGCCGGAAGTTCTGAAGAGCAGGAGCCTGCCCCCAATCCAATCAGCCATCCAAAGCCAATAAAACTACAATACCCCCATGCTAGACACCACCCTCCTCCGTAAAGACCTAGATTCGGTCATCGCCGCCCTGCAAACGCGCAAAAACCCCCAGCTTTTCCTCAATGTGGATGCTTTCAAGTCGATGGAGGCGGAGCGCAAAGCGATTCAAACGCGCACCGAGGAGCTGCAAGCCAAGCGCAACTCACTTAGCAAATCCATTGGCATGCTCAAAGCCAAGGGCGAAAGCGTGGACGCGGTGATGGCTGAGGTGGCGCTTTACAAGGCCGAGCTGGAGGCGGGCGAACTGCGCACCGCAGCGCTACAGGCCGAGCTCTTGGCCATGCTAGAAGGCGTGCCCAATCTGCCGCACGCCAGTGTGCCCGTGGGCGCTGGCGAGGCGGGCAATGTGCAGGTGCGCGCTTGGGGCACACCCAAGGCATTTGACTTCACGGTTAAAGACCACGTGGACGTGGGCACCAAGCTGGGGCTAGATGCTGAAACCGGCTCTATGCTGGCAGGCAGCCGCTTCACCGTGATGAAAGGCCCCATGGCGCGCCTGCACCGGGCTCTGGCCCAATTCATGCTTGACGTGCAAACCACCGAGCATGGCTACACCGAGTGCTACACGCCGTATTTGGTCAATGCCGAGTCGCTGCGCGGCACTGGGCAATTGCCCAAGTTTGAGGAAGACCTGTTTGCGGTGAAAAAAGGCGGTATTGAGGGCGCGGGCGAAGCCTACTACCTCATTCCCACCAGCGAAGTCACCATGACCAATTTTGTGCGGGACACGATTTTGGCTGAGAGCGATTTGCCCATTAAGCTCACTGCCCACACGCCCTGCTTTCGCTCAGAGGCGGGCAGCTACGGCCGCGACACGCGCGGCATGATTCGCCAGCACCAGTTTGACAAAGTAGAAATGGTGCAAATCGTGCACCCCAGCACCAGCTACGAAGCACTCGAGCAAATGACAGGCCACGCCGAAGCCATTTTGCAAAAGCTGGGCCTGCCCTACCGCGTGATGGCGCTGTGCACTGGCGACATGGGCTTTGGCGCTAGTAAAACCTATGACCTAGAAGTGTGGCTGCCTGCCCAAGGCACTTACCGCGAAATCAGCTCGTGCAGCAATTGCGAAACCTTCCAAGCCCGCCGCCTGCAAGCCCGCTTTAAAAACGCACAGGGCAAAAACGAGCTGGTGCACACCCTCAACGGCTCAGGCTTAGCCGTGGGCCGCACCTTGGTGGCGGTGTTGGAGAATTACCAAAATGCCGACGGCAGCGTCACGATTCCAGCAGTTTTGCGCCCCTACATGGGCGGATTAGCGCAAATCAGCGCCCCAGCCTGATAAAATATGCGCTTCGGCAATCGCAAAGCAAATCCGGAGAGGTGGCAGAGTGGTCGAATGTACCTGACTCGAAATCAGGCGTAGGAGCGATCCTACCGTGGGTTCGAATCCCACCCTCTCCGCCAAAAGGGACTCGCCACAACCCGATTGCGCCCATGTTGCAAATACCCAAGCGATATGTCCACCACCGAATTTGACTCCCGCTTTGCAGCTACATCACCGCCCCGTGCGGATGCGCAAGAGTTGAGCCAAGGCTTTCGGATTCCGCATGGCCTTAGCCGTGGCGATTGGGTGAATACGCAGCTTACCCGCACTTTTATTGCAAACTCTCAAACAGCATTGATTGCCGTGGCGTTTGCGGTGCCCTTGACTTTTTTAAATCTGTATGGGTTTGTGGATACCCAGCTGCTGCTGATTTGGACACTGCTGATTAGCGCCATTACGGGCTACCGCTGGTGGGTAGTGCGTGAATACAGGCGCAGTTACTCTATCAGCCATGCGCGTAAGTTCAATGCATTTTTTGCGCGCCATGCTTGGTCTTGGCCTGCCAGTGCCATGCTCTGGTCTGGCCTGTCGTTTACGTATTTATACCGCGCTCCATTGGAAAACCAGTTTTTTTGTTTGCTCGTCTTGATAGGCATGGGCGCATCGGCCGTAGGCCTGATGTCTGCACACCTGCGTATTTGCTTGCTGTATTTGGACGGCTTATGCAGTTTTGTACTTGTTGCGGTGGTGCTGCATGCCTTGGATTTGGATGCAAGTACATTCAAATGGCATGACATGTCATTACTGCCTTTGCTGGCAATGTATTGGTTTTTGATGCGTTACATGAACAAGCGCTTTCATACTGTGCAGCGCCGTGGTTATGAGTTGCAGTTTGACAACGAAGAACTGATTACCTCGCTGCGTGAGCGCACGCAAGCTGCCATGGATGCCGTGCAGGTTAAAAATCGCCTTTTGGCCAATGCCACGCACGACCTGCGCCAGCCTGTGCACGCCTTGGCTTTTTATGCCGATTGGCTGCGCAATGAGCCCAGCCTGGTCTCCGAAGTAGTGCCTAAAATTTTGCAAGCTACGGACTCTGTGAACGCCTTGTTCAATAGTTTGTTTGACTTTGCCAAGATCGAATCGGGTGGCGTAGCGCCGCGTTTTGCGCAAGTGCCTGTGTGCGCGCTTATCAATGAGCTAAAAGTGCAGTTTGCTCCGAGCGCACAGGCCAAGGGCTTGGAGTTGCGTCTGCACATTTCCCCTGCGCATATTTGGACTGATCCGATTTTGATTCGCCGCATTTTGGGCAATTTGCTGGGCAATGCCATCCGCTACACCCATTCGGGGGCTGTGCTGCTGAGCACACGCCGCCGTGGCGCGCAGATGTGGATCGAAGTGCGTGACACCGGCCAAGGCATTGCGAATGAGCATATGCCGCATATTTTTCGGGAGTTTTACAAAGCCTCTAACCATGAGGGCACTGAAGATGGTTTTGGTTTGGGCTTGGCAATAGTGAGCCGCCTGTGCGATGCATTGGGGCACGAAGTATCGTTGCAGTCCACCCTGGGCAAAGGCACCATGGTGCGCATAGAAGTGCCTATTACAAAGCCAGTCAGCCCCGACCAGCTCTTAGGTGCAGCCACTTGGGAAAACAGCGCGGCCTAGTTCGAAAGCCCGGTATTTAGCGCAGCACGGTGCGCCAAAAACATGCCAACTTAGATCAAGCCTTGGCCACGCGCCCAGTGGGTTGCTTGCGTGCGGCTTTTCACATCAAGGCGGCGGAACAAGCGCCACAAATGCACTTTTACTGTGTGCTCGCTGATGCCCAATTTGTCGGCAATGTCGCGGTTACTAAGGCCAAGATCAAGCAAAACAAGCAGTTGTTTTTGGCGCTTTGACAGTTTTTCAGTGCCTGTGGGGGTGTCAAGATCGCTGTCGAGCATCATGAAACTGCGCAGCATGCCGGTGATTTCAGTGGCACCAGCTGATTTTTCAATGTATGCGTCTGCACCAGCTTCCATGGCCAAATCTTCGTATTCAGAGGCGGGCGATGAAGACAATACCACCAGTGGCACGCTTTTGTATTTGGACTTGAGTTCACGCACGCCCGATACGCCATGCGTGTCGGGCAATTTCAGGTCTAGCGAAATCAAATCGGGCACGCCATGGGTGGCTACTGCCGCATCAATCACCGCCATGCGGTCTAGCTCCACCACGAGTGCCTGTGGGTTGAGCCTGCGCACCAGCATCACAATGGCTTCGCGCATCAGCGGGTGGTCATCTACAACAAAAATAATCATGAAATCTCGCTTGGACTTGGTTCTTTTATACCGTGCTTCTAGGCGGTAACTTATAGCCTCATAGCATAACCATATTGCGCAAAAATAGCGATACAACTAAAGCATGGTTTTGTCAGCTGTATTACGAAAAAACGAATAAACGTGACAAATTAAAGCGCTATTATACAAAAATGTGACTAAATACCGTGAATTAAGTCACATCTGATCACGCATTTGAGACAAAGTTCCGTCAAGTATTACTTGCTCGGCCAGTGTCAATGGCTCTAGGCATGCGGCCAAATCCGGCAATGCCGATGCACCCATTTGGCGCAGCTTAGAAATGGCCACGCCTGCATCTTTGGGGGAGTCAAAGGCGGTACTTTGCAACAAAATCTGGCCTTTGGCGTTTACCAGTTTGAAGTAAAACTTGCCATCGTTTTCGCGGTATTGCTTGAACGCGGCTTGGGCGGTTTTGCTAGCCTTGGTTTTGGTGTTTGCCTGCACCTCAGACATGCTACGCAGACCCACAGCGCGGCGCAGGCTGTGCATGAAAGGCGTAGATTGCTGCCGCGCCTTTGCGGCCCCAGCTAGCAAAATGGCCTCCACCTTGGCAGGGTCTGCTATCAAGGCCTCGTAGGCTGCACGCATGGGTGCAATTTCACCGTCGATGCGCTCAAACAACATCTGCTTGGCATCGCCCCAGCCTATGCCGTTCGCATAGGCTTCTTGCATAGCCTGTGCCTCGGCCTGTGTGGCGAATGCTTGGTAAATTTGGTAGAGCGCGCTGCCAGCACTGTCTTTGGGCTGGCCGGGGAGTTTGGAGTCGGTGACAATGCCCGCAATGAGCTTCTTTAACTCTTCGCGTGGGGCAAAAAGAGGAATGGTATTGTCATAGCTCTTACTCATTTTTCGGCCATCCAGCCCGGGCAAGGTGGCTACCGACTCTTCAATAGCTGCTTGGGGCAGCACAAAATGCGCGCCGTAGCGGTGGTTAAAGCTGGCAGCCATGTCGCGCGCCATTTCAATGTGCTGGATCTGGTCGCGCCCCACAGGCACGCTGTGCGCGTTGAACATCAAGATGTCTGCACCCATAAGCACGGGGTACATGAACAGGCCTGCGGTCACATCGGCATCGGGCTCTTGGCCAGCAGCGGTGTTTTTGTCTACACTGGCTTTGTAGGCGTGGGCACGGTTGAGGATGCCCTTGCCCGTCACGCAGGTGAGAAACCAAGTGAGCTCAGGAATTTCAGGAATGTCAGACTGGCGGTAAAAAGTGACGCGCTCAGGGTCAACACCAGCTGCAAGCCACGAAGCGGCAATTTCTAGGGTGGAGCGCTGCACGCGGGCGGGGTCACCTGTTTTGATAAGGGCATGGTAGTCAGCCAGAAAATAAAAGCTCTGCACATGCGCTGTGCGGCTGGCGCGCACCGAGGGGCGAATTGAGCCCACATAATTGCCCAGATGCGGCGTGCCTGAAGTGGTGATGCCCGTGAGCACACGCTGGATGGCGGGCTTGGATTCGGACTGAGAGCCTTGGTGTACAGCGGATTGATCGGCGCTGCGTGGGTCTGGGGAGGAAGCGGTAGTCATAAAGCCGGTAAAAATGCAGCGCGGCTAGCGCACTAAAAAACTTAAAGGAAGCATCACAATGTCTAAAAACCCATAGGTCAAATCCATCATTGGACGCATCCACAGCGTGTTGAGCACGCCTGCAATCACCAAGCCCATGACTACAAAAAAACCATAGGGCTCAATGCGCGAAACTAGCTCGGCCTGTTTGTAGGGCAAGAGGCCCACCAAAATCCGGCCACCATCGAGCGGAGGCACAGGAAACAGGTTGAACACCATCATGACAACATTGACCAAAACGCCTGCTTTGCACATTTCAAGGAAGAATTTTTCATCCAGCCCTGTGCCAATCACCACATACAGGGCAATGCTCCACAGCAGCGCTTGCGCCAAATTAGCGCCCGGGCCTGCCAGCGCCACCCAAATCATGTCGCGCTTGGGGTTACCTAAGTTGCTCCAGCGTACAGGCACAGGTTTTGCGTAGCCAAACAAAAAACTGCCGCCAGTGGCGAAATACAGCAGCAGCGGCATGGCAATGGTGCCAATGGGGTCGATGTGTTTGAGCGGGTTAAGGGTGATGCGCCCTAGAGACCACGCTGTGTTGTCGCCAAAATACCGAGCCGCATAGCCGTGGGCGGCCTCATGCACGGTGATGGCAAATAGCACCGGCAGTGCGTAGATAAGGACAGTTTGGATTAGGTTGGTAATGTTCACGGCCTGATTGTCGCAGAAGTGCTTGGTAGGGATAGCCAAACACTGACTGGGCATTTTCAGCGGCATGCAACACGCCGCTTGCTCCTATAATCTAGCCCAGCGCGGGTGTCGTTCAATGGCAGGACTCTTGCTTCCCAAGCAAATAACGTGGGTTCGATTCCCATCACCCGCTCCAGCACACAAGATTGCAGCTACTCGCCCAAGTGCAGAATCTCTCTTTGTGGCTGAATCGCCAATTTAGCGCGGTGTTTATAGCGCGGTGTTTACAGATAACGCACGCGCGCAGTGCTCATAGGTAGCGCACCGCCACCACTTCATAATGCTTCTCGCCACCGGGTGCTTGCACCACAGCGGTATCGCCCTCAGTCTTGCCGATTAAAGCGCGGGCAATCGGGCTGGATATGTTGATAAAGCCCAGCTTCAAATCGGCCTCGTCTTCGCCCACGATTTGGTAGGTTACTTTTTTACCCGACTCTTCGTCTTCCAAATCCACCGTTGCACCAAAGACAATGCGGCCATCGGCGTTGACTTCGGTGGGGTCGATGATTTGCGCTTGGGAGAGCTTGCCGTCGATTTCGGCAATACGGCCTTCCACAAAACCTTGGCGGTCTTTGGCAGCGTCGTATTCGGCGTTTTCGCTCAAATCGCCCTGCGCCCGCGCTTCTGATATGGCATTGATCACCCAAGGGCGCTCCACCGTTTTAAGCTGGTGCAGCTCGGCCTTGAGTTTCTCTGCGCCGCGTTTGGTGATCGGTAGGGTGGCCATGTGCTTATCTCGTGGGGTGCTTGCGCAAATATAAAAAAGGAAACCGCTGGCGATAATGGCCAGCGGTTTGGTTTGTTGCTGTATTTTAAGTCAGTAAGCAGAGGTTTTGCAATACCTTGAATTAGGCGTTTACACCGATGCTTGCTGGCATACCTGGCTTATCGAGCTTTCAGGCCAGCTGGGCATGCATCTCCTGCACGCTGATCACGTCCAAATTGTTCACATACTTCATGCCTTCCACAGCCGCCTCAGCGCCCGCGATGGTGGTGTAGGTGGTCACCCGCGCCAGCAAACTGGACGTGCGGATGGCGCGTGAATCGGCAATCGCGTTGCGCCGCTCTTCCACGGTGTTCACCACCATGGCAATCTCGTTGTTTTTAATCATGTCCACAATGTGCGGACGGCCCTCGGTCACCTTGTTCACCAAGGCCACAGGTATTCCCGCAGCCGCTATGGCAGCAGCTGTGCCTTTGGTGGCAACCACTTCAAATTGCATAGCAACTAATGACCGTGCGACGCTGACAGCACGCTCTTTATCGTTATTTTTAACGGTAATGAAGACCTTGCCGCTGGTGGGCAGCTTGGTGCCAGCGCCCAATTGCGATTTGACAAAAGCCTCTCCAAAGGTTTTGCCGACGCCCATCACCTCACCGGTGGACTTCATCTCGGGCCCAAGAATGGTGTCAACCCCTGGGAATTTCACAAACGGGAACACCGCTTCTTTCACGCTGAAATACGGCGGGGTGACTTCTTTGCTGATGCCTTGCGATGCCAGCGACTGCCCTGCCATGCAGCGCGCAGCCACCTTGGCCAACTGGATGCCTGTGGCCTTGCTCACATAGGGCACCGTGCGGCTGGCTCGTGGGTTCACCTCCAGCACATAAATCACGTCTTGGCCATCAATATGCTGGATGGCGAACTGCACATTCATCAGCCCCACCACGTTCAAAGCACCCGCCATCTCGGCCGACTGGCGCTTGAGCTCATCAATAGTTGCTTGAGACAAAGAATACGGCGGTAGCGAGCAGGCTGAATCGCCGCTGTGCACGCCCGCTTGCTCAATGTGCTCCATGACACCGCCAATGAAGGTTTTTCCCTCTGGGTCACGCAGGCAGTCCACGTCGCACTCTATGGCGTCGTTTAAGAAGCGGTCTAGCAGCACAGGCGAGTCATGGCTGACTTTGACAGCCTCACGCATGTAACGCTCCAAATCGCGCTGCTCGTGCACGATTTCCATGGCGCGGCCGCCTAGCACATAGCTGGGGCGCACGACCAATGGGTAGCCTAGGCTGGATGCTTTTTCTAGCGCTTCTGGCTCGGTGCGCGCGGTGGCGTTGGGCGGCTGCTTCAGGCCCAGGTCGCGCAGCAGTTTGGAGAAGCGCTCGCGGTCTTCAGCGGCATCAATCATGTCGGGCGTAGTGCCGATGATGGGCACGCCGTTGGCTTCTAGATCCAGTGCCAATTTGAGTGGCGTTTGGCCGCCGTATTGCACAATCACGCCCCAAGGCTTTTCTTTGTCAACGATTTCTAGCACGTCTTCGAGCGTGAGCGGCTCAAAATACAGGCGGTCTGAGGTGTCGTAGTCAGTCGACACGGTTTCGGGGTTGCAGTTGACCATGATGGTCTCGTAGCCGTCCTCGCGCATGGCCAGCGCGGCATGCACGCAGCAGTAGTCAAACTCGATGCCCTGCCCGATGCGGTTGGGCCCGCCGCCCAGCACCATGATCTTTTTATTGCTGGTTGGCTGCGCCTCGCACTCGGCAGCGCGCACACCAGGCGCAAAAGGGCCTGTGACAAAACCTTCGTAGGTGCTGTACATGTAGGCCGTGTTGGTGGCAAATTCTGCCGCGCAGGTGTCCACGCGCTTATACACTGGGCGAATGCCCAGGGCACGGCGCTTGTCGCGGATGATTTTGTCGGTGGTTTTGAGCTGGCGCGCCAAGCGGCGGTCAGAAAAGCCTTTTTGCTTGAGCTTCAATAGCTCCTCTTTAGAGAGCGCGTCCAAGGTGGTTTTTTCTAGTTCCAGCTCGATTTTCACAATCTCTTCAATCTGCACCAAGAACCATGGGTCAATTTTGGTCAGTGCAAACACTTCCGTTACAGACAGGCCCTGGGCAAAGGCATCGCCCACATACCAAATGCGCTCAGGGCCGGGCGAGCCCAGCTCTTTTTCTAGTACTTCACGGTCTTGGGTTTTTTCATTCAAACCATCCACACCCACCTCAAGCCCGCGCAAGGCTTTTTGGAACGATTCTTGGAAGGTGCGGCCCATGGCCATCACCTCGCCCACGCTCTTCATTTGCGTGGTCAGGCGGTCGTCGGCATCTTTGAATTTTTCAAAGGCAAAACGCGGGATTTTGGTGACCACGTAGTCAATGCTGGGCTCAAACGAGGCCGGCGTCGCGCCGCCCGTGATGTCGTTGCGCAGCTCGTCCAGCGTGTAGCCGCAGGCGAGTTTTGCAGCCACTTTGGCAATTGGGAAACCCGTGGCTTTGGAAGCCAGCGCCGATGAGCGGCTCACGCGCGGATTCATCTCAATCACCACCATGCGGCCATCCACGGGGTTGATGGAGAATTGCACGTTCGATCCACCGGTATCCACGCCAATCTCGCGCAGCACCGCCAGCGAGGCGTTACGCAAAATTTGGTATTCCTTGTCGGTGAGCGTTTGCGCAGGCGCTACGGTGATCGAGTCACCTGTGTGCACGCCCATGGGGTCGAGGTTTTCAATCGAGCAAACGATGATGCAGTTATCCGCTTTGTCGCGCACCACTTCCATCTCGTATTCTTTCCAGCCCAAGAGTGATTCTTCAATCAGCAGCTCGTTGGTGGGCGAGGCTTCTAAGCCGCGCTTGCAAATGGTTTCAAACTCTTCGGCGTTGTAGGCGATGCCGCCTCCCGTGCCGCCCAGTGTGAAGCTGGGGCGAATCACGGTGGGGAAGCCCAGCGTTTTTTGCACAGCCCAGGCATCGTCCATGCTGTGGGCAATGCCAGAGCGCGCCGAGCCTAGGCCAATCTTGGTCATGGCGTCTTTGAATTTCAAGCGGTCTTCGGCTTTGTCAATCGCCTCGGGCGTGGCGCCAATCAGCTCCACCGCTTTGCCAGTGGCCGCGCCTTGGTATCTATCGAGCACGCCGTTGTGCCACAAATCCAGCGCGCAGTTCAGCGCGGTTTGCCCGCCCATGGTGGGCAAAATGGCATCGGGCTTTTCTTTAGCAATGATTTTTTCAACCGTTTGCCAGGTGATGGGCTCGATGTAAGTCACATCGGCTGTGGCGGGGTCGGTCATGATCGTGGCGGGGTTGCTGTTGATCAAAATGACGCGGTAGCCCTCCTCGCGCAAGGCTTTGCAAGCCTGCACGCCGGAGTAGTCAAACTCGCAGGCTTGGCCAATGATGATCGGCCCTGCGCCGATGATGAGAATGCTTTGTATGTCTGTGCGTTTTGGCATGTAATTACTTCTTTTGTTTGTCTTTAACAAACCCAATTTTTGAGCCACTGTATGGGCTCGGTTTCGGTGCGTCCATTAACTGATGAATCGCGTCAAATACAGCACGAAAGTTATCGTCGTATTTCTTTTCAAGTTGGGTCAACTTGCGTTTCAAATCCACATGCTCACTGAGCATGCCGCGCAGCTTGACAAAACTGCGCATGATTTCAATATTGACGGCAATCGCACGCTCGCTTTTAAGCACACTCGATAACATCGCCACACCCTGCTCCGTGAAGGCGTAAGGTAAGTATTTGGTGTTGCTGCCGCGCTCTGTTGCTAGACCAATAGCTTGTGAAACCTCTTTAGAATCAATGGCTTGTGCGTTTAAGGTCACAGTTTGTGACCTTAAAACCGCCATGTCTTCACGCTCAAGGCGAAACATGAAATCTTTGGGGAAGCGCTCGCTGTTGCGCTGCACCGCTTGGTTTAATACCTTGGTTTCAACACCATAGAGCGAGGCCAATTGTTGCGCCAACAAAACCCGACAGCCACGAATCTCAAGAACCTGCGACTCAATCATGGAGGCGATATTGCCAAGATCACCATGGGCATCTGCCGCAGCTGCTTTTGCATTGCTACTAGCCATGGCCTTTCTCCATCAAAGCGATAAAGCGTTCAAAAAGGTAGCTGATGTCATGCGGGCCTGGCGATGCTTCGGGGTGGCCTTGGAAGCAAAAGGCGGGTTTGTCGGTGCGCGCTAGGCCTTGAATGGTGTTGTCAAACAGGCTGATGTGGGTGGCGCGCAGGTTGGCTGGCAGGGTTTTGTCGTCTACTGCAAAGCCGTGGTTTTGGCTGGTGATGCTGACGCGGCCGCTGTCTAGGTCTTTCACGGGATGGTTCGCACCGTGGTGGCCGAATTTCATTTTGAAAGTTTTGGCACCACTGGCCAGCGCCATGATCTGGTGGCCAAGGCAAATGCCAAAGGTGGGCACGCCTGCGTCGATGATGCTGCGCGTGGCCGCTATAGCGTAGTCGCATGGCTCTGGGTCGCCCGGGCCATTGCTCAAGAATACGCCGCTGGGCTTCATGGCCAAGACATCTGCCGCAGGCGTTTGCGCGGGCACCACGGTGACGCGGCAGCCGCGCTGTGCCAGCATGCGCAAAATGTTTTTCTTCACGCCAAAGTCATAGGCCACTACATGAAACTTGGGGGCTGTTTGCTCGCCATAGCCACCGACTAGATTCCACTCGGTTTGCGTCCACTCATACGGCTTGGCAGTGGTCACCACTTTGGCCAAATCCAAGCCAGCCATCGAGGGCGCAGCTTTGGCGGCAGCCACAGCCTTGTCGATCAATGCTTGCGTGACCACCTCGCCCTGCGCCAACCCCACAATTGCGCCGTTTTGCGCGCCATGGGTGCGCAGGTGGCGGGTGAGCTCGCGGGTGTCGATGTTGGCAATGGCTACGGTTTTTTCAGCCACCAAATAGTCGTGCAAACCCATCACTGAGCGGAAATTGCTGGTGACCAATGGCAGATCTTTGATGATCAAGCCAGCGGCAAACACTTTGTGCGATTCCACATCTTCGTGGTTGACACCGTAGTTGCCAATATGCGGGTAGGTAAGCGTGACGATTTGCTGGCAATAGCTGGGGTCGGTCAAAATCTCTTGGTAGCCCGACATGGCGGTGTTGAACACCACTTCGCCAACGGTCTGGCCGGGTGCGCCGATAGATGAGCCAACGAATACGCTGCCGTCAGCAAGTGCAAGAATCGCGGGGGGGTGGGCTGACTTCAAAGACAAAAGCAAGGGTTTTCTCCGTTTTTATTCGGGTACGCCCTAGCGCTTCAAAACCTACATTGGGTCAATGTAAATCGGCGAAGCTGTGCTTGGTGGGATTGGCTTGAATGCGTAAGGCGTGGGTTGGGTGCGGGAAAGCCTCTTATTATAGCTGAGACTCGGGGCGGGAGAGGGTTTGTACTAGGCGCACGGGCAGCGAATGCTGTTGCACAGCAATACGCTAACGAAATACACAAAAACGGCGGATCAAGCACGCAGTGCTGCAGTCACGCAATCGAAACACCCGCTCTCTTTGCTGCTGCTAACAAGCCTTTGTCTAAACTGGCAATTTTTGCGCTGCTAGCCATTGCCAGCGCCAAATACACGGCATCGAAACCTTGGGTGTTATGGCGCACTGCAAAGCGCACATGCGCAGCAATGGGCGATGCAGTGTTCACGTAGCGCACTGGCACGCTGTCGATAAATTCAGCATATTCAGCGGCTTTTGCATCGCCCCAGCTCAGTGCGCGGGCACGCTTCAAAACCACATACGCGCATTCGGTTCGCATCAGCTGAGGAGCAATCAAAGACTCAACGCCAGATACGCCAGCCTCCCAAATTAACTCTGCATAACGCTGGTTTGCTGCTGAATCTGGCAATACCCAAGCCAACGCTACCGACGCATCAACGACTATCACGCGCAGCTTTTAGCAAGGCAAGCGGGCTTTTTTCGCCTTTGCGCAGGGTGCGTAAAGGGTATTTGACGTGAAAAGCATCACGCGCAGCGCGTGCAGCACTTTCACTGAATGTCACAGCTGTTGCACACAGGTCGTCCATCACCCAGCCTTGCGTGTTAGGCATGGCTGTTTTTTTGGATTTAGGAGAAGGAGTGGATACTTGCATGGCAGGATGGCAGGCCTCATTAAAGAGAATGCAATTATGTCACCGATAGGCCGCACTCGCATGCAAACAAATCGCCGCTGCAGCAGCCACGTTAAGCGATTCTTCGCCGCCGGGCTGGGTGATGCGCACCTGCATGCTGGCCATGGCGGCTAGTTCTGCGGATATGCCTTGGCCTTCGTGGCCCATGAGCCATGCGGCGGGGTTGGGCAGCTTGGCTTGGTGCAAAAAATCGCCTTGGTGGGAGCTGGTGGCTAGCAGCGGCACGTTTAAATGGTTTAAATCAGCAGCGCTTGCGCCTTCGACCAAGTGCAGCGCAAAGTGCGCACCCATGCCGGCGCGCAGCACTTTGGGCGACCACAAAGCCGCAGTGCCTTTGAGTGCCACGATCTGCTTAAAACCAAAGGCTGCGGCGCTGCGGATGATGGAGCCGACGTTGCCAGCGTCTTGCAGGCGGTCTAACACCACCGTGTTGATGCCGCTTTGGATGCTGGTTTGACTGTGGATTTGAACGGTGCTTGGACTGGTACTTGGGCTACTACCTAGGCTGCCGCTGTTCATGCCAGCTTGGCCTGCGCTAGGGGCGCTGTGTGCACCAACGAGCGTGTTAGCAATGGGGAAGCTGAGCACAAAACCCATGCGGGAGGGGGATTCTAGGCTGCTCAAGTTGGCCATGAGCGCATCCGATATTACTATTAATTTAGTAGCATCATATGACCATTTGACGCTGACATTGTGCTTAAATTCTATAAAATAACTGTTTGCAACGATGATTTGATTGGGCACAATGCCTCTGGCCATGGCGGCGCTGCACAGGTGGTCGCCTTCTAGCCAGATTTGGCCTAACTTGCGGTAGGCGCTGCTGCTGTCGCTGAGTTTGCGCAGGGTTTTGTACAGGGCGTTTTCGCGCGATGTGATGGTTTCTGGGGTCATGCTGCGACGTGCTTGGGGGCTGGGCCTGCCCCAAGCGCCTGTGGGGTTTTGGATGGCACAGAGCGCGCAGCCTCAATTGCCTCACGCACGGGCGCGTAGCTGGCGCGGTGCTCGGGGCATGCGCCGTGCGCGCGCAGGGCGGCCATGTGCTCGGCAGTGCCGTAGCCTTTGTGTCCATCAAAGCCGTATTGCGGGTACTGGGCGTGCAGGGCTTCGCACTGGCGGTCGCGGGTGACTTTGGCGATGATGGAGGCGGCCGCTATTTCGCAAACCTTGGCATCGCCCTTCACTATGGCCTCGGCGCGCATTCCCAGCGTGGGCAGGCGGTTACCGTCCACCAAGACCAGCTTGGGCGGCAGGCGCAGGCCTTTGATGGCGCGCTGCATCGCCAAGAGCGTGGCTTGCAAAATGTTGAGGCTGTCGATCTCGGCCACGCTGGCTTGGCCTACGCTCACGCACAGGGCTTTGGCATTGATTTCGTCAAACAGCTTCTCACGTTTGATGGCAGATAGTTTTTTGGAATCGGCTAAACCTTTGATCGGGTTGGCATCGTCCAAAATCACGGCTGCTGCTACCACATTGCCAGCAAGCGGGCCGCGCCCTGCTTCGTCTACACCGGCTATCAGGCCAATTTCATGCCACACCAAGCCTGATTTTTGCGAGTCTAAAAACTGGCGGGCAAGCTTAGGGGCTGCACCGGATTTGGAAGCGCGTTTTTTGGTAACTTTGGCCGACTTTTTAGGCGCTGTGCGCGCCAAAGTTTTGGGCGGTTTTTTAGCCGCTAGCTTGAACGCTTCTGAGGCATTTTCAGGCATGGTTTCAAGCACGCTTGCAAGCGCCGAGTCCCGAGCTGGCTTGGGCGCTGGTTTGGGCGCTGGCCTAGGCGCTGGTTTTGGGGTGGATGACGGAGTCGATGGCATCGGTGGCTAACTGGGCGGTGTCTTGGGAAAGCTGGGCATGCAGCGCGGCAAAGCGCGCCTGTATGCCCCGTATTGTCTCAGGAGAATCAAGCAATTGGGCCAAGGCCTGCCCCATAGCAGCGGGTGTGGCCGCGTTTTGCAGCAATTCGGGCACCACAAACGCGCCGCACAGGATGTTGGGCAGACCCACCCAAGGCTGGTATTTTTGGCGGCGCATGATCTGCCAGCTGAGCCAATGCATGTTGTAGGCGATCACCATAGGCTTTTGAAACAGCGCCGCCTCCAATGTGGCCGTGCCACTGGCAATCAGCGCCACATCGCAGGCTGCCAGCGCAGTGTGCGACTGGCCTTGCAGCCAGGTGACGCGCTCAAACACCCCTGCATCGCGCGCTGCCTGTTGAATGGCTTGTGTCAAAGCAGGGATCATAGGAACTACTATTTTAATAGCAGGCTTTGACCATATGGCGCTGACATTGGGCTGAAAAACCATGAAAAATCGGTGAGCGAGGTATTTCACCTCACTGGCGCGGCTGCCGGGCAGCACGGCCACTACGGTGTCGCCGTGCCCAAAGCCCAGCGCTTGGCGCGCGTCCGCTGTGCGCTGTGCCAGAGCCTGCGCATCAGGCGGCTGCGCCACCATGCGCGCCAGCGGATGGCCAACAAAAGTGGCTGGCACACCTGCTTTTGCATACAGCGCTGGCTCAAACGGAAACACACAAAGCATGTGGTCCACGGCCGCGCGAATTTTGTCAATGCGCTCACCGCGCCAAGCCCAGATCGACGGGCTGATGAAATGCACCGTTTTCACACCCGCCGCTTTGAGCGCGCGCTCTAAATCGAGGTTGAAATCGGGTGCGTCGATGCCTATGAACACGTCGGGCGGGTCAGCCAAAAGCCGCGCCAAGAGCGCGCGTCTGATACCCACAATCTCGCGGTAATGGCGCAGCACCTCCACATAGCCACGCACGGCCAGCTTCTCGTGCGGCCACCATGGGGCAAAGCCGCGCTTGGCCATTTGAGGGCCGCCAATGCCAAAAGTTTGCACACCGGGCCAGCGCGCTGTGATGCCATCGAGCAGCAGGCCACCGAGCAAATCGCCCGAGGTTTCGCCAGCGACCAGTGCAATGCGAAGAGGCTCAGAGGCAGAGGGCGCAGACATAGAAGGCTTCAATGGCAATCAATTGCAAGCAGGCCGCGCTACAGCGCTTAGCGCACGATGCCGCGCTGGGCTTGCACTTGCTCTAAAAACTCTAGCATCATACGACCATCTGGTGCTGACATTAGGTTATTTTCTTCAATTTTTGCGATTTCTAGCTTAGCTGCATCTAACGTGAGCTCGTCGCGGTACAAAGCCTTGTGCATGGCCTTGACACCGCTGATGCGCTCGGGGCTAAAGCCTCGGCGCTTGAGGCCTTCGTAGTTCATGCTGCGCGCCGCTGCGGGCTGGCCTTGGCACATTACAAAAGGCGGCAAATCGGCAAACAGCAAGGAGCACATAGCCGTCATGCTGTGCGCCCCAATGCGCACAAACTGGTGCACCACGGTAAAGCCGCCCAAAATTGCAAAGTCACCCACCACCACATGTCCAGCCAGCTGGCTGTTGTTGGCCAAAATCGTGTCATTGCCCACCACACAGTCGTGTGCCAAATGCACATAGGCCATCAGCCAATTGCGATCCCCCACGCGGGTAATGCCACCGCCGCCGGGCGAGCCAATGTTGAAAGTACAAAACTCGCGGATGGTGTTGCCGTTGCCAATAATCAGCTCACAAGGCTCGCCCGCATATTTTTTATCCTGCGGAATTGCGCCCAGCGAGTTAAATTGAAAAATCTGGTTGTCACGGCCAATAGTGGTGTGGCCTTGCAGCACCACGTGTGGGCCAATGGATGTACCCGCAGCTATGCGCACATGCGGGCCTATGGTGCTGTATGCACCCACGGTGACTGTGGAGTCTAGCTGGGCTGCTGCGTCTACGATAGCAGTGGGATGGATGTTGGGAGTGCTCATCGCGCTTTTTTATATGGCATATCAACTAAAACTATCAGGCAATGCTGCGCATGGTGCACATCAACTCGGCCTCTACAGCCAGCTCTTGGCCTACCAAGGCTTTGGCAGAAAACTTAAAAACACCCGATTTCATGCGGTTTAAAGTCACACATAAAGTCAGCTGGTCACCGGGCTCGACCGGCCTTTTGAAGCGCGCGGCATCAATGCCTGCAAAGTAGTACACGGTTTTGTCATCGGGCACTGTGCCCAGTGTGTCAAAAGCCAGCAGTGCCGCTGCTTGGGCCAAAGCCTCCAGCATCAACACCCCCGGCATGACAGGGCGGTGCGGGAAATGGCCAGTGAAAAATGGCTCATTGATCGTCACGTTTTTAATCGCTTTGATTGATTTGCCTTTTTCAATCTCCAGCACGCGATCGACCAGCAAAATCGGGTAGCGGTGGGGCAATTGCTTCAAAATTTGGTGGATATCCATCATGCTTGTTCTACTTTTTAAGTGATTTTTCTAGTTCGCGGATGCGTTCACGCAGAGCGGAAAGCTGCTTGAGGGTGACGGCATTCTTTTCCCATTGGGCGTTCTCGTCGATGGGGAACACCCCTGTGTAGGTGCCGGGCTTGCTGATACTGCGGGTCACGGTGGTAGATGCTGAAATATTCACGTGGTCGGCAATGCGCAAGTGCCCCAGCACCACCGCACCGCCGCCCACCGTGCAATGCGCGCCAATGCTGGCACTGCCCGCCACGCCCACGCAACCGGCCAGAGCCGAGTGTTTGCCAATGCGCACGTTGTGGCCAATTTGAATCAAATTGTCCAGCTTCACGCCGTCTTCAATGACCGTGTCACTCAAAGCCCCGCGGTCGATACAGGTATTGGCACCAATTTCTACATCATCGCCGATGTGCACTGCGCCTAGCTGCTCGATTTTGACCCAATGGCCACCCGAGCCCTCGGTTGCACCAGAGCTTGCATCGTGCGCAAAACCAAACCCATCAGCCCCGATTACCACCCCACTGTGCACGATGCAGCGCGCGCCCAGCACGCAGTTGCGCCCCACAGTCACGCGCGATGCCAGCACCGTGCCCGCCCCAATGCGCGCGCCCTGCTCCACCACGCACAGCGGGCCAATGCGGGCACTGGGGTGTACCACTGCATCGGCCGCGACCACAGCGCTTGGGTGCACGCCAGCAGTTTGCGCCACAGAAGGCTTGAACAAGGCCGACAGCCGTGCGTAATACACATAGGCCTGCTCACTGACAATGCAGTCACCGCGGGCCAGAGCCGCTTGGGCCAACACAGGCGGCACGATCAAGCAAGCGGCTTGCGTGCTGGCAATTTGGGCTTGGTATTTGGCATGCGTGCAAAAGCTGATGTCTTGCGCACCTGCGCTCTCAATGGGCGCAATGGCATGGATTTCACGCTGGGGATCGCCCAACAACTGGCCGCCCAAGGCGGCAACTATGTCAGCGAGTCGCAGCATTCAGTGCGCGAATCACTTTCTCCGTGATGTCGTGCTTGGGGTTGATATAGACCGCTTCTTGCACCACGAGGTCGTATTTTTCAGCCTCGGCCACTTGTTTCACAATTTTGTTGGCGCGCTCTAGCACGGCTTGCAGTTCTTCGTTTTTGCGGGCATTCAAATCTTCTTGAAACTCGCGGCGCTTGCGCTGAAAATCACGGTCTTGGTCCACCAGCTGCTTTTGGCGGGTGTTGCGCTGGCTCTCAGACAGAGTGGGCGCTTCGCGTTCGAATTTGTCCGACAGGGCTTTGAGCGAGTTACCTTGGTCGTTGAGGTCTTTCTCGCGTTTGGAAAACTCGGTTTCTAACTTAGCCTGTGCGCTTTTAGCAGAGTTGGCTTCGCGAAAAATGCGGTCGGTGCTGACATAGCCCACGCGAAAATCATCAGCCTGCGCCTGCGCTGCAATAGCCGATGCTGCCAAGGCTGCTGAAACTAGCAAAGTACGAAAAAATAATGTCATAGTCAAACTTAAAAAGCGGTGCCAATTTGGAACTGTAATTTCTGAATTCTATCGCCGGGCTGTTTGCGCAAAGGTTGGGCTATAGCCAATCGCAGCGGTCCTACTGGAGATACCCAGCTCAGGCCAAAGCCATACGATGCGCGTAAGGCAGATAAATTGTACTTCTCATTCTCAGCAAATACATTGCCTGCGTCAACAAAGGCAAACAAACGCAGGCTGCGGTCATTTCCGGCACCCGGGAATGGCGTTTGAAGCTCCAAATTACCCAACAGCTTTTTAGCACCCCCTAGGAATGAGCCAGTCACGTCGCGCGGCCCAAGGGTGCTTTGCTCGTAGCCTCGCACCGAGCCTAAGCCGCCAGCTGTATACGTTTTAAAAACCGGGAATGGCCGGCCATCGAGCCCCTTGCCATACGCAATATCGCCATTGAAAGCCAAGGTGAATTTTTTACTTAAAGGTAAAAATTGCTGGTATTTGTAGGCTGCGCGCACATAGCGGGCATCTGCTGCAATGCCCCAATCGGCATTCAAGCTTTGCAAGCGACCGCTGCTAGGGTTGAGCGAGCTGTCACGGCTGTCGCGTGACCAGCCCAGCGTGAGCGGCACAGCGCGGCTGGTGTAGCCAAATTGGTTGGCATATGCGATGTAAGAGGCCGGAATATTCGTGCCAGGTTCAATCGTGGTTTGCTCCACCCCAAGACCGAAATACACCGTGTCAGACTCCGTAAATGGCACACCAAAACGCATGCTCGTGCCAGCGGTGACCAACCGGTAGTCACCGCCTTGGTCTTCCACAGGCTTGCTGGAGCGGTAATACGCATCTATGGCGCGAGACACGCCGTCGCTGGTGAAATACGGGTTGACCGTGGTGAGCACCAACTGGCGGTTGTACTTGCTGGTATTGATATCAAGGCCTAAATAATTGCCCGAACCAAAGACGTTGTCTTGCTTGACACCCAGCACCAAGGAGACCTTGTCAGAGCTTGAATAGCCCGCGCCAATGGTCAAATTGCCCGTGGGCTTTTCGCTCACTGTCACCACCAAGTCCACTTGGTCTTGGGTGCCTGGCACGTCTACGGTTTCCACGTTCACGTCTTTGAAGTAACCCAAGCGGTCCACACGGTCGCGCGAGAGTCTGATTTTGTCGCCGTCGTACCAGCTGGCTTCAAACTGGCGAAATTCGCGGCGAATCACTTCGTCGCGCGAGCGGTTATTTCCCGCAATGTTGATACGCCGCACGTAGGCGCGACGCGAAGGTTCGGCCACAAGGGTAAAAGCCACGCGGCTGTTGACGCGGTCAATCTCGGGGCGCGCTTGCACTTGGGCAAAAGCATAGCCAAAAGTTGAAAAGTAATCGCTAAAAGCCTTGGTGGTTTTGGCGATGTCTTCAGAGTTGTAGGCTTGACCAGAGCGAATGGCCACCAAGGTTTTGAAGTCTTCGTCTTTGCCAATGTAATTGCCCTCAAGCTTCACGCCGCTGACCACAAAACGCTGGCCTTCACTGATATTGACCGTGAGCGACATGCTTTGCTTGTCGGGGGAAATGGCCACTTGGGTCGATTCAATTTTGAACTCAAGGTAGCCGCGCGTGAGGTAGTAGGAGCGCAGGGTTTCCAAATCGGCATTGAATTTAGGGCGTGAATAGCGGTCGCTTTTGGTGTACCAGCTGAGCCATCCGCCAGTGTCTAGGTCAAACAAACCTTTGAGCGATGATTCACTGAAGGCCTTAGCACCCACAATTGAAATTTCTTGGATTTTGGCTACATCACCCTCCACCACGCTGAAAGTCAGGTTCACTCGGTTGCGGTCAATCGGGGTCACGGTGGTGAGCACCTCAGCGCCATACATGCTGCGGTTGATGTACTGGCGCTTGAGCTCTTGCTCGGCGCGGTCGGCCAGCGCACGGTCAAAGGGGCGGCCTTCGGTCAGGCCCACATCGCGCAGGGCTTTTTTCAAGATATCTTTGTCAAACTCTTTGGTGCCCGAAAACTCCACCTCAGACACGGTGGGTCGCTCCTCCACAATCACCACCAGCACATTGCCCAGCACGTCAATGCGCACGTCTTTGAACAATCCAAGCGCAAAAAGTTGGCGAATGGCGGATGCGCCTTTGTCATCGTTGTAGGTGTCGCCCACCCGAAACGGCAACGAGGCAAAAATAGTGCCGGGCTCAACGCGCTGCAAGCCTTCTACGCGAATATCACCGACTGCAAAAGGGTCTATCGCCCAAGCCATATTCGCTACGAAAGCCATAGCAGAGAATGACGATATGGCGCGGACAATTAAAGATTTTTTAGGTTTTTTCATGAAAAAATACGGTTGGGCTTGCCGCTTTATATGGCAAAACTCCTGCTTATCCAAAAATTCGGTTCACGTCGTTGAACATGGCAACGGCCATCATCGCCATGAGCACGGCAACTCCGCCGCGCTGCAAGCGCTCCATCCAAGCATCAGACACGGCCTTGCCAGTGGCGGCTTCCCAAAGATAATACATCAGGTGGCCGCCATCCAAAACAGGCAGTGGTAACAAATTCAAAACCCCCAAACTCACGCTAATCAAAGCCAAAAAGATCAAATACTGCGTCAAACCTAGGCTGGCAGACTTGCCCGCCACATCGGCAATTGTCAGTGGGCCGCTTAAATTCTTCAGCGAGGCCTCGCCAATCAGCATTTTTCCCATCATGCGCAGAGTGAGCGCTGATATTTCCCATGTTTTCACCGCGCCGCGCCATAGGCCATCCAACGGACCGTAGCGCACCACGGTAAATTCTGGCGGCGAACCTACATAAGCACCGATTTTACCGACCCATATTTGGCCATCTTTACCCTGCTCAGCGCTGGCACTGGTGGTCACTTCAATCGGCAGGGTTTGACCACGGCGCTGCACGCGCCACAACGCAGTTGCGCCTTCTTGGCCACTGACCTGGGCGCGAATTCGCTCGCGCAGTTGGCTGCCGTCCACCACGGCAATGCCAGCAATGCTGACCACCAAGTCGCCAGCAGCCAAACCCGAGCGCTGGCCAGCGCCGTCTTTGGTGAGCTCGCCAATCAGTGCTTGCGTCCAAGGCGAACCAATACCGATACTGCGAAACAGCTGGGCATCGGCCTCGCGCACTTGCATACGCGAGAGTGGCAATTGCAAGGTGCGCACGCTGTCTACCCCCACGTCTAGCTGCACGTCTTTGCCGTCTAGTGCTGCTTGGGTGAGCAACCAGCGCAGGTCGTCTAGCGAACGCACAGGCTCTAGCTCTTGGCCATCCAAAGCCGCTGCCTTGACCTTTTCTCCCCCCACAAAACCAGCCTTCGCAGCAATTGAGCCCGCCACGGGACTGGCCAAAATAGCGCGCGGCTCTTTCATGCCCATCCAGTTCACGCAGGCATACAGCAGCACAGCAAGCAGCAAATTGGCAACGGGGCCAGCAGCCACTATGGCGGCGCGGGATTTGAGGGGCTGGGTGTTGAAAGCCATGTGTTTTTGATCAGCTGGCACAGGCGCTTCGCGCTCATCGAGCATCTTCACATAACCGCCCAAGGGCAGCAGGCACAGCACAAACTCGGTGCTTTGGCCGTTTTTTTGGTTCTTAGGTGTCCACGTGAGGATGGGCTTGCCAAATCCCACAGAAAAGCGCAGCACCTTGACCCCGCAGGCCACGGCCACGCGGTAATGGCCATACTCGTGGATGGCAATGAGCAGACCCAAGGCCACTAAAAAAGAAACAACAGTCAGTAACATCAATGCTCCAAACTTTTAACCAGTTGCCCAGCCCAAGCGCGGGTTTGCGCATCCAAGGCCAGCAAATCACCCACATGTGCGGGTTTGGAGAACTGTAGCGCACTGAAAGTATCAAAGTTTACCTTGTGGATTTGGTCAAAGCGGATGCGCTGGTCTAAAAACGCTTGCACCGCCACTTCATTGGCCGCGTTCAGCACTGCCGTGCTGCCCTGTGGGGCGCGCATGGCAGCCCAAGCCAGCGCTAAGCCTGGAAAGCGCGTGGCATCAGCTTCTTCAAAAGTCATAGCAGCCAAGCTTTTAAAATCCAGTGCCTTAGCCCCACTTTCTATGCGCTCTGGCCAAGACAAACCGTAGGCAATGGGGCCTCGCATGTCGGGCGTGCCCAGCTGCGCCACAATCGATGCGTCTTTGTATTGCACCATCGAGTGGATGATGGACTGCGGGTGAATCACCACCTCAATTTGCTCTGGAGCCATGCCAAACAGGTAATGCGCCTCGATCACTTCCAGCGCTTTGTTCATCATGGTGGCGGAATCCACCGAAATTTTGCGTCCCATGACCCAATTGGGGTGAGCCACGGCTTGCTCGGGGGTCACATCTTGGAGCGTAGACGGGTCGCGCGTGCGAAACGGGCCGCCTGATGCGGTGAGTATGATTTTGTCTACCCTGCGCTGCCATGCGCTACGGTCATCTGGCAGGCTTTGAAAAATGGCCGAATGCTCGCTGTCAATGGGCAATAAAGTGCCGCCGCCTTGCGCCACAGCCTCCATGAACAGCGCGCCCCCCACCACCAGCGCCTCTTTGTTGGCCAGCAGCAAGCGCTTGCCAGCGCGCGCCGCTGCCAAGCTAGGCGCAAGGCCAGCTGCGCCCACAATGGCTGCCATTACTATATCAACCGACGCATGAGACGCTATTATTTCAAGAGCATCATGTGACCATATGACGCTGACATTGGTCTTATTTTCTTTAAATTTAGTCTCTAAGGCAAGCGCTGCAGCAGGCTGAGCCATCACGGCGATTTTTGGCTTGAATTGCAGGCATTGCGCATGCATTAAATCCACATTGGACGATGCAGACAGTGCAAACACCTCAAAGCGCTCAGGGTGGCGCGCCACCACGTCCAGCGTGTTCACGCCAATGGAGCCAGTAGAGCCTAAAACGGTGATGCGTTGCAAAACTGTGCTCCCTTGGATTGGTGTGGCTCAGCGCGCCAAGCCAGCGAGCATCATGGCCAGCGGCACAGCAGGCAGCAATGCGTCGAGGCGGTCGAGCACCCCGCCATGGCCGGGCAACAAATTGCTAGAGTCTTTGGCACCCGCACTGCGCTTGACCAAGGATTCCACCAAATCGCCCACCACGCTCATGGCACACAAAAACAAGAGCGCCACAACGAACAAGGGCAAACCTAAACCGCCTAAACGGCTGAAAAGGCTAGGTGCGCCCAAAGCAAACGCGCCGTCAGCCCAGCGCCAAGCCAAAGCCACCAGCAAAACCGCCAACATGCCGCCCCAGACCCCTTCCCAGCTTTTACCAGGGCTGATCGACAGCGCCAGCTTGCGCTTGCCAAAGGCTCGGCCTGCAAAATACGCGCCAATGTCGGCCGCCCACACCAGCACCAAAGTAGAGAGCAAGAAGTTAATCCCCAGCACCCGCGCCTGCACCACGGCCAGCCACGCTGCGGCTATTAAAAACACGCCAACCAGTGTGCGCAACCATTTAGGCACAAGGGGCCAGCCCACTACGCCGCGCTTGAGCAGCAAAGCGCCAACAAGCACCCAAGCCCCTCCCAAAACAAGCCAAAATGCGGGGGTAGAAATAAAAGGCAGCTTGAGCTGCCAAGAGGCCACGCACAGCACCAAACAGTCAAAAGCGATCATCCAACTGGATTTTTTGCTGTAGCCATTGAGCTGCCCCCACTCCCAAGCGGCCAAGCAAATCAGCACCAAGGCCACCAGCATAAAGGGCTCAGGCGATGGGTAAAACAGCGCGGGCAGCAAAATAGCCAACAATACCAGCGCGGTGATGATGCGTTGTTGCAGCATGGTGTGCCTTAGGTAGTTGACTGGGACAATGGAGTGGATGCGCTTGCTTGCTTATGCACAAGTTTTGGCACAGGTTTTGGCACAGGGCGTGTCAAAGCCATCACACCTGCGCCAGCGCATGGCCGGCCTGCACGTCTGGCTTGGCGGCCACCTGCTCAGAGGTTTTACCAAAGCGCCGCTCACGGCTGTTAAACGCTGCAATGGCGGCATCCAAGGCCGCTTCGTCAAACTCTGGCCACAATTTATCGCTGAAAAAAAGCTCCGAATAGGCCGATTGCCAAAGAAAAAAGTTGCTGATTCGAAACTCACCGCCGGTGCGAATCAGCAAATCAGGATCGGGCACATGCGCCAGCGCCATGGCCGCATTAAGGCTCAGCTCGGTGATGGCGCGTCCGCTGGCCGCTACTTTTTGTGCAGCCTGCGCTATGTCCCAGCGGCCGCCGTAGTTAAAGCACACATTGAGCACAATGCGGCTGTTGTGCGCGGTGCTGGCCTCGGCTTGGGCAAAGCCCGCCTGCACTTTAGCCGACAAACTGTTGCGGTCGCCGATGAAATAAATCCGCACACCGTTCTCACGCAGCGGACCGACCTCACGGGTCAAAGCACCAGCAAGCAAGTCCATCAAACCCGACACCTCTTCTTGCGGCCGGTTCCAGTTTTCTGAAGAAAACGCAAATACCGACAGCGCCCCGACCCCACGGTCTAGGCATGCTTGCACACAGCGGCGCAGTGATTCCACGCCCTGCCTGTGGCCTGCCACGCGCGGCAGCATGCGCTTGTTCGCCCAGCGGCCATTGCCGTCCATCACGACAGCGATATGCTTTGGAATGGCCATAGGGGGATTATTGTTGCTGCGAGAAAAAAACATGGAATTAGCGGTGTGCAGGTGCTTAGCGCCTACACCGACATGATCTCTTTTTCTTTGTCAATCACCAAACGGTCCACATCGTTGATGTGGCGGTCGGTGGATTTTTGCACATCGGCCTCGGTGCGTTTTTGGTCGTCTTCTGAGGCGAGTTTGTCTTTCACCAGTTTTTTCACGCCTTCGTTGGCATCACGGCGCAGGTTGCGAATAGCGATTTTGGCGCTCTCGCCTTCGTTGCGCGCCAGTTTGGTCATTTCTTTGCGGCGCTCTTCGCTCATAGGCGGCATGGGCACGCGGATCAAATCGCCCATGGACGATGGGTTGAGACCCAAATCACTCTCGCGGATGGCTTTTTCAATTTTGGCGCCCATGCCTTTTTCCCAAGGCTGGATGCTCACCGTGCGCGAGTCCAAGAGCGTTACGCTGGCCACCTGAGGCAGGGGCACGGTAGAGCCGTAGTAGTCCACCTGCACGCTGTCAAGCATGGCGGGGTTGGCCCGGCCCGTGCGGATTTTGCTTAAATTGTTTTTAAAAGCATCTACCGACTGGTTCATCTTGCTTTCTACGGTGTTTTTAATGTCTGCAATGGTCATACAAATCTTTCTTCAAACATGCACCAAAGTGCCTTCGTCTTCACCCATCACCACGCGCTTTAATGCGCCGTGTTTGAAAATACTGAATACCCGAATCGGCAACTTTTGGTCGCGGCACAGGGCAAAAGCGGCCGCATCCATCACGCCCAGATTTTGCTGCATGGCTTGGTCAAAAGTCAGGCTGGCGTAGCGCGTGGCATTGGGGTTTGTTTTCGGATCTGCCGTGTAGACACCATCAACCTTGGTAGCTTTGAGCACGATTTCTGCGCCGATTTCAGCACCGCGCAGAGCGGCAGCGGTGTCGGTGGTAAAAAACGGGTTACCCGTGCCAGCGGCAAAAATCACCACTTTGCCCTCTTCCAAATACTGCAAGGCCTTGGGGCGCACATAGGGCTCGACCACTTGGTCGATGTTAATGGCCGACATCACACGCGCCATCAGGCCCGCTTTGTTCATGGTGTCGCCCAAGGCCAGCGCGTTCATCACGGTGGCCAACATGCCCATGTAATCAGCTGTGGCGCGGTCCATGCCGACTGACCCCCCCGCTACACCGCGAAAAATATTGCCCCCGCCAATCACCACGGCCACTTGCACGCCCATGTCAATGATTTCTTTGACCTCGCCCACCATGCGCACAATGGTGTCGCGGTTGATGCCAAAAGCATCGTCCCCCATCAAAGCCTCACCGGAGAGTTTCAATAGAATTCGCTTGTGCGCTGGCATTTTTTTAGGCTCCTCAAAAAGAATAACTGATTATCGGGGATTACGCGCTCTGGTTTCGCCCTGCGGGCTGGCTAGATGCGATTAGATACAAAAAAGGCGGCAAACACTGGGTTTGCCGCCTGATTTTTAGGTATGCATGCGGCTAAGCAAGCACATTAGGCTCACGCGCCTTTGCTTACACGCCTTTAGACGCGGCGATTTGCGCGGCCACCTCGGCCGCAAAATCGTCCACCTTCTTCTCAATGCCCTCACCCACCACATAAAGCGTGAAGCCCTTGACGGTAGTGCCAGCAGCCTTGAGCATTTGCTCGACGGTTTGCTTGTCGTTTTTCACAAAGGCTTGGTTCATCAAAGCCACTTCTTTGAGGTATTTTTGCACCGAGCCTTCGATGCGCTTGGCCAAAATTTCTGGCGACTGCACCGGCTTGCCTTCGGCCGTGGCCTTGGCTGCGTCTTCAGCTGCCTTGGCCGTGGCCACCGAGCGCTCGCGCTCAATCAGCTCTTGCGGCACATCAGCGCTTACCAAGGACACTGGCTTCATGGCAGCCACATGCATGGCCACGTCTTTGGCGGCGGTCAATTGGCCGTCAAAGTCCACCAACACCCCGATGCGTGTGCCGTGCAAATAAGAGGCCACATTGGCCGAGGCGATGCGTTTGAAGCGGCGAAAGCTCATGTTTTCGCCGATTTTGCCGATCAGGCCTTTGCGCACGTCTTCGAGCGTAGGGCCAAAGCCGTCGGCGCTGTGGGCCAATGCACCCAAAGCAGCCAAGTCGGCTGGGTTGTGCCGTGCTACCAACTGGGCAGCGGCTTGGCACAGGGCCAAGAAGCTGTCATTTTTAGTCACAAAATCGGTTTCGCAATTGACTTCGATCATGGCCGAGGCTTGTGCATCGGCAAACGAAGCGACTACGCCTTCAGCGGTGACGCGGCCAGAGGCTTTGCCAGCTTTGCTGCCCAGCTTGACGCGCAAAATCTCTTCTGCTTTGGCCATGTCGCCAGCGGCTTCGGTCAGAGCTTTTTTACACTCCATCATGGGAGCGTCGGTCTTGCCGCGCAATTCGGCGACCATGCTTGCGGTGATGTTCATCGTATTTCCTTCACTGTTCAAATATTGGTGTCCACACTGCAAATCATTGTGAAAAAGGGGCTACACGAGCCCCTTTTTACCGTGTCAGCGTGGGTTTTGCTGCTTGGGGCAATTTAAGCCGCTTGGCCTTCTTGCACTTCTACAAATTCGTCACCAGCGTCGCCGCCAATGGCTTTGACCACTTCGGTCACGGCATTCGCACGGCCTTCGAGGATCGCGTCTGCAATGCCACGGGCATACAAAGTCACAGCCTTAGAGGAGTCGTCGTTGCCAGGGATGATGTAGTCGATGCCTTCTGGGGAGTGGTTGGAGTCCACCACGCCGATGACTGGGATGCCCAGTTTGCGCGCTTCTTGCACCGCAATCTTGTGGAAGCCCACGTCAATCACAAAAATAGCGTCAGGCAAAGCGGCCATGTCGGCAATGCCGCCAATGTCGCGCTCGAGCTTGGCCATCTCGCGGGAGAAGGTCAATTGCTCTTTTTTGCTCATCGCGTCAAGGCCAGCTTCTTGCATGGTTTTCATTTCTTTGAGGCGTTTCAAAGAGATTTTGACGGTTTTGAAGTTGGTCATCATGCCGCCCAGCCAGCGCTGGTTGACAAAGGGCACGCCTGCGCGCTCGGCTTCGGCCGAGAGCAGCTCACGGGCGGTGCGCTTGGTGCCCACCATCATCACGGTGCCGCGGTTGGCCGACAGCTGGCGCACAAACTTGAGCGCGCTCTCGAACATCGGCAGCGATTTTTCGAGGTTGATGATGTGGATTTTGTTGCGATGGCCGAAGATATACGGGGCCATTTTAGGATTCCAGAAACGGGTTTGGTGACCGAAGTGCACACCCGCGTCCAGCATTTCGCGCATGGAAACTGCCATTTTGTTTAACTCTCTAAGGTTGGGTCTAAAATTCGCTGGGCAGCTATCAGGCATCTTTATATATTGCGTGATTGACTGTTAATAAACATCTAGCTGGCCCTGTAATGGAACATTGCAGTTAAGCTTAATGGTTATCACCTTGACCCGGCGAATTCGTGATTGTGTTTTTACCGCGAATTCGGCAAAACCCTAGGATTATACCCCGATGTGGCACGACCTTTATGCAGCGCGCGCAGCGCTGGCTTCCCAAGCTACCAGTTTGGATGCTATTTGGGACGAATCGCTGGCCATTGCACGCAGCCGAGCCTGCCATGCCGTGTTTCGCGGTGCTGTGGCGCGGCCTGTTGGCACACTGGCAAAAACAAGCCAACACCCGCTTGGTCTTATTTTGGGCAGCCCACTGTCTGGCTTACCTGTCAGTACCAAAGATTTGTTCGCCCAGCAAGGCCAAACCAGCGCTGCGGGCTCGCTGGTGCTGGCAGGTGCCGCACCCGAGCTGGCCGACGCACCCGCCGTGGCGCGGCTCAAAGCGGCAGGTGCTGGCGTGATGGGGCGCACCCACATGGTGGAGTTTGCCTTCTCGGGCGTGGGGGTGAACCCGCACTTTGGCACACCGGTGAACCCACTGGCGCTGGCGGTTGATCCAGTGCCCCGCGTGCCCGGCGGCTCGTCCAGCGGCGCGGCGGTGTCGGTGGCCAGCGGGGCGGCTTTTGTGGGGCTGGGCTCAGACACGGGTGGCTCGATTCGCATTCCCGCTGCACTGTGCGGCATAGTGGGGTTTAAGCCTACCGCGAGGCGCGTGCCCACCGCTGGTGCAGTGCCGCTGTCAAGCACGCTGGACACGGTGTGCGCCCTCACCCGCAGCGTGCGCGATGCCGCCTTGGTCTATGAAATTCTCTCGGCCAGCCGCTGCATAGCGGGCTGCGCGCCCTTGGCCGCCTACCGTTTGGCAGTGCCCAAAACCCTCATGCTCAACGACATGGACACCACGGTAGCGCGGGCTTTTGAGCGCACATTGGCTACGCTTAGCCGCGCTGGTGCGCGCATTGTAGAAATTGACTTGCCGCATATTTCAGAGCTGGGCAGCATCCAAGCCAAAGGCGGTTTTTCGGCCGTAGAGGCCTTGGCTTGGCAGCGCCAAAAAGGCCTGTGGCCAAGCCAGCGCGAGCGCTACGACCCACGTGTGGCGCAGCGCGTGGCACTGGGCGAGCCCATGCTAGCGGCCGACTACATCGCCCTGACCCATGCCCGTGCGGATTGGATTGGCCGCACCCAAGCGGCTTTGCAAGGCTTTGATGCGGTGCTCTCGCCCACCGTGCCCATTACGGCGCCAACCATTGCCAGTGTGGCGCCTGGCGCTGAGCGCGATGCAGAGTTTTTCCGCGTCAATGGGCTTTTGCTGCGTAACACCAGCGTGGTGAACCTGCTCGACGGCTGCGCCATCAGCATTCCTATGCACAGCGCAGGGCAATTGCCCTGCGGATTGATGGTATGGCATGGCGCCATGCACGACAACGCCGTGTTGGCCGTGGCCCTGCAGATTGAAACGGCTATTGCACAGTGATGTGCAAGCAGCCGCTTACAACTTCACCACGGAAAACGGTGGTGGGCGGTCTGCAAAAAAGTGAATAATGCAGCAAGCCAAGTACCCTGCCACGCCGCGCCATTTCCAATGGTTGCCGCCCCCAAGGATCCGCCACAGTGAAAATTGAACACGTGCTCATCGTCGAAGACCAGCTTGCCTTGCAAGACCGGATGCAGCATTTGGCTATGCAAGCCTATGCAAACTGCAGCGTCACCTGCGTGGACTCGCTGGCTGAGGCCAAACTATGGCTTGACCAAATGCACTGCGACGTGGCCTTGGTAGATTTGGGTCTGCCCGACGGCAATGGCAAAGATTTGGTGGCATGGATGGGCAAGTATTACCCTGAAATAGCCTCTGTGGTGGTGACCGCAGAGCGGGATTTAGACAAAGCCATGGAAGGCCTGCGCGCAGGTGCTGTAGGATTTTTGTACAAAGACCGCGAAGACTATGAATTATTGGGCTCTTTGCAAAGCCTGCAAAACGGCGGAGCGCCGATTGACCCACTGGTGGCGCGCAAAATGCTGGGCATGTTTTTGCCAGCTGCTGCGCAAGCGGTGCACAATACCTCCAAATTAGCCTTGGAAGAATACGACCTTAGCCAACGCGAGCACGACCTGCTCCAATGCATTGCGCAAGGCCTAACCAACCGAGAAATTGCCGCCGATATGGCTTTATCTGTGAACACTATCGAATGGTATTCCAAAAAAATCTACCGCAAACTGCATGTGCGCAACCGAGTGGCGGCCGTAGCGGTGGCACGCGAGCAGGGTTTGATAAGCGCGGATTCGGCTGCTTAGCAGATTTAATTAGCAATTTTTTCCTTGGCATGCAAAATAGCAAGCCGACGCATTTAGGTATTTATTTTGTTGCTGCGCTATTGTCTTTGGCTGCACTGCTGTCAGCCAGTAGTCTTGCCCACAGCGCTACGCCTAGCGCAGTAGTCACCATCACCCAAGCGCAGGCTGCGGCTTCTGCCCTAGGCCAAACCCAGCCGCCCAGCACGGGCTGGCAAAACGTGACTTTGCCCGACAACTGGTCTAAGCGCATGCCCCAGCACAACGGTGCCATGTGGTACCGTATGCAGTGGCAGGCCAGCAGCACACAAGATGTTGTGCTGTTTGCGCCTTATGTGGCCTACGCAGGGGCTTTTTATGTCAATGGCGAACTGGTCAGCACCAGCCAGCAGATGGTAGAGCCGCTATCTTACGAGTGGAATCAGCCCCGTTTGGTACATATTCCTGCTGCTGTTTTGCGCATTGGTACTAACGAGCTGCTGGTGCACACCGCTGGCTACAGCGCCATGCAGTCTGGCCTGCCGGCGATTACGGTCGGGCCCATAGCCGCTATTGCACCAATGCATGACCGCGCCAGCATGGTTCGCGTCACAGCGCAAATTTTTAATGCAGCTATCACCCTCGCTTGGGCCTTTTTATTCATGTCCATTTGGTGGCTGCGCAAGAGCGATACCTATTACGGATGGTTCAGTTTGTCGATGTTTTTTTGGTTTGGCTACTGCTTGAATTTTGCCTTGAAAGAGTCTTTTTGGCCTTTTAGCACAGCCCTTTCAATGGACTTAGCAGCCACCATCTGCTTGCTTGCGTATTTTCCACCAGCCACTGTGTTTTTACGCCGCGTTTTAAAGCGGCGCTCTCGCTGGGAATTTCTATTGTGGGCTTTGGTAGCGGCTACTTCTGTGGCTTTGCTGCTGGGCCCCACAAGCTGGATCTACACCATTCGCCATGTGGCAATTCCCAGCTTTGGATTGTTCTACACGGCTTGTAGCCTGCAATTCATAGTGGTTACTTGGCGCGCACGCAACCGCAGCAATGCCCCCATAGCCCTGTGCTTAACCATTCCCATCGTTTTGGGCATGCACGACATATTGAAATTCGCAGGTTTTTTACCCAGCGACTTGCTGTATTTGGTGCAAATTGGGTCTTGGATTTTCTTGATGGGTGTCGGCAGCTCACTGGCTTGGCGTTTCAGCGAATCTTTGGCTCGGGTAGAGTCACTCAACGCCACGTTGGGCAAACGCGTGCAAGAAACTGCGCAAAAACTCAGCTTTTCCACCTCAGAGAAATACCGCCATGAGGTCGACAGCATACGCGCCCAGGAGCGCCTGAGCCTTGCGCGCGACATGCACGACGGCTTTGGCGGCATGCTCACAGGCACGATTGCTTCCATGGAGCACCAACAGCCCACATCTGCCCAAGTGCTCAGCGACCTCAAAGAAATGCGCGCCGACCTGCGCATGATGCTGGACGCCACGTACCAAATCGAAGATGTGGCATTTCCTAGCCTGATTGGCCCGCTGCGTAGGCGCTTGACCGATTATTTGCACAACGCAGGCATCACCCTGCGCTGGGAGCTCAGCGGCACTGACCATTTGTATTTGGGCACAGCCATGGGCCTGTCGGTGCAGCGCCTCTTGCGCGAAGGCCTGACCAACACCATGCGCCACAGCCGCGCCACCCATGCCAGCTGCGGCATTGCGTGGGACGGCATTGATTTGCGCATTTTGATCCACGACAACGGCCAAGGCTTGGCCAATTCCCAGCAACAAGATAAAAAGTCCGACAGCTACGGCCTGACCAACCTGCGCGCCCGCGCCCACCAACTGGGCGGCACGCTGGAGGTGGATTCCACCGACCAAGGCACGCAACTGCGTTTGACATGTCCTTGCGTATCCACGGTTTAAATTGCTATTTAATAAATAGCGTACTATGACCATATGACGGTGACATTGGGTTAGTTTTTCATAAAATTAGCTTAAATCTTAAGCAGCATGGCAAATCTTTTTGCAAAGCCCTGTTCAATTGCGCAAAAAAAGCACATTTAGAGTGTTCACCCAAACATGCGCCCTTGCGCAAGCCTGACGCAGCTGGACTGGCTACACTCCTAGCAGCGTGCGCTGAAATACCAAGTAAGCAATCAGTATGGTTGTTATTTTTCAGCGCCCAAGCAATTACTTCTTTTTTAATAGCGCACTATGACCATATGACGCTGACATTGAACAAATTTTTTATAAAACTATGATTTTTAATCTCTCAGGAGGCTTATGCGCATAGCGGTGATTGGCGCTGGCATCGTTGGCATCACCACGGCCTATGAGTTGGCGCATGACGGCCATGCGGTAACGGTGTTTGAGCGCAATGGCGCTGCCGCTGAAGAGGCCAGCTTTGCCAATGCGGGTGTGGTGGCTCCGGGCTACGTAACGCCTTGGGCAGCGCCGGGCATGCCAGCCAAGGTGTTCAAGCAAATTTTCTCCCAGCATGCGGCCATGCGGGTGCGCCTGCCCATTAACGCTTTTGAGATGGCATGGATGTGGAAATTTTGGCGCGCCTGCAAGCTCGACACTTACCTGCAGCACCGCGCCCAGCTGCAAAAGCTGGCGTTTTACAGCCGCGCCCGCCTGCACCAAATCACCGCTGATTTGCAGCTGGACTACGACCGCGCCGAGGGCTACACCGTGCTGCTGCGCACCGAATCAGACCGGCGCATGGTGCAGCCCAGCCTGCAGGTGCTGCGCGATGCGGGTGTGCCCTTTAGCGAGCTAGACGAAGCGGCCACGCGGCTGATTGAGCCTGCACTCAACCCCGACACCAGTTTCACAGGCTCGGTGCACCTGCCCGCTGACGAGGTGGGCAACTGCAGGCAGTTTGCCCACCTGCTCAAAGACGCGGGGCGTGCTTTGGGTGTGGATTTTGTATTTAATTCGCAGGTTGTCAGCGTCAGTTCGTCTTATCCTGCTACGCTCTTGATAGCGTCTGGCAACGGCACTGGCGCGTTATCAGCGCCCGTAGAAAAGCGCTTTGACGCGGTGGTGGTGTGCGCGGGCTTGCAATCGGCAGCACTGCTGCGGCCGCTGGGCATTCGCGTGCCGCTGGTACCCGTATACGGCTATTCTGTGAGCGCCCATATCCGCGAACCACTCAACGCGCCTCGCAGCGGCCTCATGGACGAGCGGTACAAAGTGGCGATTTCCCGCCTAGGCCAGCGCGTGCGTGTGGCCGGTAGTGCCGAAATTGGCGGCAAACTGGGCGTTAAAAACCCCGCCGCCATGCAAACCCTGTACAAAGTGCTGCACGACTGGTTTCCCGGCGCAGGCCTTATGAGCTCCGGCGTGCAAGAGTGGAAAGGCGCACGCCCCATGCTGCCGAACGGCCCGCCCGCCATTGGCAAAAGCTCAGCTCCTGGCGTTTGGCTTAACCTAGGCCATGGTTCAAGCGGCTGGGCGCTGGCCTGCGGCAGCGCTAGGCTGCTGGCCGACAGCATGGCAGGGCGCAAAGCTGGCATTGATGCCTCTGGCTTTGATGCGACGCGCTGGGGCTGAAAAATCGGTATATTTACAGAAAATTTAGCCAATGTCAGCGCCATATGGTCATAGTTCGCTATTGAATGCATAGTATTTAAAGATGGCTTCCACCCCCACACCTGCTCTGGCTTGGCTGCAAGCAGGCGATGCCTTTCCACCCGTGGGCAGCGCTTGGGGCCACGCCAGCCCCGCGCCGGGCTTGCTGGCAGCGGGTGGCGCGCTGGATGTGGCCACGCTGCAAGCGGCTTATGCGCAAGGCATATTCCCTTGGTACAGCGCAGGCCAGCCCACCCTGTGGTGGAGTCCGGACCCGCGCATGGTGCTGCGGCTGGAGGAATTCAAATTGCACCGCTCGCTGCGCAAAACGCTGCAAAAATTCAAAGACAAGCCCGACTGCGAGATTCGCATCAACCACGACTTTGCAGCCGTGGTGCGCGCCTGCGCCCAATCACCACGCAAACCGCAGGGAGCAGGCGAAGACAGCAGTGGCGACGGTGGCAATAGTGAAAGCAATGGCGCCAGCACGGACGGCAGCGCTGCTACAGACCGCGCCCAGACAGCAAAAGCGCAAAGCCAAACCACAAACGCCGGATCTGCACCAGCCGCCAGTACGCCCCACACGTGGATTCAGCCAGAAATGGTCTCGGCCTACACCCAGCTGCACCAGGCAGGCATGGCGCACAGCGTGGAAACCTGGGTCAATGGCCAGCTGATGGGCGGCCTGTATTGCACGGCGCTGGGCGCGGCGGTATTTGGCGAATCCATGTTCGCGAACGCCACCGATGCTTCCAAAATAGCCCTGTGCGCGCTGGTGGCCTTGTGCAAAGCGCAGGGCGTGGCGCGCATCGACTGCCAGCAAAACACCGCGCATTTGGCCTCGCTGGGCGCGCGCGAGATGCCGCGCACGCAGTTTTGCCACCACGTGGACACGGATGCCCAAAAACCAGCCCTGCGCTGGCAATTTGAGCCGATATACTGGAGCACTTTATTGCCAACCAAGACTGACTATTGACCAACTTTTGACCAGCTATTGGACGACACCCAACCAAACCCGAACTGCTTTTAGCCGTGACCCACCCCCAAGACCTGCCCCTGCAAACGCTGCAATACTACGCCACCGCCGCGTACAACTGCAGCTATTTGGACGGCAGGCAAGCCCGCTCGCAGGTGGCCACACCCAGCCATTTGGTCAACAACGAAGCCTATTCAGACTTGGTGGCCAAGGGCTTCAGACGCAGCGGCATGTTCACCTACCGCCCCTACTGCGAGCATTGCAAGGCCTGCGTGCCTCTGCGCGTGGATGTGGCCAGTTTCAAGCCCAGCCGCAGCCAGCGCCGCGCCAGCAAAAAGCACGCCCATTTGCATGCACGCGTCATGGAACTTGGCTTCACACAAGAGCATTACGAGCTTTACAAAGCCTACCAAAAAGGCCGCCACGCAGGCGGGGGCATGGACCAAGACAGTATTGACCAATACACCCAATTCCTCCTGCAAAGCCGCGTCAACTCGCGCTTGGTGGAGTTTCGCCAGCCCCTGCCCGCCCAGGCAGCGCCAGACACTGCGTCCGACATTGCCTCTAGCGCAGCTGTTGACGCAAAAGGCAAGCTAGTCATGGTCTGCATTGTTGACGTTTTAAGCGTCGGCATCAGCTCGGTGTATACCTTTTATGAGCCTAGCGCAGGCGCAGCTTACGGCACCTACGGCGTGCTCTGGCAAATCCAGCAAGCCCAGCAGCTAGGCCTGCCCCATGTGTATTTGGGCTACTGGATACAAGAGAGCCCCAAGATGGCTTACAAGGCGGACTTTGCGCCCAATCAGCGTTTGGTGGATGGGGTTTGGCGCTTGTAACCCGCTTCGGATAAATTTCATCAGGCAAAAATCGCTCTACAATTGCCACCATATGAAAAAAATCAGCACCACACCCGCCATCCAAGTCATGGAGCGTATGTTCACCCTGATGGACGTACTGGCCTCGCGCGCTGAGGCGATTTCGCTCAAAGAAATCAGTGAAAAAACCGGCCTGCACCCCTCCACCGCCCACCGCATCCTCAACGATTTGACCATTGGCCGCTATGTGGACCGGCCCGAAGCTGGCAGCTACCGCCTTGGCATGCGGCTCTTAGAGCTGGGCAATTTGGTCAAAGGCCGCCTCGATGTGCGCGATGCAGCGCTGGTGCCCATGCGCGAGCTGCACAAGCTCACGCAGCAGCCAGTGAATTTGTCTATGCGTCAAAACGACGAAATCATTTATGTAGAGCGCGCCTACAGCGAGCGCAGCGGCATGCAAGTGGTGCGCGCCATAGGCGGGCGAGCGCCCCTGCACCTCACCTCCACAGGCAAGCTGTTTTTAGCAGCCGACGATGCCCTGCGCCTGCGCGCCTACGCCAACCGCACGGGTCTGCCCGGCCAAACCAAAAACAGCATTACCCAGCTGCCCATCCTAGAGCGCGAGCTGTCCAAAGCCCGCCAATACGGCGTAGCCCGCGACAACGAAGAGCTAGAACTTGGCGTGCGCTGCATGGCCGCTGGCATCTACGACGACCAAAACAAGCTGGTGGCCGGCCTGTCTATTTCCGCCCCTGCCGACCGCTTGCAAGAAGACTGGCTGCCTAAGCTGCAAAGCACGGCAGCTGAAATATCAAAGGCGCTGGGGTATAAACTGGTGGTGAATGCGGACTAGGGCATGCAACATGCCCACCACCGCACACGCTTGCAAACACCACAGACGCGCAGGGCAGCATCATGCGCTGTCGGTTGTTTTATGATCCATTGAAGCAGCGTTTTCAAGCATAAAACCGGCAAAGAATTTTGCCAGCGCCGCTGTGTCGTCTATTGGCATTACATGCGCAATGTATTGGTCTGGGCGCACCACCACAAGGCAGCCACTGTCTTGGTTGATGCGGCGCATGGCATAGATATTTTTACTGGCACCATCCAAAGCGCAAAATGCTTTTTCGTAGTCACGCAGACCGTACCGGCCCTTGTGCGGAAACAGGAGCTCGGGCATGGCGGTAATTGCCAATGTGTGGTGGCTTTGCTGGAACACAGCGCGCATGTCAAATACCGCATCTACATCAGCACCCGCTGGGGTGTAGCGCTTGATTGGGGAATCTGCGTTCTGGCCCAAATAGCTGCACAGCTTGCCAAGGGCGGAGTCTGGCGTGGCTGCATCGCCCTTGCCTGCAAATGCAACTAAGCGCCAGCGGCCATCGGCTGCAAAAGTGTCTCCTAGCTGCACCTGCTTGCCGTCTCCCATGCGCAGCACGGGCGCTGAATGAAAGCGTGTGCCAATGGCCAATCCTTGCGCCAAGTGCTGATGGCCAGACTCGGCGGTAAGCAGCGCTGGCTTGTAGTGTGTGGCGGTGCCTGCGGTGTAGCGCCCGTGTTGCACAAAATAGCGCTGCACCGCACTGGGGTCATTTCCTGCGCCACCGCTGAGCATGGCAGCCCATTCGCGGTCAAAATCAATCAACTCTTTGGCTACTGCCTGCCGCTCGGCAGAGTAGGTATTGAGCAAGCTGGCTGGGCTGCGCCCTTGCAGCACGGCAGCGAGTTTCCAGCCTAAATTGAAAGCATCTTGCATCGACACATTCATGCCCTGCCCCGCTTTGGGGCTGTGGGTGTGGCAGGCATCGCCTGCTATGAAAATGCGGGGTATGCGCAGCGCCTGCTGCTCAGGCTGCGCATCGTCAAACCGGTCGCACAGCCGCTGGCCAATTTCATACACCGACCACCAAGCCACTTCTTTCACATCCAAGCTGTAGGGGTGAAAAATACGCTGGGCTGCAGCAATCAATTGTTGCTTGCTGATATTGCGCCCTGCCACACGCTCGTTTTCTTTCAACTTGTCCATCTCCACATACAGGCGCACCATGTAGCCACCCTCACGCGGAATGATCAAAAGACTGCCCTCGTTGGCCGACTGGATGAGTGATTTGAACCGCACATCAGGAAAATCGGTGTTCACCAGCACATCCATCACGCCCCATGCATGGTTGGCCGAATCGCCCTTGAGCGCCAGCCCCATCGACTGGCGCACTTGGCTGCGCGCACCATCGCAGCCCACCACATAGCGGGCGCGAATGGTTTCTATTTGGCCTTCGTGGACGCTGCCCTGCCCACCAGCCTGCCCATCAACCAGCCGCTCAAACTGCGCCACCACTGGGTATGGATTGCTGGCATCGCTTGGCGCACCATCCTCCCGCTCAAGCTTGGCCAAGTGGCGGCCATAGTACGGCACAAGGCGTGCGGCCGATTGCTCCATTTTTTCAAGGTAAAAGTCATGCACCCGCGCTTGGTTAAGAATCACATGCGGCATGTGCGACAGGCCTTCTTCTACATCAGGCACACGGCCGCTGCGCACAATGCGGCTTTTGTCGCCGCCTTGGGAATCGTCGGGCTTCCAAAAGCAAGTTTCGTTCACCCAATACGCTTCTTTCAAAACCTTGTGTGCAAAGCCAAAGGCTTCAAACATTTCCATGGTGCGGCAAGCCACGCCATCGGCCTGTCCCAATTGCAAAGGCCCAGATTTTTGCTCTACCACCACCGTGCGTATGCCAGGAAATACCGACAGCTGTGCCGCCAGCGTCAGGCCCGCCGGGCCACAGCCAACGATCAACACATCGGCTTGGCTTGGCAAGCTAGCCTCTGGTGTTTGCGCCACAGCCGCTGCGTCTAAAAGACAGGGGTCGCCTGTTCTGAATCCGTTGAGGTGAAATTGCATAAAGTGCCTGTTGGTTTGCCAATGCCCAACTGTCGCTGGTGCCAACTATTTAGTAAATGCCGCATAGTTAATACCCACTATATTGTTTTTATATACTACTGCCATGGCAAAACTCAATCTTGACTGGCTAGAAGTCTTCGTTCACATTTACAAAACGCAAAGCGTGACACGCGCTGCCTCCCAGTTGGGCATGGAGCAGGCCAGCGCCAGCATTGCGCTGAGCAAGCTGCGCCAGCACTTTGACGATCCGCTGTTTGTGCGCACGGCCACAGGCATGCTGCCCACGCCCAGAGCGCAATGCATCTACCCTGATGTGCTAGAGGCACTGGCACGCATTGAGGCGGCGCGTGGCGCGCCAGCAGCATTTTCTGCGGCCGATGCGGGGCGTGAATTTCGCATCTGCATGACTGACATCAGCGAGATCATCATTTTGCCAAAACTGGTGAATTACTTGAAACAGCACGCGCCCAGCGTAGTGATTGAAGCCCAAAAAATTTCAGCAGACACGCGCCACAGGCTAGCGTCTGGCGACGTAGATTTGGCCGTGGGGTTTCTGCCCAATTTAGAGGCAGGCTTTTACCAGCAAGCGCTCTTTGAGCAAGATTTTGTTTGCTTGGCTGCAAAAAGCCACCCGCGCGTACAAGGCAAGCTCACAGCGCGCCTGTTTTCTAACGAAGGCCATATTTTGGTCTCCACATCAGGCACAGGCCACGCCATTGTGGACAAAATGCTGGCCCAACAAAAAATTGAACGCCGTGTGGTGCTGCGCGTGCCCAGCTTTTTAGGTGTAGCCCGCATCGTGGCACAAACCGATTTTTTGGTGGTGGTACCCAGGCTGCTGGGCATGGCGCTGGCCACTCAGGAGCAAGTGCAAGTGCTAGAGCCACCCACCAAGCTGGCGCACTACAAAGTCAAACAGCATTGGCATGAACGCTTCAATGCCGATGGGGGCAGCATTTGGCTCAGGCACACCATGTCCAAACTTTTTAGCAGTGGGCTGCACTAGCTGAACCAATCCGCGGCTTCAATGGCAAGAATGCTCCCATGCAAATGCGCCGCTATTTGCTACAAAAAGGCAAATTAGCGGCGGGATTCAAGCGAAAATGAACGCATGCAAACCGACATCCAACCCCCCACCGCCAGTCCAGAACTCCCACCCGCTGCACCACGGCGCCATCTGCACGACCGCCAAATTACCTACCGCGGCTACCTGCGCGACGATGGCCTGTGGGACATAGAAGGCGAACTGCGCGACAGCAAAAGCTATCCCATCAATTTAGGCTACAGAGGCGACATGGCCAAGGATGAGGCCGTGCACAACATGAAAATCCGCATCACCATCGACGACGACATGGTCATCCACGACATTGCAGCGGCCATGCCCTATACGCCCTACCGCGAGTGCACACCCGCCATCGACCCCATCCGCAACGTAATTGGCCTGCAAATGGGACGCGGCTGGAAAAAGAAAATTGAAGGCGCAATTGGCGGCTTAAACGGCTGCACCCATGTGCGCGAACTGCTATCAGGCGCGGCCACTGCCGCCTACCAAACGGTGTACCCCTACCGCAGCAATGCCAGCCAACTTAAATCCAGCGAAGTAACTGAGCAGCCCAAACACCTCAACCAATGCAAGGCTTGGGATTTAAAAGGCGCGGTTGTGTTGCGCTATTTTCCGCAGTTTGCGGTGAAGATGGGCGGCTAAAATTTCTTAGCTCTCGATGACTTAAATTAACTTTTGTAGAACACTTCAAATGGCCCAATCCGATCAAACCCTGTTGAAACCAGCCGACACCCATCCGGTCATGCTCGGATCATTGGTTCCCCCCATCGGTGTGAAGCCGCTTAACTTTAGCCCTGGGCCCACATCGCTTGCGGCCGAGGTAGAGGCTGGCATTAAGGCCTTGTTCGACGCACAGCGCATGTGCTCCATGTACCTCTCACACAGGTCCCCTGAATTTCTGGATATTCTTGCCAATGTGGTGCAGCGCTGCCGCGCGGCGATGGATATTCCCGAGCAGTATGAGATTCTTTTCATGCACGGCGGTGGGCACGGGCAGTTTGCTGCGGTTCCGCTCAATCTTTGCACTAAGGGCGATGAAAAAGCGACCTACCTCGTCAATGGCACCTGGTCTAAACGGGCCCTGTCCGAGGCATCAAAATATTGCCGCCCCATCGTAGTTTCCTCTGAAAAACCAGATGGCACGTTTACCCACAACCCCTCCTTTGACCACTTGGACCCCGAATCAAAGTACCTGTATTTGTGTTCTAACGAAACGGTTAACGGGATTGAGATGCACCGGCTTCCTAAGCTGGGCATCCAAGCACCTTTGGTTATAGACGCATCGTCAGACTTTTCCACCAAGCCTATTGACTGGGTGGGCTGCAACGTCGGCGTTTTGTATGCCTGCGCGTCCAAAAACATTGGCCACCCCGGAGTGACCCTGTGCGTGGTTCGAAAAGACTTGCTGGGCACCCCCAACAAACTCTGCCCAGGTGTACTTTGCTACACCACCAATGCCCGTGAGGGCAACTTGTGGAACACCATCGCCACCTTCAACGTGGAGGTTGTCAACATCTACATGCAATGGCTGATCGCGCAAGGTGGTGTGTGCGAGATGGAACGGCGCTCGATTGCCAAGTCGGCCATGCTGTACGACTTGATCGACAGTTCTGAGAAATTTTATGCCACCCCTGTCGCAGACCCCGCTATCCGCAGTCGCATGAACATCCCCTTTGAAGTCGCTGGAGGCAACGAGGAAATCACCCAGAAATTCTTGATTCAGGGCTGGGAAAAGGGAATCGTCGGTTTAAGAACAATGACCCCTTTTGGGGTTGGAAAATACATGAGAGCCAGTTTGTACAACGGCGTCAGTGTGCACCAAGTTGAGGTATTGGTGGCCTTCATGACGGGTTTTATGAATGCCCATCGCCATAGCTGAGCCATTGCATCAGGTGCACGAAGAGGCGATTGAAGCAGTGTCAGCAATGCTGTCAAAAAACCAAGAGACGAATTCATCCAACAAGCGCAGGTGTAGCATGCAGCATCAAACCCAGCGACTGCACCACCTTCAAAATGGTTGCAAACTCAGGGTTACCGTCGTGCGACAAGGTTTTGTACAAGCTCTCTCGTCCTAGACCAGTTTCGCGGGCGATTTGTGACATGCCCTTGGCTCTGGCAATATCACCCAAGGCCGCTGCAATCAGCGCAGGATCAGCCTCCTCAAAGGCGGCCTCCAGATACGCAGCCATATCCTCTTGAGACTCCAAATGCGCAGCGGGATCCCACACTTTGGTTACTACTTTAGCCATGTTGCACTCCTATAGTTCACGCGCCAACCCAAGCGCCAATTGAATATCTTTTGCTTGACTCGTTTTATCGCCACCGACCATGCCAATACACTCTGTCGCGCAATTGCCCCGCATCAATATACTGACGAGCCCCATCATTGTTGATGGGAATATAGGTTTCCCACGCGTAGCTTGCCGATCGATTTAGCTTCACGGTGACTATCCGGTATCATTAAAAATGTCACATTCGACATATAATTCCAACTATGAGTTCCTCACACAAACCCTTGGTATGGTTGCGCAGTGCCGTCAAAACGCCTCCATTTTCAGCAGCGGCGCGTATTGAGGCGGGCATGTTGCTCAGACAATTGCAACGGGGCGACACCATCACCATGCCGTTGTCACGACCAATGCCGTCCATTGGTAAAAACTGCCATGAGCTGCGCATAGTCGACAGCAACAAAACATGGCGCGCAGTGTATTGCATCCATAGCCTCGCCATTGTGGTGCTTCATGTGTTTGCTAAAACCACCCAGCAAACACCCAAAACTGTGATTGATTTATGCCAAGCAAGGCTTCAAGAATTTTTGGAGCATGTGCAGGGTGACACAAAGGAGTAAAACGATGTCCATCTTATTGAAAAACAAACTGCAAGGCACTGATTGGCAAATCGGCGATGCTGCCGACTTTTTGCAGCTAAATGCCGAAGAAAGCGCGTTGATTGATATCCGACTGTCGCTCGCCCAGGCCGCAAAACAATCACGGGTACAGCACGAACTGTCCCAAACCGAGCTGGCCAAGCGCATGAAATCCAGCCAGTCACGTATTGCCAAAATCGAGGCGGCAGACCCCAGTGTGTCAATTGATTTAATGGTGCGTGCGCTGCTGGCCAGTGGTGCCGGGCGAGCGGATGTGGCTAGGGCGCTGCGTTGATTTGATTTGTCCGTCCATAGCACTCAAAACCTCCAGTGAATAGCCGGTTTTATGTATGCTTTAGGCTTCCAGCCCTACAAAATACAGCGTAAGCAGCTACCGAATATATAGTGAGTGATTCGTCATATTAGTGGCATTAAATGCCACTGAAACCCATTCAAACCAAGCTAAGCAAAGCCTGCGGTGATTGCACCGCCACGCGCAGCAGCGTCTGCGCTGCACCCGTGGGCTTTTTGCGGCCCTGCTCCCATTCTTGCAAGGTGCGCACCGACACGCCCATCAGCATGGCAAACTGCGACTGCGATAAATCTATTTTGACGCGCGCCTGCAAGGCCTCGGTTACAGGAAACTGCGTGCTGCGCGCAAACGTTCCTGCCTTCATCTCGCGCATAGACTGCAACAAGTCCGCCTGAAACTGCGCCATTTCTAAATCGACTTTAGCTTTACGCATCATCAAACTCCTTTTTCAGCGCCAACAAAAATTCCGTTGGCAAATTGTCAAACTTAGCTTTGGTATAGGCGATCAGCAACACAATGCGCCCATCCGTCAACTGGTTGTAGTACACCACCCGCGCCCCGCCACGCTTACCCATGCCGCGCCGCGACCAGCGGATTTTGCGCAACCCCTGCGTACCGGGGATGACATCCCCCGACAGCGCATTGCCCACAAGCCATACCTTGAACTCCATCAACTCGTCATCCGCCCAGATAGCACTGATACAACGCAGAAAAGTGGGGGTTTCGACGAGGGTGAGCATGAAGAACGATTATACGCCAGAGACGGACTATCTTGTCTAAAAGTACGATTTTGCTTAGAAAGGATGGCTATTCTCGACTTCTCTCGAACGATTGCATCAACAAGGCAAAAGTTTCATTGGTTTTTAGATTTTGAAAATCCGGATCATCTAAAACTTGATGTGTAGTGTGCCTTCTTGAATCAAGCGCTCTTTTGAGCCAGAAAATAGCGTTGTGCGTATCGCTGAGCAGGTTGTGTATGCTTGCCAAGTTGTAAGCACCTGATCCGTAGCACGCATTTTCAGCCTGGTTTGCTAACGCTAAAGCGGCTACAAGATGCTTTGAGTCTTTGTTTTTTGCGAAGTAATCAATTAAAACTGAAGCATGATTGTTTAATTTTTTGTAACTACTCAGCCCAGTTTTCAGCGCTCACCTAAGAGTCAGGCGAAGTTTGGCTGAGGCGGTTGTGCCCTGAGGGTATCGACAAGAGCCGCA
>JAYTMT010000071.1:0-4834 GCA_043728315.1 Polaromonas sp. | reverse complement strand
TGCCAGATCTGCGTCACAAACGGCAGTAGCAGCGCCACGCCCGCGCGAACGATGTCCAGCAAAACCAGCACTGTACGGCGCGGCCACCGTTCTGCAAATGCTGATGCAATGGGCGCAATGCCGATGTAGGCAAGCATTTTGATGGCCAGCGCAGTACCCAGCACAGCGCCAGCATTGGCACCGGCAAGGTCAAATGCGAGAAGGCCAAGCGCGACCGTGGCCAGGCCCGTACCTATGAGGGCGATAACCTGGGCAAAAAACAGGTGCCGATAGGTTTTATTGGCTAGTATCTGGAGCATGTCGACGCCTAATAGAAAATGTGTCTTGACTATAAGCTATCCTGGAGGGTAGGATACTGACATGACTGATAATCACCAGCACACACACACTACCCATCCGGATATTGTTAAAAGGTTGAAACGGGCAACCGGACACTTGCAAAAAGTAATCACCATGATCGAAGCACAGCGAACCTGCGTAGACATCACGCAACAACTCCACGCGGTTGAAAAAGCAATCAGTGCTGCGAAAAAGATGGTCATTCACGACCATCTTGACCATTGCGTTCAAGGCATTGCCGAGGGCGGAGCGATGGGCATGAAAAACTCAATTTCGGAATTTAAAAACATCACCAAGTATCTTTAAATGAGCAGTTCGTCCCGGTTCATCGTGTTGGTTTTGTCGCTGGTCTTTTTGCTGACCAGCGTGAGCGGATTCGGGTTTTCTGCCAAAAAACTGGCCCACGATCTGGAGCACCATGACCAGCCGCATTCGTTGACGATTGATCACGCGCCATCAGATTTTTTTGTCCCCGAATCGGTTGGTCTGGCAATTGACAATGTTGATGCAAGCGTGGCTGAGTTTGAGCATCATTTGCTGCATACGGTCGGTACTGTGCAATTGTTCACATTAGTAACAGCGAATATTGCCTGGGCCACGGTCAAGCACATACTGACGCCCTTGACCTACACCCACAGTCTTCCTGTGGCGCTTCTTGAAGCACCATTTCGCCCCCCTCGCACTTCCAGTTCAATCTAGCAACTGTTGGCTGCAGCGCCATTGCACACTGCGCCCGCGTATCCATTTTCAGCAGACTTGTTGACGCAGTTTATGAACTGTTTCAACGGTTGACCATCGCCATTGCGTCAGCACTTTTTTCGAGATCAAACATGAACACGACTTCTTATCCATTTTTTCATAACGCACCTGCCCGTTCGCTCGTAGCCAGTCTGCTGCTGACGTTGGCATCGACGCAAGCTGTCTTTGCAGCAACTGGCACAACCCCATTCAAAGTGGCGCCAGGTCAACTGCAAGTTCTTGGAATTGAAGTAAGCCCGCTGCAAATGCAGGGCGAGCCAGTTCGTATCAGCTACCCCGCGCAGACGGTGTTGCCACCCAGTGCAGAGCAGGTCATCAGCTCACCGGTTGACGGCTTGGTGTTGCAGTTGCTGGTGCAGCCCAATCAGATGGTGCGCCAGGGCGCACCACTGCTACGACTGGCCAGCCCGGAACTCGGGCAAATGCAGCTTCAGTTGCTGCAGGCCACCACGCGCGCATCACTTGCGCGGCAGACTGCGCAGCGTGAACAATCTCTGTTCGGTGAAGGGCTGATCGCCCAGCGACGTGTGCAGGAGGCGCAGGCCGGTCTGCAAGAGGCAGAAGCGGCGCTTAGGCAAGCCAAATCGGCGTTGCGCCTGGGCGGCATGTCAGCAGCGGCGATCAACAAGGTTGCAGTATCCGGTAACCCGCAGGAAAGTCTGGAAATTGTTGCTGCGCAGGCTGGCGTGGTTACTGAAATCAGTGCGCGTGCGGGTCAGCGTGTGAACTCTGCAACAGCTTTGCTGAGGTTGGCACAAACCAGTGTTTTATGGCTTGAGATACAGGTTCCTGCCAGTGAGGTTGGCGTGTGGTCGCCAGGGACGCTATTGAAAGTCAAAGGGCGTGATGTGTCCGCCAGAATAATGGGCACCAGTGCCCTGGTGGCGGCCAGCAGTCAGATGCTTTTGGTGCGTGCCGTGGTGGAAGGCAAACCAGGTCAGCTTCGCCCCGGCGAGCTGGTGTCTGCTGAACTGTCAATTAGCAATACATCTGCTGGCTGGGATGTGCCAGTTGCCGCGTTGGCGCGTGATGGCGGTGATGCTTATATTTTTGTCCGTACGGCTGATGGGTTTGAGGCACGGCCCGCCAAAGTTATGGCAAGCGCTGGCCAGCGGGTACGGGTGCAGGCAGATGCCAAGGCGGGTGAGCAAGTGGCGATCAGCGGTGTTGTTGCCTTGAAAGGCGCTTGGCTTGATGCGAAGGAAGCCAAAGAAGCCAAAGAAGCCAAAGACAGCAAGGGAGGCAAATAATGCTTGCAAGACTGGTGCAGTTTTCCCTGTCGCAGCGGCTGCTGATCATGCTGGCCAGCCTGGTGTTGGCGGCTGCGGGATTTTATGCGTTTCGTGGTTTGCCGATTGATGCGTTTCCGGATGTTTCCAGTACCCAGGTCAAGATTATCATGAAGGCGCCGGGCATGACACCTGAAGAAGTTGAAAGCCGTATCGCTGTGCCGATTGAGGTGGAGATGCTCGGTATTCCGAAAACCCGGATTTTGCGATCAGTCACCAAATATGGTCTGGTCGACATCACGCTTGACTTTGAAGATGGCACAGACATTTACTGGGCTCGCCAGCAGGTCAGCGAACGCCTGGCTGGGCTTGCAGACAACCTTCCGGCAGGTATCTCGGGCGGGATGGCGCCGATCACCACACCCCTGGGTGAAATGTATATGTTCACGGTAGACAGCAGTACGCTGTCATTGGCTGAAAGACGCAGTCTTCTGGACTGGGTCATCCGCCCGGCACTGCGGACAGTGTCAGGCGTGGCCGATGTCAACGCGCTGGGTGGCGTGGTGCGAGCGTTTGAGGTGATTCCCAATCTGGCAGCGATGGCCAGCAGCGGGGTGACGATGACGCAACTCAAACAAGCCATTGAGGCCAACAACCGCAACGATGGTGCAGGTCGGTTGGGCGAGGGCGACGAGGTGCTGCTGGTTCGCAGCGAGGGCAGCATCACCAGTCTGCAGGATTTGCGTGATGTGGTCGTGGGCATGAAAGACGCATCCCCATTGCGTGTTGGCAACCTTGCCGAGGTGCGCATTGGCACCGTCACGCGGTACGGCGTGGTCACGCAAAACGGGCGCGGGGAAGCGGTTCAGGGGCTGGTGCTGGGGCTGGCCGGATCCAACGCGCAAAAGGTTGTTGAAGGCGTGCGCAAAAAGCTTGATGAGCTCAAACCAACGCTGCCGCCGGGTGTTGAAATCAATACTTTTTATGACCGGGCATCACTGGTGTCCAAGGCCGTTACGGCAGTTTCAACTGCACTGATCGAGGCGACCGTGCTGGTCATCGTGTTGCTTGGCCTGTTTTTGGGCAACGTGCGTGCAGCGCTGACGGTGGCACTGGTTTTGCCTTTTGCGGCATTGGGCACCTTCATCCTCATGCGTGCCTTTGGCCTGTCTGCTAATTTGATGAGCCTGGGCGGCCTGGCGATTGCCATCGGCATGCTGGTAGATGCCGCAGTGGTTGTGGTGGAGAACATTGTGCAGCGGCTGGCAAGCGACCATGCTGGCAAACGCTTGCCAAGGTTGCATGTCATTTACCGGGCCGTGCGTGAAGTTGCAGTTCCGGTGACGGCAGGCATTTTGATCATCATCACGGTCTTTCTTCCTTTGCTGACCTTGCAAGACTTGGAAGGAAAGTACTTTGTACCGGTGGCGTTAACCATCGTGTTTGCGCTGGCGTCATCGCTGGTGCTTTCACTGACGGTCATTCCGGTGCTGGCCTCGTACCTGCTGAAGGATGTGCAGCACGGGGAACCGTGGCTGCCACGCAAGCTGCTCAAGCTGTACGTGCCAGCACTGGCCTGGGCATTGCGGCGTCAGCGCGTGGTCGCTGTGATCGCCGCAGTTTCGCTGCTGCTTGCCGCTTTGGTGTACACCCAGGTCGGCAAGACTTTCTTGCCCACGATGGACGAAGGTGATCTGATTGTTGGCATTGAAAAACTGCCCTCCATCAGCCTGGAGCAAAGCGCTGCGCTGGATTTAAAAATTCACAAAGCGCTGATGCAAGCCATTCCTGAAGTCCAGGGCGTGGTAGCGCGTGCAGGGTCTGATGAAATCGGCCTGGACCCGATGGGACTGAACCAGACCGACACTTATTTGCTGCTCAAGCCGCAGGGTGAGTGGCGCATGAAGGGCAAGGAAGCATTGATCACCGAAATACGCAAGGTGCTTGACCCCATGCCGGGCATTAAATACAGCTTTACCCAGCCTATTGAAATGCGGGTGTCAGAGATGATCATTGGCGTGCGGGGCGACGTTGCCGTCAAGATTTTTGGACCTGATCTGGACAAGCTCAATGCGTATGCCAGCCAGGTCGAAACATTGCTGAAAACCGTCAGGGGCAACCAGGACGTGTACACGGTGCAAAACGACGGCGTGCAATACCTGCAAGTTGTGGTTGACCGGTTGCAGGCCGGGCGGCTGGGTTTGAGCGTTGAAGAAGTCCAGGACGCCCTGCGCACGCAAATCGAGGGCCGCGGCGCTGGCAGTGTGGTGGAAGGCAACCGCCGCACGCCCATTTTGCTGCGGGGTGCTGAAAGCATGCGTGTGTCGCCTGCTGACTTCGGTGCCATGCGCATCTCGACCAAAGACGGCAACACCGTGCCACTGGCTAGCGTTGCCACGCTGACGCGAGCCAACGGGCCCGTAAAGATTGACCGTGAAATGGGCAGCCGCTACAGCGTTGTGATTGCCAATGTTGAGGGCCGCGACCTGGTGGGTTTTGTTGAAGAT
>JAYTMT010000070.1:0-5251 GCA_043728315.1 Polaromonas sp. | reverse complement strand
AGGCAAGGCTTTGGGCGCATTTTGGCGCTACCGCATCGGAGACTATCGCGTGGTGTGCGAATTGCAAGACGGCGCGCTGTGCATACTGGTGGTCGAGCTGGCCGACCGCAAACATATTTACCAATAGAAAACCTACCCCATGGAACTCATTACCACTCTGATTGACTTTATCTTGCACGTAGACCGCCACCTAGAGGCCTTTGTGGCCCAATACGGCACGCTGGTGTATGTGCTGCTGTTTGCCATTATTTTTACCGAAACGGGTGTGGTGGTGATGCCGTTTTTGCCCGGGGATTCGCTGCTGTTCATAGTGGGCGCGCTGTGCGGCGCAGGGCTGATGCACTATGGCATAGCGGTGCCGGTGCTGCTGGTGGCTGCGGTTTTGGGCGACCAATGCAATTACTCGATTGGTCGTTACTTTGGGCCCAAAGTGTTCCAGTGGGAAAACTCCCGCTTTTTTAACCGCAAGGCTTTTGACCAAGCCCACGCTTTTTACGAAAAATACGGCGGCATCACGATTCTTTTGGCGCGTTTTTTGCCATTTTTGCGCACCTTTGTGCCCTTTGTGGCGGGCGTGGCCGAAATGACGCGCAGCAAATTTATTTATTACAACGTGATTGGTGCGCTGCTGTGGGTGGTGGGTTTGGTGAGCTTGGGCTATGTGTTTGGCAACATGGCTTGGGTAAAAGCCAACATGAGCATCATTATTTGGGCGATGATCATTGTGCCCGGGCTGATGGCGATGTTTGGGGCTTGGCGGGCGAGTAAGGTGAAGGTTTGATTTCTTTGGGTATGTTGTAAAACTGTTTATAATTACAGCAAAATCACAACACCTGAGAACCAGACAAAAGGGTAAACTCGCATGATGGATATTGAAATTTACAACGTATTTCGCAAGGTGGGCATCAGCGATGACGATGCACGTGCGGTTGTTGATTCGTTGAACAAAACCATTGACCAGCGCTACACATTGCATGCCGCGCAGTTGGCCACTAAGTTAGATTTGTCTGAGGCTAAGTTTGAGATCATCAAGTGGTCGCTAGGCAGCATGTGTGCTGCGGTTGCATTGTTTGCGAGCATCACCAAAATTTGGCAGTGAAACGGTGCTGCTCCAGCATGCTACCAACCACCTGCGGGTGGTTTTTTTGTGCGCGATTTAAGTAGTACGTGATCGCGCCAGCGGCGGGTTTTTGGCAAAATAGCGCAATATGCCGCGCATCATGGCATCGGCTAGGCGGTCTTGGTAGGCTTGGTCACGCAGTTTTTGCTCTTCGTCGGGGTTACTGATGAAGGCGGTTTCTATCAATATGCTGGGGATGTCGGGCGCTTTGAGCACGGCAAAGCCAGCTTGCTCTACGCGGGGCTTGTGCAGCTTGGCAAAGCCGCCAATTTCCCCTAAAAAGTGGCCGCCTAGCTTGAGCGAATCGTTGATTTGCGCGGTGGTGCTCATGTCGAGCAGGGCGTTTTGCAGCTGCTGGTCTTTGGCGCCTAGGTTGATGCCGCCCACGGCGTCGGCACTGTTTTCTTTGTTGGCCATGTAGCGCGCAGCCGCGCTGCTGGCGCCCCTTTGACTGAGCGCAAATACGCTGGCGCCGCTGGCCTGTGGGGTGGTGAATGCATCGGCATGGATGCTGATGAATAAGTCAGCCTGCACCCGCCGCGCTTTTTGCACCCGCACGCTCAGGGGCACAAAAAAGTCGCCATCGCGGGTGAGCATGGCGCGCATGGGGTTGCCGTTCACGCTGGCGGCGTTGATGCGCTCGCGCAGCTTGAGGGCGATGTTTAAAACAATGTCTTTCTCCCGCGTGCCCGCTGGCCCAATCGCACCCGGGTCTTCGCCGCCATGGCCTGCGTCGAGCGCCACAATGATCAGGCGGTCGGTCTTGGCTTCTAAATTGCCTTCTGCGGGTGTTTTTACAGAATTTTTACCCAATGTCAGCGTGGAATGGTCATTGTTTGCTATTGATTTATTAGTGTTTTGTGCTGCTGATGGGCTGGGCGCAGAAGTGGCTGGATTGGCTGCGGGTTTGGTGTTGGCGCTTTTTTGCGCGCTTTGCTGGGCAATTAAATCGCCCAGTGGGTCAGCTTTGGATTCGGGTGCTTTGTCGCTAGGCTTGTTAGCAGATGCCACTGAGGATGTCGACAGCCCGCTCGATGATTTAAGCCCCTGCGCTGCGGCTTGGGTGGCGGTGTCGCGCGTGCGCTCGGCTATCAGGGCTTCTAGCGGGTCGGCCACGTTCGCGGGAAACAGGTCAAACACCAGCCGGTGTTGGTAGGCGGCCACTGGCGGCAGATTAAACACTTGGGGCAGGGCGGGCTGCTTCAGATCAAGCACGAGGCGCACCACGCCCGGCATGCTCTGGCCCACGCGCACGCCGCTGATAAAGGGGTCGTCAGATTTCACGCGCCCTACCAGCTCGCGCAGGGCGGGGCTAAGCTCTATGCCCACCAAATCCACCGCCAAGCGCGGCGGGTTGGCCACAAAAATCGGCTTGGCCGTGAGCAGCGCATCGGACTCGATGGTAACCCGTGTGTAGTCTGCCGCTGGCCACACCCGCACTGCAACTATGGTAGCGCCCCAGGCAATGTGGCTGCGCCCTAGCAGCAATACCAGCGCACCTGCTTGCAGGGCGCTGCGGCGCGAGACGGGTGCGCGAAACTGCGGATTTTGTGCTGTGTTTTGTTCAGTAACGCGCGCAGCGCTGCCAGACACGTGTACCAAAGCAACCGAAGCAGGGGGATACAAACTATTGCTCATGCCAGCAGCGCTGCACCCAGCTGGGTTTGCGCAGTCAAAGTCACGTTGCGAGAGGCATCGGCCTGCACGTCTATGGCTATTACTAAATCGGCCTCGGGCAGGGCGGCGCGTGCTTTGTCTGGCCACTCGGCCAGCTTCAGGCCAGCCTGCGCAAACAGGTCTCGAAAGCCCGCGTCTTCCCACTCGCGTGGGTCGGTGAAGCGGTAAAAATCAAAATGCCAAATTTTCAAATCCCCCGACGCGCCGGGCACTTCGTGGGGTTCGACCACTGCATAGGTGGGGCTTTTGATGCGCCCCGCCACGCCCAGTGCGCGCAGCAAATGCCGCACAAAACTGGTTTTGCCTGCGCCCAGCTCGCCGCGCAGCTCCACAAAAGCGCTGCGAATGGCTGCATTTTGGGCTAAATGCTGTGCAAACGCACAGGTATCGTCCTCGGTTTGCCACATAAGCGTTTTTACAATAGGGGGGTGAATCAACATGCCCTCGATAATCCCACAGAATTTGTCACTCAGGTACGCCAATGGGCGCAAGAGTTGGGATTTTCTCAGATTGGCGTGGCGGGGGTTGATTTATCTGCCGCTGAAGCTGGCTTGCAGGCGTGGCTAGATGCGGGCTTTCATGGCAGCATGCACTACATGGCCGCCCACGGTTTGCGCCGCGCCCGCCCCGCTGAGCTAGTGCCCGGCACGGTGAGCGTCATTACCGCGCGCATGGACTATTTGCCGCGCAGCACAGCGCCCGATTGGCAAAGCACCGAGCTGGCGCGGCTGGGCAAATCTGGCGAAGCCGTGGTGTCGGTGTATGCCAGAGGGCGCGATTACCACAAGGTGCTGCGCGCCCGCTTGCAAAAGCTGTGCGACAAGATGGCCGATGTGCTCGGGCCCTTTGGGCACAGGGTGTTTACCGACAGTGCTCCCGTTTTAGAAGCAGAGCTGGCCAGCCGCAGCGGGCTGGGCTGGCGGGGCAAGCACACGCTGCTACTCTCGCGCGATGCGGGGTCGATGTTTTTTCTGGGTGAAGTTTACGTGGATTTTGCGCTGCCAGCCAGCGAGCCTGTGACTGCGCACTGCGGCGCATGCACCGCCTGCATCAGCGTATGCCCCACGCAGGCCATCATCGCCCCGCACCGCTTGGATGCACGCCGCTGCATCTCGTACCTCACCATTGAGCACGCAGGCAGCATCCCTTTGGCTCTGCGCCCCTTGATGGGTAACCGCATTTATGGCTGCGACGATTGCCAAACGGTATGCCCATGGAACAAATACGCCCGCCTGTCGGCCTTGCCCGATTTTGACGCGCGCGCAGGCCTCACGGGGGCGCAATTGGTCACCTTGTTTGCATGGACTGAGGCTGATTTTTTGCGCCACACCGAGGGCAGCCCGATTCGCCGTATTGGCCACGAGCGCTGGTTGCGCAATGTGGCAGTCGGCCTGGGCAACGCGGCCTCGACCCCACAGATAATCGCAGCGCTGCGCTCGCGGCTGGAGCACCCCAGCGCGCTGGTGCGGGAGCATGTGCAGTGGGCGTTGTTGCGCTTGGGTTAGTTTTTTTTGTCGCGCTGCGGCTACAGGGAGCTGTGCTGCGTCAACGTTCAGCTCCAAAAGTGGTCACTACTGCAGCTACAGGGATCTGTGTCCACGCGCAAACGGTCGCTGGCCCCTTCGGGGTAGCTTGTTTTTCCAAGCAAATGGGGGGAATGTTCATAACTCGGGCTTCGCCCTCAAACAGATGAACATTCTGGTCCCCCATTTGCTCGAAAAAACAAGCCCAGCGCCCCGATTGTTTGCGCGTGGACACAGATCCCTGTAGCCGCAGGGCGAGGTGGTTGGGTTTTCGGGGGTTTACTGCTTGGATTTGTACTTTTATGAAAAATAGTGCAGATGTCAGCGTCATATGGTCATAGCTCGCTACTTTTTTCGTAGTATTTAGCACCTGAGACTTGACGGTATCCGGTATCCAAAAACCCAAGAGCGAGCACAGCCCAAGCAGCATTTGTGCGCTCCCGTCTGAGCGATTTCGGATACCCCCCAATACTGCTTACTTTGCGCTTTTGTGGCAGCTGGTTTGCGCGCCCGATCAGCGTTTTGGCTATCCCGATGCGCCCTCATGCGGGAGTACCCGAAATCGGTCGGTCGGGATAGCCAAAACGCTGCTCGGACTATGCTCGCTGTGAGGTTTTAATACCGCAGACACGCTACTCGTAGAGTGCCATTTACTATAAAAAACGCAGCGCACTATGACCATATGACGCTGACATTGCCACTATTTTCCTTGAAAAGTACAAATCCAAGCATGAAACAGCACGCCAGCATGCTGATGCACCAGAAACTGAGCAGTTTTCAACCCGCTCCGAGCAAAAACCTCGCCCTGCGGCTAAGCGAGTGCTGTGCCAACGCGCAAACAATCAGGGCGCTGGGCTGGTTTTTTTGAACAAATGGGGGATCAGAGTGTTCATCTGTCTGAGCCCGCAGGGCGAGTTATGAACACTCCCCC
>JAYTMT010000069.1:0-27724 GCA_043728315.1 Polaromonas sp. | reverse complement strand
CACTGAACAACGAGATTGCCTCAACTCTGATCGGACGTGTCAACCCAACTGCTTCAAACGACCCGAAACCGACCATAATCAAACCATGAAAAAAGAGCACATCGCCCCGTTTTTTGCCACCCTGCAAGCGGCCAACCCGCAGCCCAATACCGAGCTGCACTACACCAGTGTGTTTGAGCTCTTGGCCGCCGTGCTGCTTAGCGCGCAGGCTACTGACGTGGGGGTGAACAAAGCAACGCGCAAGCTGTTTCCCGTGGCCAACACGCCTGCCGCTATGTATGCGCTGGGCTTGGACGGGCTAGAGGGCTACATCAAGACCATTGGCCTGTACCACAGCAAGGCCAAGCATTTGCTAGAAACCTGCCGCATTTTGGTGGAGCAGCATGGCGGCGTGGTGCCGCGCACCCGCGAAGCGCTGGAGGCTCTGCCCGGCGTTGGCCGCAAAACCGCCAATGTGGTGCTCAATGTGGCCTTTGGCCAGCCCACCATGGCGGTGGACACGCATATTTTTCGCATGGGTAACCGCACGGGCTTGGCTCCCGGCAAAACACCGTTTGAAGTAGAGACAAAGCTGGTTAAACGCATACCCGCGCAGTATTTGGTGGATGCCCACCACTGGCTGATTTTGCATGGCCGCTACATTTGCCAAGCGCGCAGGCCGCTGTGTGCGCAGTGCGGCGTGGCGCAGTATTGTGGGTTCAAAGACAAAGATTTTTCTAAACCATGACAACCCTGCGCGACCTAAAAGGCGTGAATGGCGTGAATGGCGTAAAAGCTATACATGCAATCAAAGCCATAAAAACTATGCATTTCATAGCAGCATATGTCCTTATGACGCTGACATTGCCTGTTTTTTCTCAACAAATCACCGTTTTAGACGATGCAGGCACGTCCATCACGCTCAGCAAATCCGCCAAGCGCATCATCACACTTGCGCCCAACTTGGCCGAGCTGGTCTACGCGGCGGGTGCGGGCGATGCCATGGTGGCCGCCAGCCGCTACAGCGACTACCCCGAGGCGGTGAAAAAGCTGCCCATCATGGGCGATGCTTTTGCGCTGAACTTGGAGGCGATTAGCGCAGCCAAGCCTGATGTGGTCTTTGTGTGGCTCAGCGGCACGGCGCAGCGCCAACGCGATGCCCTCAAAAAGCTGGGCATACCCGTGTTTGAAAGCGAAATCCGCGACGTGCAAGGCATAGCCAGCACGCTGGTGCGCATGGGTACGCTGGCGGGCACGCTGCCTGCGGCTCAAATAGAAGCCAACAAGGTCGTCAAGCAGTGGCAGGAGTTAGGGGCGAAATACCAAGGCGCAAGCCCCGTGCGCCTGTTTTACCAAGTGTGGGATGCCCCTCTCATGACATTCAACGGCCAGCACTTGATTAGCCAAGCCGCGCGCGCCTGCGGTGGCGTGCAGGGCTTTGATGGCTTGGCCGCGCTCACGCCTACCGTGGGGCGCGAGGCGGTGCTGGCCTTTAACCCGCAGCTGATTGTGACGGGCGGCGACAGCATGCAAAGCCTTGCTGCGTGGAAAAAGCTGCCCCAAATAGCGGCAGTGAAAACGGGCCAGCTCAAAGCCGTCAACGCCGCCCTGCTCTCGCGCATGGGCCCGCGCTTTGTGGCCAGCGCTGCGCAAATGTGTGAGACCATCGACCAAACGCGGCGCTTGCTGGCGCAGACTACTGCATTTGCGCCTTTGACTGCACCCTTAAGTGCTGCCTTAACTGCTCCATTACCCGCTCCCTTGACTGCTCCGCTGAGTGCTCGTCCTATTGCGCCTTTGAGTGCACCCAATCCTGCGTCAGAATCCAAACCCCTCCCCAAGGATACCAAATGACACATTCCAGACGATTATTTATAAAAAATTCTGCCAATGTCAGTGCCATATGGTCATTGTCTGCTCCATTATTAGGAGTGTTGCCATTTGCCGCCCATGCGCAAGCTGACTACCCCAGTCGCCCCATCAAAATCGTGGTGGGCTTCCCTGCGGGCGGCGGTACCGATGTGTTTGCACGCGCCCTGGCGCAAGCGCTAGCGCCGCTGCTTGGACAAAGCGTGGTGGTTGACAACAAAGCAGGCGCGGGCGGCGTAATCGCCAGCACCAGCATGCTGCAAAGCCCAGCGGACGGCTACACCCTGCTGATGGGCTCCACATCCACGCAGGCCATTGCGCCCCAGCTGTATGCCAAGCGCCCCTATGCAGCAGCTGACTTCACGCCCATTGCCCATGTGGCCTCCGTGGGCATCGTGTTGGTGGCACACCCCAGCGCACCCTTTAGCAGCGTGACAGAACTCATAGCGTATGCCAAAAGCCGCCCCGGCCAGCTCAACTACGCCTCCGGCGGCAACGGCGTAACCAACCACTTGGCCATGGAGCTTTTGAAGCGCCGCACTGGCACTTTCATCACCCACATACCATATCGCGGCTCAGCCCCTGCCCTGCAAGACGTGATTGCTGGCCAAGTACCCCTCATGTTTGACTCGATAGCCTCAGCCGGCGCGCACATCCGCGCAGGCAAAGTCAAGGCGCTAGGCATAGCGGGTTTGCAGCGCTTTGACACGCTGCCCGGCGTGCCCACCATTGCAGAGTCTGGCGGTGCATTGAGCGGCTTCGACACCCCGGGCTGGGTAGCCCTGTATGGCCCAAAAGCCCTGCCAGCATCCATAGTGGCCAAGCTACAGGGCGCTGTAGCCAAAGTACTGGCGCTACCCGACCTGGCGCAGCGCTTTGCAGCCGCAGGCGCATCCCCGCGCTACCTGAACGCCGCAGATTTAACAGCCTACGAAACCGGAGAAATCGCCAAATGGGGGGAGGCGATTGTGCATTCGGGGGCGAAGTTGGATTGAGGGGCTAAGCGTTGGCGGCCTTGAATGCGCGGCGAATCATATCGGTCGTGATAAACAAAGCCAATGGCTCGAATGGAAAGCGCGTGAACCCATAACGCTCATAAAAAGCAGCGGCTTTTTCGTGCTTGGCATCGACTACCACGGCATAAAGACCGATTTGCTGCGCTGTCGTGGTGGCCAATTGCATGGCGTGCTGCAAAAGCATCAAGCCTACACCATTGCCCTGCTCTGTGCGATTTACCGCCAAGCGCCCAATTCGCATCGCTGGCACCGGGTAGCGCGGCAGACGCAGGTGTTCAGGCCAGTTTTGAAAGTCAATCGAGGCACTACTCACCGAATAAAACCCGTGAATGCGTGCGCTGCCCTCTAGCACTGCCACATACGTTCGGTTGAAATCCCGATCAGCCTGCTGGCGCGCCATGCGCTGCAAAAAGCCGTTGAGCTCTGGCTCGCCGCAATCAAAATCAGTTCTGTCATGCTGGCGCGTTAGCGCAGTCACCAGCAAGCTCATGCTTTCAAGCGCATCAATTCAACCAAGGCAGCAGGTGGCTCTTTGGGGTTTTGCAGGGCATCTAAAAACACATCGCGGTCTCTGTCAGACAGCGTGATGCGCTCTTGCTGCGCAATCAAACGACTGGCCGCCTCGTAGGCGTTTTGCAGCATAAAGCCAGACACCGTAGCGCCCATGAGCGCAGCAGCGCGCTCGATCAGGGCTTTGGCTTCGGGGCTGGTGCGCAGGTTGATACGGGCGGATTCGGCTAAAGTGGCAGACATATTGAACTCCTTTGCATTAATTGTACGCCAATTAAACGTACATATGCACTTATTTTACGTTCAACAATGAATTTTGTACGTGAATTTAATGTACAAAATTCATCATCATCATCTTACACCACCACCCAAACACTACCCACCTGCCGCCACTGGCAAGCAAAGGTGTCGTGTAGGAGTTTTTCATCCAATATGTCAGATATTTTGCCCAATGTCAGCGTCATATCGTCATATATCGCTATTAAATGCGTAGCATATGACTGCACCCATGCCATGTCGTGCGCGGTCATGACTATTGCTTTGGGGTTTGGCGCGCTTGATTGGGCGAGCAGCCAGCGCCCTACCACGCCTTGGTGGGCAGGGTCTTGAAAGCTCACGGGTTCGTCTAGCAGCCACAGCGCTGCGTTTTGCGCGGCCACTGCTGCCAAGCCCACGCGCTGGCGCTCGCCGCCCGAGAGCTGGGTGATGGGGCGATCCATGAGGTGGGCGATGTCCAGCGCTTGGCAGTGGGCGGCTAGCGGGTCGGCGCTGGGCATGGATTTAGCTGCACCTGCACCTGCACCTGCACCTACATCCACATCGGCACGCTGCCCAGCGGCTTGGATGGGCATAGTCTGGGTTGGCAGCTGAGCATGGCGCAGCCCTTGCACATGCAACTGCACATACTCGCGCACCGAGAGCTCAAAACGGTCACTGGTGGCCTGCGGCAGGTAGGCGGGCTTGGCCGCTGCCACCTGCCCCGCGCTGGGCGCGTGCAGTCCAGCCAGCGCGCGCAGCAGGGTGGATTTGCCTGCGGCGTTGCGGCCAATCACGCACCAGCGCTCGCCTGCTTGCGCACTGAAGCCCAGGTTTTGCAGCAACACGCGGCCAGCGGCGTCTAGGCGCAGATTGGTCACGCTCAGTGGAGGCTGCTGCTGCGCATTAGAGTTGCGCGACGTGGCTAGCGCATCGGCATGCACAGCTTGCCCACCAGAGGGCGTTTTTTCAGGCAAACGCTTGGTGTTCATGCCAAGCGCCTGGCCAAAAACCAAATAAAAACGGGCGCGCCAATCAAACTCATAATGGCCCCCACAGGCAGCTCCAATGGCCAAGCCACAGTGCGCGCTAGAGTGTCAGCCGCTACCAAAAGCGCAGCGCCACCCACAGCACTCATGGCCGCCAGCGGCCGCGTGGTGCGAATACCCGCCAGCCGCAGCGCTTGTGGCACTACTAATCCAATAAACCCAATGCTGCCCGCCAAGCTCACAGCCAGCGCCGTGGCCAAGCAGGCCCAGCCGATTAACTCACGCCGCACCCGCGCCACGGGCTCGCCCAGCAAATGCGCGGCCTCGCTGCCTAGCATCAATCTGTCAATTGTCATGGACCTGTAGTGGTAATACGCTATAAAAATCAAAGCAAACGCAATCGCCCACTCGCCCGATGCAGCGCCCGATAAATCACCAATCAGCCAAAAAATAGCTCCACGCAGACGCTCGTCGGGCGTGAGTGTGAGCAGCAGGGTGCTCATTGCGCCCAGCACGGCAGCCAGCATTGCGCCAGTCAAAATCAATTTACTAGACGCATCGTCAGCGAGTGCCGAAATAGCCCCGCGCGATAAAATCAATAGCAGCGCCCCCGCAGCCAGCGCGCCACATGCCGCGCCCAGCCACATCAGCCCACCAAACAACAAGAGCGCCGAAATAGCACCCACAGCCGCACCGCTTGATGTGCCCAAAATATACGGGTCGGCCAATGGGTTGCGCAGCAGCACCTGCAGCGCCAAGCCGCTGAGCGCCAGCAGCGCGCCCACGCCCGCAGCAGTGAGCACGCGCGGGCCGCGCAAGTCGTGCACAAGCGTCCTCCAAACTGAATAATCAGCCACCCAAGGCAGCGCCAAGGCCAATGCAATCACTACTAAACTGATAGTGAACAATGACCATTTGACGATGACATTGGGCATATTTTCCTTGAGTTTAATAAAAATAGCCTAAATAGTCTCAGCATTGACGAGATTTTCTAAATATGCCGATTCAAAATGAAGCCCAATATACTTAGCCATATTCTCAAACACATAATCCAGGGGATTCGATTGCCCAGCAAACAGCGCACGAATCACCGCGTCGTTTTCAAACAAACCATGTAAGTAAATGCCCAGCACGTTCCCTTGCGCATTACACCAGCCCAGCCCATGCGGTAAGGCGGCAAACGCGTCCCCACTATTGGCGCTAATCATGGCGGTTTGGCCTTGATGGATTTCATAGCCTTGGCAGACAACACCGCCTAAAGCGCTCCACGCGCCAGTCAGGTGCGCAAACTGCGTGAGCGTATGCAAGACTGTTTTCTGGCGCTCAAAAGTAGTGCGCAAAGGCAGCAAACCTAGGCCTTGCGCATTGGATACGCTGCTGCTTTCTACGCCCTCTTCATCACTTAAAACAGCGCCTAGCATTTGCAAACCGCCACATACACCCAGCACGCGCTTGCCTGCTCGGGCGTGCTGCACAACAGCCGTATCTAACCCTTGGGCACGCAGCCAAGTCAAATCAGACAGGGTATGCTTTGAGCCGGGCAAAATTATCCAATCAACCGATGCCAAATCAGCAGGCGTACGCGCCCAAATAAGTCGCACTCCTTCAACGTTTTTAAGTGGCTGAAACTCGTCTAAATTGCTGATTCTCGGATACACGATCACCGCAATGCTGGTGTGTACTGCGCCGCGGCTGGAAGAGCGGTCATCAAAAACGCCGTCTTCCTCGGGTAAACCGTGTTTAAACCACATAGGTAGTGTTGCCACCGTGGGGATGCCAGTTAGCTCTTGCAGCATTTGTGGCGCGGGCGCTAACAGCGTCGCATCACCTCGGAATTTATTGAGTACAAATCCCTTAATCAAGGCTTGCTCAACTTTGGGCAATAACGCCCAAGTGCCATATAAATGGGCAAACGCGCCGCCACGGTCAATATCAGTGACCAATAAACAGGCTGCATTGGCATGGCGAGCCACCCGCATATTGACGATATCGCTGCTGTGCAGATTAATCTCGGCAGGCGAGCCTGCGCCCTCTATTACCACCACATCATTTTCTGCGCGCAGTTGATCCAGTGCCATAGCAATAGTGGGCCATATTTTTTCGCTGCGGCTGCGCCACGGCATTGCGGTTAATGCGTGGTCTACCCGCCCCATCAGCACCAATTGGCTATGCGTATCAGCCTCAGGTTTAAGCAAAACTGGGTTCATACGCACATCAGGTACTGCGCGTGCCGCCAGCGCTTGGAAGTATTGGGCGCTGCCAATTTCGCCATAGCCGCACTCTGCAGTGGCCACCACACGAGCGTTATTGCTCATGTTTTGGGCTTTAAAGGGGGCTACTTTATAGCCGCGCTGGACATACCAACGGCACAAGGCCGTGGTGAGCCAACTTTTTCCAGCGCCACTGGTAGTGCCCAGCACCATTACGCATTTTGCTGTCATATGCTGTTGATCCTTGTGGAGAATTTACGCTCTATATGCGTTCAATTGCCAAGCGCAAGGCCGCTTGCGCAGCTGGCGACAGCACGCCCAGACGCACCCAGCCTGACAGCCCAAATGAACTACAATCACGCAGTTTGATGCCATACTGACGCAACGCAGGTGATGACAGTGGCAAAGCAGGCTTGGCACAAAAAAAGTTCGTATCGCTGGGCGCGCATGTCCAGCCTAAGGATTCGCACAGCAGTATTTGTTGCAATTTCCACTGTTTCAAGGTTTCTTTGGTTTTTTTGATCCACTGCTGTACTTCAGGCTGCGTCCATGCGGCCAGCATGGCCACGCCATGCGATCCTATTGACCACGAGGGCGCGAGGGCATTCAAATTCTGCGCTGCTACTTGCGCACCGTGTGGCGCTATGGCGTAAGCAGCGCGAATACCCGTAAGCCCCAAGGCCTTGTTCGGGGTCCACAGCTGCCACACATTACCTAGATCGGATGCATTGAGCGTAGATTCGCCACTCAAACGCAAGGGCGCATATGCCAAGTCAACTATCCACACCCCTTTGGTGTCCAGCTTTTGCTGTAGAAAAACATCCGCTTGACCCAGCGGGCTAGATGGCTCGCAGGCCCATACCAAACTGCTTGGGCTTGGCACGCCGTGCAGCACCAATTGCATTGCGCGGGCTGCACGCGCATAGTCGTTGTAGTGGTACTTGGGCAAAGCCACACCAGATAAGCCAGAAAGCTTGGCCCACACCGACATCCGAAAAATAAACTCACTGGCACTGGCCGCAATCAGCACACGCTCAAGCTCTACACCGTGAAATTGCGCTAAAAGCGAGCGCAATTGCGTGTAGTTGGGGTCTGGGTAATGACTGGAGTCCACTGCCAATAAAGCCGACAACACTATTGGACATGGACCACAGGCATTGGAATTAGTAGAAAAATCAAACGCTGCTTGTCCTTGGGCATCCGCACCGCCGTGAACGCAGGGGTCAATCCAAGGTTGCGTTATCTGCATAAAATAATCAACAAAAGGAATATTTGTGCAGCCAAAAAAACCGCTATCAGGGTATTGCGCGCTAATTTAATCGCTTTGGGTATGTCTGTGAAATCGCACGCACGCCCTTGCGCATTGAGAACATACACGCCTGGCTTGCCCAAGCGCAGCCCCAAAGCCAGCGCAATAGCAGCCATTGGCCAACCACTATTGGGTGAAGGCGTTTTAACCGCCTCTAATTGAATTTTCGCCATATTTTGCAGCCGACTAGAATGCACCAAAAGCATCAGCAGCGCCGTGATACGCGCAGGTAGCCAAGACAATACATCGTCAGCACGTGCCGCCCATTTACCCGCCCATTGCCAATAATAAGCCCCCCTTTGCGCTGGGTAGCCCCACATGGCATCGGCCGTGTTGGCAAATCGGTAGAGCATGGCAGCAGGCAACCCTAAGAGCACAAACCAAATGACAGGCGCCACCACTGAGTCATTCAAATTTTCAGCCAATGTTTCTATCGCTGCTTCTCGGATGTCACTGGCACTCAATTGGCTTACATCACGGCTTACCAATCTCGCCAATTGAAGTCGCCCCGCATCCAGCGATTGCTGTAACGCGGTATCGACCGTCTGCACTTCTTGCCATAGCATTCGCCAAGCCAGCATCGGTTTAAGAAGTATTGCCAAAAAGACAGCAGACAACCAATACGGCATTTGCACTAGCAAACCGTTGATCCACAGACCCAAAAAAATCGTCGCTCCAGCGCCTACCAACCAATACGCAGCACCCAAGCTAAAAATTTTCCAATTTTGACATTCGCAACTGCTTGGCTGTTGAGGCGCAAAGCGCTTTGCCGCCCAGTCCAAGTATCGCCCCATCCACACCACGGGATGCCATCGAAGGGGTGGCTCACCCCACACATGGTCAATGACAAGGGCCAAAAAGAGGCCCGCCATAAGTAGCTCAGCAGACAAGACAGCGTTTGCAGTCACCATGCTGAAACTTCGGAAAGCAGCACAATCATCCAGTTAATCTTCAATGCCGCGCTGAGCAGGAATCCCCGCATTAAAGGCATGTTTTATTTTGGTCATCTCCGTGACCGTATCGGCCAGTTCAATGATCTCTGGCGGACAGCGACGCCCCGTCACCACCACATGCACGTGTTTAGGGCGCGCGCGCAAAACATCCAAGACGTCGTCAAGTGGGAGCCAACCGTAAATCAGTGGATAGGTCAATTCGTCGAGCACCACCATGAAGTTATCTCCGCTGATGATGGAGTCTTTGGCCTTGAGCCACCCATCACGCGCCAGCTGACCAGAGTGCTCTAAATCTTGACTTTTCCAGCTAAAGCCATCCCCCAAACCCTCTATAGGTAGGCCGAGTTGCTCAAACATACGATGCTCACCAAATCGAGCACTTGGCACTTTCATGAATTGGTAAATTTTGACCCCTTTGCCATGCACGTGGGTACGGCCAAATGCCCGCAAGGCCAAGCCGAAAGCTGCGGTGCTTTTTCCTTTGCCATCTCCGGTGTTGACAATGACCAAACCTCGGCGCTCGCCCTCAGGCTTGTCGTACGGTTTTTCTGTGGGTGGCGTTTCAATCTGCATCTTGATCTTTCATACTTGGGTTTAAAACGGGCATATCCATCAACACCACCGTTTCGCCATCGAGTGAACGCACTTTCAAGCGCTCACCAAAAGCTAGACGCAGCGCATCGTGTGTGGCAGGGCTAGCGCAAGCACCGTGGTGCAGCGCTTGACCATTGGCCATGATCAGCATCTCATCGGCCATCAAGGCCACTTGCAGCTCGTGCAGCACGCTGATCACCGTGGTGCCCTGCGCCACCAAGCTGCGCATCACCTGCACCCATTGCGCTTGATGCGGCAGATCTAAATTAGCCAAAGGCTCGTCCAAAACCAGCAGCTTAGGCTGCACGGCCAGCGCCCGCGCGAGCAATACCCGTTGGCGCTCGCCTGCAGACAACTCGCCCACACGCCTCTTGCTCCACGCATGCACCTCGCAAGCGTGCATGGCCCATTGCACCGCAGCATGATCTGCCTGGCTGGGCGCAGCCAGCCAAGCTTGGTGCGGCAATCGCCCCAGCATCACCACATCAGCCACGTTCAGCTCATCGACCGAGGCACTGTCTTGCCCGAGCCAGGCTAACTGCCGCGCACGCTCTTTAGGATGCCATTGCGCTAGAGCTTGGCCAAGCAAAATGATCTCGCCACTGCACGGCAACAGACCACAAAGTGCTTTGAGGAAGGTCGATTTGCCAGCGCCATTGGGTCCAACCACGCTTGTCCAGCGCCCAGCGCTGAAATGCGCAGTGATGCCGTGCAAGATCGAGGTATTTCCGATACTAGCCTTTATGAAATCTGCGCGGAACGCTATTTTTTTCATAGTAATTTAGTCAACCTAAGATGGCGTTGCGGCAATGCCGCCCGTCTTGGCGTGCATCAAGCGCAGCAAATACAGACCACCCAGCACCGCCGTGAGTGCGCCCACTGGCAGCTCTTGTGGCGCGATCAGCCAGCGTGCGGCGAGATCCGCCGTGCACAACAACACAGCGCCCATCAATGATGCGCACCACAGCAGCGGCCCATGGGTGCAGCGGATTAAGGCGCGCACCATATGCGGGGCAGCCAAGCCGACGAAAGCAATCAAGCCCGTTTGCGCTACCGCCGTGCCTGTGGCCAAGGCCAATGCAACAACCAATGCCATGCGCACATGCTTGAGCGGCAGCCCGAGGCTCAGCGCTGTGCTTTGCCCCAAGCTCAGCGTATCCAGCGCACGCGCCAAGCTCCAAGCCAGCACCGTGCAGGGCAGCCACACAGCCAGCATGATCGCGCAGGCCGACCAGCCCACAAAGCCCGTAGAGCCAAGCATGAAAGCCTGCATGGCTTGCAGTGAATCAGGCGAGAGCAACAAAATGAGCGAAGTGGCCGCCCCAAGCAACACACCCACAATCACGCCGGCCAGCAGCAAACGCAGCGTATGCTGCACGCCATTGGCCAATACCAAAGTAAGCAACACGCCAGCACTCGCACCAAGAAACGCTGCCCCAGTCAGCCCCAAGCGCAGCCAGGTGTTGCCCGATTGCAAGCCAGCGCCCTTGCGCCCGACCGATTGCAGCCAAGCCTGCAAGCTACTCGGCTCCAGCGCGCCTGCTAGCATGCCCGCTGCGCCGCCTAGCATCACTAGCATCAGCGCCACACCCAGAGCCGCGCCGGCGGAGCTGCCCAGCAAATACGGATCAGCCAGCGGATTGCGAAACAAGCCTTGCGCCACAGCGCCTGCTAAGCCCAGCAATGCCCCAGCAGCCCAAGCCCCCAAAGTGCGCGGCAGGCGAATCTCCCATATGAGTTGCCCGGCCAGCTCCTTTTCCTGCGTCAAACCATAGAGCCATTGCTGCAGCAAGTTTTCAAATCCCACACTGCCCACACACAAACCAAGCGCCATCAAAAATGCACTCAGCAAAAGCAGCAGCAAACTCAAGCGCAAGGCAGCGGGCCAAGTTTTCATAGCTTCTTGGGCAAGGTTTTGAGCAAGCAATCAGCCATCATGCGTGCTCCTTCAGCCATGCGCGGCCCCGGGCGCACCAGCACCTCAGATTGCAAGCGCGGAAACAAGCACACCGATTGCGTGCGAATCGCGGCAATGCCACTCCAGCCGGGGCGTTGCGAGAGGCTTGCACCTTCCGTATCACCCACCATAATCACATCAGGATTAGCACGCACCACCAGCTCGGGATTGATTTTGGGAAATGGCCCCAGCTTCGGATCAATGATGTTTTGCGCTCCTAGGCGAGAGAGCGTCTCGCCCATGAATGAGCCGGGCCCAGCTGCATAAGGCGCGCGGTTGACCTCAAAATAGACCCGCTGGCGGCGCACTGTTGCAGGCAAGGATTGCGCAGCCGCACTCACACCCGCATCAATCGTGCGCCACAGCCTCTGTGCATCGGGTTCTTGCATCAGCATGCCCAGCTTCGCAATCACGCGCTGCACATCAGCATGCGTTTTCGGCTCCAGCGCCAGCACGCGAATGCCGAGCGATTGCAAGCGCTCACGCGAGCGCGAAGAGCTAGCCATCACCACCACATCAGGCCGCAGCGCCACAATCGCTTCAATATTTGGATCAAGCCCGCCACCGACTTGCGGCAAGCGGCTCACAGATTCTGGCCAATTGGAATAGCGATCCACGCCAACGAGTTTTTGGCAATGCCCCAAGGCGCAGATCGTCTCGGTGAGCGAGGGCAGCAGACTCACCACGCGCTGAGGCGCTTGCTCAAAGCGCAGTCGCGTGCCCAAATCATCTTCAATATCGAAAGCTGCTGCGCTGGCGAAAGCAGACAAGCCCGCTAGCAGCGCAGCCATCACCAGTTTGCACACGCGTGTTTTGAAGAGATTATTCATGCTCAGCCCTTAAGTTTCAACGCGCAGCTAGCAGCCATCAATGTGACTGCCTCGCAGCGCTGCGCGATCGCCTGATTCAACTTGCCTAGCTCATCGACAAACTGCCGCACATCTCGCCCCAGCGGAATCACGCCGAGGCCAATTTCGTTTGACACAATCACCACCGGCCCGCTTGCTTGCGTCAAAGCTTCTTTCAGTATAATTATTAATTCAATAGCACTATGAGCAGTATATATGCCGTCTAATGGATATTTTTCCATACAATATGCATCATCGAATGGCATCAGCAAATTCGTCAGCCACATGGTGAGACAATCAATAACGACCAAGGTTTGTGCATTTGATTCAGCGCGCAAGGCAGCCCCAAGCTGCATAGGCTCCTCTACGCAAAGCAACTGAGGCAGCCTAAGCAACCGATCCTTTTGATGCCGCGCAATCCGTTGGCGCATTTCCTCGTCATACGCTTGGCCTGTCGCAATCAACACCGCACGATGCTGGTGTGATTGCGCAAGCCATGCACAAGCACGCTCCTCAGCCAAGCGGCTTTTGCCGCTTTTTTGTCCGCCAAGAATCAGCTCGCGCATAGTGGCTACTCCTCAGGTTTAGAACGTTATTTTCACAGCTGCACTGACCTCACGACCCGCTTCCGGATAAATTGACGTCGTCACACCTGCCGTGCAGCGGAAAGCTTGTGTGTAAAACTTGCGATCAAACAAGTTACCGACACCCACAGAGAACTCCGCAGATTTCCACTGCATGCTGTAGCGCACATCCACTGTTTCAAAAGCCGGAATTTTGCACAAATTGGCGAAGTCTGGAGCCTGCGAAGACACGATGCGAACACCGCCACTCAAGCGATGACCTACTGCGGGTGTCCAGTCGGCACGCAAACTGAGTGTGCGGTTCGGCACTAAGGCAACGCTTTTGCCAGCAAAAGCACCCGTCGTGAATTGCGCTTTGCGCCACGCCGCATTCAATTGCAAGGCCAGTTGCGGGCTCACCGCGTAGCGACCATCCAACTCTAAGCCAGAGCGACGCGTGTTGTCAAAATTGACGTTTGCTCCAAAACCTGAGAAGGAGTTGACGTTAAGCGCAGTGGGGTCATAGCCAATCTCGTTTTTGAGGGAGCTTTGATACCAACGCAGATCCGCCTTTAACGCTCCTGTGTAATATTGCGCACCCAGCTCTAAGTCACGCGATGTTTGTGGCTGCAGCGTTTTTCCAGGTTGTGTGAAGGAGAACTCATCCACATTGGCCAGCCTGAAGCTGTTGCCTATCCGGCCATACACCGAAGTGCTGACATTCAGGGGTTGCTTAACACCTAGCTCCCAAGCATTGTTGCTTGTGCGCGGGCTCAAAGCCGAGTTGCTCTCTTCCTGTTGAGTCGTTTCTTTTCGCACGCCAGCGGACAGGCGTGTGCCTGTGGCCTTCCATGTCAGCTCATCACGGAGATACAAGCTGCGGCTGCGCTGAGAAGCTGTGGAGCCGAAAGCACCGAGCACCGCCCTATCCCAAGCGGCACGCTCAAACCCTAGGCTCAGGCTGTTGCCAAACTGCGCATTGCCTGAGTTGTGCATCGCTCGCAAGCTTTGGTTGTGTCCGGCTACATCGTATTCGTAAGGGCTACCACCGCTGAGGCTGCGCAGCTCTTTGCCGCGCCAGCCCAGATCGGCATTCAGCAACCAATCGCTGAGCTGAAATTCAGCAAACAGGCTTTGTGTATCGTTGTTGATTGCAGCTTTGTTGCTGGTGTTGTTCGATTGCTTGGGATTGTTGACATATTGCACTGCCGTCAAGCTGCCCGGAAGCTGCGTTTTGAGACGATCCTGCGCCAATCTCAAGCCCACACGCACAGCCTCACCCGCCCACTGGACAGACGTGGCGTGGTTGTTGGTTTCTGAGCGAAAATTGTCTCGGTGATTGTCTGAATCGCGCTTTTGTGCATTCACATCTAATTGAAAACCACCTTGGGCGTAAACACCGCCCGCACGCAGATCACGCAATCCGTTGCTGCCCAAACCGGCATACAACTGCCCGCTGGTCTTGCGTGCGCTTCCCTTGCCAGCCTTAGTGGTGATCACAATCACGCCGCCCGTTGCGCCCTGCCCAAACAGCACAGCGCCACTACCCCGAATGACTTCCACTTTTTCTACCGAGTCAATCGCAATGCCGGCAAGAATCGGGCTGCTCAAATCGGCCTCATTCAGGCGGATGCCATCCAAAATGATCACCTGATTACTGCCAGAAGTGCCTCCAAAACCGCGCAAATCAAGCGCGTAATTTCCGCCCCCGTAAAAATCCTGCCGACCCACCACACCCAGCAGACGAATCAAGGCCTCATTGATGCTGCTCACGCCAGAAGTGGCGATATCGTGAGCTGTAATAACACTGACGCCTGCAATCTGCTCTTGCGGAGTGCCTGGCAGACGATCAGCAGTGACAACAATCGGTTTGAGTTGCACTTGTGGAACAGTTTGCGCAAAAGAAGAAGCACCAAAAGACGTGCATGCAGCAGCGCAGGCCGCAGCAATACCGCGCTGTGCGAGAGAAAAGTTTTTCATGAAAATAACCTAAGACAAAAATACCCGGTGTCAGCTTCCCCGCTGACGTAGGCAAATAGGCGTCGCATCTTGTCGTTTAAAAAAAGACGTGACTCCGCTGTGTTGGCCGGTATCCGGGCTGATGGAGCGACTTGCATCACCTTCCCAAAGCCGTGAGGCCTCAGTGGTGAGGATGAAAGCTGGTGCCTTGCTTGAAAAATTGCTTCAAAGAAACACACCGTCCACTTACCGTTGCGGGGGCAGCGCTGGTTAGGTTCGCATCCTTGCGGACTTCACCCTCCAGCTTCCCGTTGAACTGCGGCATGTGAACCACACCGCGAGCACCAACAGTATGATTTTAACGCCACATGCTTGACTAGGACTTGATATATTACACAAACCACATAGAATGCTCTAGAAATCAAGCACTTAGAGCCTAAACCTATGGCATCACCTTCACAAATTGAGCACATTGCAGAACGCGTAGAGCGCCTTTTGGTTCGCCATGAGGAGCTTTTGCGCACCAACGCCTTGCTCACTGCACAGCTCGAATCCTTAGGATTTGAACGAGATTCACTCAAATCTCGGCTCTCGGCCGCCCGCGCGCGGGTCGATGCATTGATTGAGCGTTTGCCCGACTCTAGCTCCGCTGCTGATAGCATCAACGCCAGTCTGGCCGCCGTCTAACTGGGCTCACCATGAACCAAATCGAAGTCAAAATCATGGGGCAAAGCTATTTGCTCGGCGCGCCCGAAGGCGGCGAAGCCCTGCTGCAAGCGGCAGTGGCCAAAGTAGACGTGGCGATGTGCAAAATTCGTGATGCAGGCAAGGTGAAAGCGCGTGACCGCATTGCCGTGCTGGCTGCGCTGAACTTGGCTTTTGACCATGCGCAAGCGCCTGATGCCGCCTCAGCGGCCGCGTCCACCCCCGCTTTACCAGCCAGCACAGGCAGCGCCCCTGCCCATGACGCACAAGATGACGCGCAGCTAGCCGCCTTGATCGCCAAATTAGACGCGGCCCTGGCCGGAGACGGCCAGCTTCTGTAACTTACGGAGACGGCCAGCGCCTGTAACTTACGGGGACGGCCAGCTTCTGTAATTTACGAAGACAGCCATATCCTGTAACTCTTGCGCCATCCACCCGCAAAACCACGGCGCTCCAGCGTAGAATCACTCTTGTCTGCGGCCCCCGTTGGGCTTTTAATTCCTTGTACCAATGCTTTCGAGCCAGGGCTTGGGAATTGCCCGGCAAGCGTGATCGTCTCGCGTTAGATGAACCCAATGCTGGGCTGACCTCGCCCACCTAGATCCCGGTCTAGGATGCAGGTCTGGTGGGTCAGCCGCAGACACTCTTTTTCACCCTTTTCCCCCGCCCCTATGACACTAGAGCCTCTCCTCATCATCGAGCTCCTCGCTTTGGGCGTGGCCACCGGATTTTTAGCAGGGCTTTTGGGTATTGGAGGCGGCATGGTGATGGTGCCGTTTTTAACCATCATCATGTCCGCGCGCGGCGCATCGCCTGATTTGGCGGTGAAGATGGCCATTGCCACCTCCATGGCCACGATTATTTTTACCAGCATTGCCAGCGTGCGCGCACACCACAAGCGCGGTGCAGTGCGCTGGGACATCGTCAAGGGCTTGGCTCCTGGCATTGTGCTGGGCGCGGTGGTAGCCAGCTTTGGCGTGTTTGCGTATTTAAAAGGCTCGTACTTGGCTATTTTCTTTGGCCTGTTTGTGGGCTTTTCGGCCACGCAAATGTTTTTGGACAAAAAACCCAAGCCAACACGCCAAATGCCCAAGGCGGGCGGCCAAGTGGCTGCTGGTGGCGCTATCGGGTTTTTATCCGGCTTGGTGGGCGCGGGCGGCGGCTTTATCAGCGTGCCCTTTATGAACTGGTGCAATGTGGCCATGCACAACGCCGTGGCTACATCTGCGGCGCTGGGCTTCCCCATTGCACTGGCCAATGCGACTGGCTACATTGTGAGCGGCTGGGGCGTGCAGGGCCTGCCTGAAGGCTCGTTTGGCTATATTTGGCTGCCCGCGCTTGCAGTCATTGCCTTGGCCAGCTTTTTTGTGGCACCCATTGGCGCAAAAGTGGCGCATTCGCTAGACATCAAGCCACTCAAACGTATTTTTGCCAGCGTGCTGTATGTGCTGGCGGCTTATATGCTTTACAAAGGTTTGAGCAGCTAGGCGGCTCAAAACAGCGCATCAATGCAGCCCGCGCTCTTCGGGTTCGTCTTTGGACGTGGCGATCACACTGGTTTGCTGGCCCTTGGCTTTGCGATAAGCGTAGACCACGTAGCCGCTTAAGCCGTAGGCCACAAACACACTGAACAAAACTATGGGGGGGTGCGTGTAAATCAATGCAATACCCATGGCAATGCCCACCACCACCACAAAGGGCACTGACTTTTTAAAGTTGATGTCTTTGAAGCTGTAATACGGCACATTGGTCACCATGGTGAGCCCCGCGCACAGGGCAAAAGCGAACATGCCCCATTTGACGGATGCAGGCGGTATTTCCAAATCGGTCATGAGCCAAATAAACCCAGCAACCAAGGCCGCTGCAGCGGGGCTAGGTAAGCCTTGGAAATAGCGCTTGTCTACTACCGAGGTATTCACGTTAAAGCGCGCCAAGCGCAGCATGGCGCAGGCGCAATACACAAAAGCCGCTATCAAGCCCCAACGCCCCAGCCCCTTGAGCGACCACTCATAGGCAATCAGCGCAGGTGCAGCGCCAAAGCTGACCATGTCAGACAGCGAATCCATTTGCTCGCCAAAGGCAGATTGGGTGTTGGTCATGCGCGCCACGCGGCCGTCCAAGCTGTCAAGCACCATGGCGCAAAACACGCCGATGGCCGCTTCGCTAAAGCGCCCATCCATAGCCATGACCACCGCATAAAAGCCACCAAACAAGGCCGCCAAGGTGAACAGGTTAGGCAAAATATAAATGCCTTTGCGCCGTGGCTTGACCACTACCAATGGCGAGGGGGAGGTTTCTTGTCCGTCATGCATGGCCTCAAGTGTAGTGCACAGCGCTGAAAAATCAAAATTTTGACCTCTTAGAGCTGCAAAAATTCTGCCGATTATTGCAACGCAAAATGCAGACGCAAAAAAACCGCCAAAACCCGCAGCTAGGCGGTTGATGGCGGTTTTTTAGATGTTGCGCAGTGCTTATGCACTGCCAGCATCAGTTGCGGGTTTGGTCAACCAGCTTGTTTTTAGCAATCCAAGGCATCATGGCGCGCAACTGTGCACCGACTTTTTCAATCGAATGCTCGGCAGTCAGGCGACGGCGAGCCGTCATGCTTGGGTAGTTGGTGCGGCCTTCCAAGATGAACATCTTGGCGTATTCGCCCGTTTGGATGCGCTTGAGGGCGTTTTTCATGGCCGCACGCGACTGCTCGTTGATGACCTCAGGGCCAGTCACATACTCGCCGTATTCGGCGTTGTTGGAGATCGAGTAGTTCATGTTGGCAATGCCGCCTTCGTATATCAAGTCCACAATGAGCTTGAGCTCATGCAGGCACTCAAAATAGGCCATCTCGGGGGCGTAACCGGCTTCGGTGAGCGTCTCGTAGCCCATTTTGATGAGCTCGATAGCGCCGCCGCACAGGACTGCTTGCTCGCCAAACAAATCCGTCTCAGTTTCTTCGCGGAAGTTGGTTTCAATGATGCCGGCTTTGCCGCCGCCGTTGGCCATGGCGTAGCTCAGGGCCAAATCGCGCGCTTTGCCTGATTTGTCTTGGTGCACTGCTACTAGGTGGGGCACGCCGCCGCCTTGGGCGTAGGTGCTGCGCACGGTGTGGCCAGGAGCCTTAGGGGCGACCATCCACACGTCCAAGTCGGCGCGGGGCACCACTTGGTTGTAGTGCACGTTAAAGCCGTGGGCAAAGGCCAGCGACGCGCCTTGTTTGGCGTTTGGTGCCACGTTGTTGGTGTACACCTCGGCAATTTGCTCGTCGGGCAACAATATCATGATGACATCGGCCAATTTGACCGCGTCGTTTACTTCCATGACATTCAAGCCCGCTTTGCCCACTTTGTCCCAGCTAGCGCCGCCCTTGCGCAGGCCAACCACGACTTTCACGCCGCTGTCGTTCAAATTCTGCGCATGCGCATGGCCTTGGCTGCCGTAGCCGATGATGGCCACCGTTTTGCCTTTAATCAGGCTCAGGTCGCAATCTTTGTCGTAAAAAACTTTCATGGTGTTCTCCGGTTGGTTAAATGGGTGGGTTGGTTGGGATTTTAATGTGGGGATTTTTTAAGTTACGAACTTCAGGCCGCGAAGGGCGCGAAAGGTGCGCGAAGAACGCTAAAAGAATACGAAAAATACATTTAAATAGGACAGCTTGGGAATAAGCATGTGCTGATCAAAAGAAATTTAGTATTTATTCAATAGCAAACCATGACCATTTGACGCTGACATTCATTGTATTTTTTATAAATTTCTTCTTTTTGGTATTCCTTTAGCGTTCTTCCCGCATCTTTCGCGCCCTTCGCGGCCGGATGTTCGGTATTAAGGCTTCAAATCAAACACGCAGTATTCTCTCACCTCGGCCGATGCCGCTTGCGCCCGTGCGCACGGTCTCAAGAATAGCGGTGCGGTCTATGGCTTCTAAGAATGCGTCATTTTTGCTGTGGTCACCGGTGAGCTCTACGGTGTAGCTTTTCTCGGTCACGTCAATGATGCGGCCGCGGAATATATCGGCCATGCGCTTCATTTCTTCGCGCTCTTTGCCCACTGCCCGCACTTTGACCATCATCAGCTCGCGCTCGGTGTAAGCGCCTTCAGTGAGGTCTACCACCTTGACCACTTCAATCAAGCGGTTCAAATGCTTGGTGATTTGCTCAATGACATCGTCAGAGCCAATGGTAACAATCGTCATGCGCGAGAGCGATTTGTCTTCGGTGGGGGCCACGGTGAGCGACTCGATGTTGTAGCCGCGGGCGGAGAATAAGCCCACCACACGCGAGAGTGCGCCGGGTTCGTTTTCTAGTAGTACTGCAATGATGTGTTTCATGTGATTCCTCTTTTCTGAGCCCTCCCCTGTGCACGGTAATGCACAGGCTTGGCTGCAAATAGATTGGTCTTAAGAGTGGTTGGTTGGTTGGTTTAGGTTTTAATTCGGATTTCTGGCCGCGAAGGGCGCGAAAGGTGCGCGAAAGACGCTAAAGGAATACAAAAAATACATTGAAATATGACGGTTTGGGTATAAACATGATCTGATCAAAAGAAATTTATTATTAATTTAATAGCAAACTATGACCAATTAACGCTCACATTCATTGTATTTTTTTATAAATCTTTTCTTTTTGGTATTCCTTTAGCGTCTTTCGCGCACCTTTCGCGCCCTTCGCGGCCGGAAGTCCGGTATTAAAGTATTTTTACAAATCCTCAGAGCCCAAAAGCATCTCATTGATGCCCTTGCCCGCTTTGACCATGGGGAATACGTTCTCGGTGGGGTCGGTTCTGAAATCCATGAACACCGTGCGGTCTTTGAGTTTGCGGGCTTCGCGCAGGGCGGGTTCTACGTCTTCCGGCTTTTCTATAAGCATGCCCACGTGGCCATAAGCCTCTGCAAGCTTGACAAAATCGGGCAGCGCGTCCATGTAGCTGTGGCTGTAGCGGCCTTCGTAGTCAAACTCTTGCCATTGGCGCACCATGCCCAGATAGCGATTATTGAGCGAAACAATTTTGATGGGCGTGTTGTACTGCAGGCAGGTGGAGAGCTCTTGGATGCACATTTGCACCGAGCCCTCTCCCGTGATGCAAAACACCTCTGCCTCTGGCTTGGCCAGTTTGATGCCCATGGCATATGGTATGCCCACGCCCATGGTGCCCAGACCGCCAGAGTTGATCCAGCGGCGCGGCTCGTCAAAGCGGTAAAACTGGGCGGCCCACATTTGGTGCTGGCCCACATCAGAGGTGATATAGGTTTCGGTATCCTTGGTCATGTTCCACAGGCTTTGCACCACGGCTTGGGGCTTGATGACTGCGCTGTTGGTTTTGTCGTAGCTCAGGCAATCTTTTTTGCGCCATGCGTCAATGGTTTCCCACCATGCACCCAAAGCGTGCGCATCTGGCTTAATGCTGGATTCACGGACCATGGCGATCAGCTCGGTGAGCACATCTTTCACGTCGCCCACGATAGGAATATCAACCTTCACGCGCTTAGAAATGCTCGATGGGTCAATGTCGATATGGATGATTTTGCGTTCGTTTTGCGCAAAATGCTTGGGGTTGCCAATCACGCGGTCGTCAAAACGCGCGCCCACAGCCAAGAGCACGTCGCAATTTTGCATGGCTTGGTTGGCCTCCACCGTGCCGTGCATGCCCAGCATGCCCAGAAACTTACGGTCGCTGGCGGGGTAGGCACCCAAGCCCATGAGGGTGTTGGTACAGGGGTAGCCCAGCATGTCTACCAAGGTGCGCAGCTCGGTGCTGGCATTAGACAGCAACACGCCGCCGCCAGTGTAAATATAGGGGCGCTTGGCATTGAGCAACAGCTGCAAAGCCTTGCGAATTTGGCCGCCGTGGCCTTTGCGCACGGGCTGGTAGCTGCGCATTTCCACTGGTTTTTTGTGCGCAGACGCGTCGTAGGGCACTTTGTTAAAGCTCACATCTTTGGGGATGTCTACCACCACGGGCCCAGGGCGGCCAGTGCGGGCAATGTGGAAGGCGCGCTTGATGGTTTCAGCCAAATCGCGCGCATCTTTCACCAAAAAATTGTGCTTGACGATGGGGCGGGTGATGCCCACGGTGTCGCATTCTTGAAATGCATCTAGGCCAATGGCGTGCGTGGGCACTTGGCCCGTGATGACTACCAAGGGAATGCTGTCCATGTAAGCCGTGGCAATGCCGGTAATCGCATTCGTCACGCCAGGGCCTGAAGTGACCAAGGCCACGCCCACCTCGCCCGTGGCGCGTGCAAAGCCGTCGGCCGCGTGCACGGCGGCTTGCTCGTGCCGCACCAAAACGTGCTGAATCGTGTCTTGCTTGTAAAAAGCGTCGTAAATGTGCAACACAGCGCCACCGGGATAGCCCCAAATGTATTTCACACCTTCGGCTTGCAGGGATTTGACGAGGACTTCAGCGCCGCGTAATTCGGGCAAAGCGCCAGTGGCTGGCGCGCTGTGTGGTGATGCTGCTTGCGAGGACGCAGCGGCTGCGAAAGCGAGTTCCGCTTTGGTGATTTCCATGTTGAACCTTTCAAAGTTTCGAAGGCGAAACTTGTGTGGTGCCTCTCGCGTGCCTTTGCGGGGTCGCTACAAGACTTGAGACTGTGGCTATGGGCTGTGCTGAACACCGCCGAACCTCAATCCGTTTAATGCCCAAAATTGGACACCATGCATTATCGCACTGCAACACGCCTAAATTAACGCAAGGGCTGAATTTTTGCGGTAAAAGCAGATTTGCAATGCCATAATTTGCGTAACGGGTAATCACCGCGAACCGCTGCATTTGATAACAACTAAACAGACATATTCCCTTGGCAACCGAGCAAGAACTCTCCGATTTCCTCAAAAGTGTGGAGCGCCGCGCATTCAAGCGCAGCGTCTACCACGTGCGCGATGAGGAAGCCGCACTGGACATCGTGCAAGACAGCATGATGAAACTGGCCGAGCACTATGGCGACAAGCCTGCGGCTGAGTTGCCCATGCTGTTTCAAAGGATTTTGTCCAACTGCACGCTCGATTTCTTTCGCCGCCAGAAAACCAGACGCGCGGTTTTCACCAATATGAGCGATTTTCGCTCGGGCGACGACGAAGATTTTGATATTTTGGAAACTTTGGAGTCGCTGGAGGTGTCAGAGCGCACCGAGAGTGCAGAAAAGACCACTTCTCGGGCACAAATATTGCAGGAAATTGAAGTGGAAATTAATCAGCTACCCGCACGTCAACGAGAAGCCTTCCTGATGCGTTACTGGGAGGAGATGGACGTGGCCGAAACGGCTGCTGCCATGGGTTGCTCTGAGGGCAGTGTCAAAACGCACTGCTCGCGCGCCGTCCAATCGCTCAGTAAAGCACTGATTGCAAAAGGAATTAGCCTCAACGGCTAGGGAAATTAGACTATGACTACCGCATTGAACATGAATGCCAACCAAAGCGCGCTGCATGACCGCTTTGCCCGCAAAATCACAGCCCGTCTGAGCCAAGGTACGGCTGATTTGCCCTACGATATTTCTGAGCGCTTGCGCGCTGCACGCATGCAGGCGCTTGCCAAGCGCAAGCTTGTGAATCTGCAAACGGCATCGGCGGTGTCTGGCAACGGCTCGGCCACACTTACCATGGGCGCTGGCGATGACGGCGGTTTGTGGGGGCGCATTGCTGCTTTTTTGCCTCTGATTGCCCTGATTGCCGGTTTGGTCGCCATCAGCGCGGTGCAAAACGAGCAACGCGCCAATGAGTTGGCCGAGGTGGATGGCAGCCTACTGACCAGTGATTTGCCCCCAGCGGCTTATTCAGACCCAGGTTTTGCTCAGTTTTTAAAGAATAACCGCTAAGGAATGCACGTGGGTAGGCAGATTTTGCAACAACTGGCTACTGCGGCTGCGCTGCTGCTGGGCTGCGGCACACTGGCCGCGTTTGCACAAAATGCTGCGCCCAGCAACACCCCAAATGCTGTGCATAATGCCGCATCTAGTATTGCGCCAAATACCGTACAAAATACCGCGCAAAATTCAACGCAAAGCGGCCTTACTCCCCCCAGTGACCCAAGCCGCGATGTAAAAAATAGCAACAAATCTGCTGCTGCCAACCACACCAATGCGGTGCGCTTGGCTAGCACGTCGCCCGCCCAATCCGCTGCCAAAGCCGATGCCGCCTCCAAACTGGCCATCGCCACCCAGCCTGCTGTTGCAAGCAAGCCTGACTGGGCAGAGTTGAGCCCCGCACAGCAAACAGCTCTGAAGCCATTGGGCGCTAACTGGGCCGGCTTGACTGCATCGCATAAGCGCAAGTGGATCAGTTTGGCGCAAAATTACCCCAAAATGGCCACTGCCGACCAAGGCAAGCTGCATGCACGCATGACCGAATGGGCAGCACTGAGCCCCAAACAACGCGAACATGCACGCCTCAATTTTGCCCAAACCCAAGAGCTAACTAAGGCGCTCAGCCCTGAGGAGCGCAAAGCCAAATGGCAAGCCTACCAAGCCCTGAGCCCCGAGGAAAAGCAAAAACTTGCCACATCAGCGCCACCAAAGCCCACAGGGGCAGCAGTTGCAGCAAAACCGGTTGCGCCACAAAAAATGGCCACCACACCTATTGGCCAAGATGCCAATCCGAATGCCCCACGCATCAGCGTAGCGCCCCATTTGCTGGGCCAAAACAGCCTGATGCCCCTGCAAAGCAACCCTAAGCCTTGAACCCGCATACAACACCCAGCCTGCGCAGGCGAATGGCATGCTGGCTGTACGAAGGCATGCTGCTGTTTGCGGTTGTCTTCATTGCCACTTGGTTTTTCAGCACCATGGGGCAAATGCGAAATGCCATGGACGCACGACACCACCTGCTGCAGGCTTTTTTGTTCGTGGTACTGGGTATTTATTTTGCATGGTTTTGGAACAGAGGCCAAACCTTGGCCATGAAAACTTGGCATATACGGGTAGTAAGCGTATCTGGCGCTCCCATCAGCCAAATGCGCGCTCTGTGTCGCTACACCCTGTCGTGGCTGTGGTGGCTGCCACCATTGGCCGCAATCATGCCATTTAAGTTGGGCGCAGGTGAAACATCGGCCATCGTCATTGCGTGGGTCATTTTTTATGCAATGCTCAGCCGCTTGCACCCACAGCGCCAGTTTGTGCACGATGCGCTTGCAGGCACACGCCTGATCAACCATGCGCCCATGAGTAAAATCTAAAACCGCAAAAACCCAATCGGTTTGCCGCAACTGGTGCCAGCACGCGACAATACGGCCATGAACGCCCCACTGCATACCCCCGATCCCACCGTTAATCCGCAAAAAGCGCGCACCGGTTTGAACCGTATTGTGCATGCCGCTGGCTATTCGCTGGCCGGTTTGCGTGCCGGCTGGCATGAGACAGCTTTTCGCCAAGAAGCTTTACTTGCCATGCTGATGATTCCTGCAGCCTTTTGGCTTGGCCGCACATGGGTGGAAGTGGCTTTACTGGCAGGCAGCGTGGTGTTTGTGATGGTGACCGAGCTGCTTAACACCAGTGTAGAAAGCGCCATTGACCGCATCAGCCCAGAGTGGCATGCACTGTCTAAACGCGCCAAAGACATTGGTTCGGCCGCCGTGCTGCTGAGCCTCCTGCTGTGCGCTGGAATTTGGTCAGCGGCGCTGTACCAACGCTTTGCGATTTAATTTTTACCTTTTTCCTACCAACTGCAATGCTTATTTATGCTACATTAAATATAGCACACTATGACCATATGACGCTGACATCATTCAAATTTTTCTTAAAATGACTACTCCTAGCTTCTCACTCGCCGTGTACTGCGGCTCGCGCACGGGCACGCAGCCAGCATTTGCCTATGCCGCTGCCGAGGTGGGTCGCTGGCTGGGCTCGCGGGGCGGACAGTTGGTGTATGGTGGTGGCAAAAACGGGCTGATGGGAATTGTGGCGCAGGCTACTTTGGACTCTGGTGGCACGGTGGTGGGCGTGATTCCTCGCGACATGGTCGAGCGCGAATGGGCCAACCACGACTGCACCGAGCTGCATATTGTGGAAACCATGGCACAGCGTAAAGCCATGATGATAGAGCGGGCCGATGCCTACATTGCCCTGCCCGGCGGCATTGGCACATTTGAAGAAATATTGGAAGTCTGGACGCTGCACACGCTGGGCTACCTAGACAAACCCGTGGGTCTTTTGAACACCAACGGATACTATGACCCGTTATTGGCGTTTTTTCAGAGCGCTAACACCGAAGGCCTGATTGGTGACTGGCAGATGGAGATGCTGCTGGTGCAAAGCGAAACCGAGTCCTTACTCGATCAAATTGTTACAGCCAGTGGGCGTTCATTCTGAGTACTTATAAGCTATTCACTTCGATAGAGTGGTACATTTTTAGTAGCAGCAAGAGACCGTCCATCGCGATTTGCAGCACTGTATAGACAAGTTGCCGGCTTAGTAGCGATAATGCTGGGTCGTTCTTTTTTATACCTGTTTTGCGAGCCCACCATGATCAATCGTCGCCGCCTCTCGGTTGCCACTGCCGCCTCATTCCTTACCAGCTTCGTCCCAGCGCGTGCCCAATCAGATAGCAAAATCGTTCTCGGCCAATCGGCTGCATTAACTGGACCTGCGGCCCAGTTAGGCATACAGTTCAATGCGGGTGCGCGGGTGTATTTTGACCTACTCAACGACAAAGGCGGCATCAAAGGTCGCAAAGTTGAAATCAACCTGCAAGACGATGGCTACGATCCCGAGCGCTGTGCTGAAAACACGCGCAAATTCATTGCCGACGGTGTTTTTGCCTTGTTTGGCTATATCGGCACTCCTACCTCTTTGGCTTCTTTACCGCTAGTGCTTAAATCGGGCACCCCGTTTATAGCGCCGTTCACAGGCGCTATGAGCCTGCGAGAACCGATGCATAAAAACGTTTTCCATCTGCGCGCATCCTACAACGACGAAACGGCCCAAATCGTTAAGCAGCTTTACGCGCTGGGCATGAAGCGCATTGCCGTGTTTCACCAAAATGATGCCTACGGCAAAGCTGGGCTAGACGGTGTCACCAAGGCCTTGCTGGCCTTAGACAGTAAACCCGTGGCGGTGGCCACGGTAGAGCGCAATTCGGTCGACGTGGCCGCTGCGGTGAAAGTTTTAGCGCCCTCCAATGCTGACGCCATTGTGCAAATCAGCGCCTATAAATCCTGCGCCGCCTTTATAAGGGCAGCGCGGCTGGCCGGCTATGGTGGGCAGTATTACAACGTATCGTTCGTGGGCACCAAGGCGCTGTCTGACGAGCTGGGCAAAGAGGCCGCTGGCGTGGTGATTTCGCAGGTCGTGCCCTCGCCCTATAACTCCGCGATAGGAACTACCCGGGAATTTTTGTCTGCCATCGCGGCGCATGGCAAAAACGTGCAAGCCAATTACTCCAGCATGGAAGGCTACTTGGCCGCACGCCTTATGGCCGATGGCTTAGCGCGCTCAACGGGCGTACTGTCGGCCGGCAGCTTCATCAGCGGCTTGGAATCCATTGGCAGTCAAAGCTATGGTGGGTTTTTAATCAACCTGTCTGCAACACGCCATGTGGCATCGAGTTTTGCTGAGATGGCACTGCTCACGGCCGATGGCCGCGTGCGCACATAAGGCGCAGGGCCTTCGCAGCACGGCACGCTGCGCTGAGAACACCCGCCGATCGATTGCTGGCGATGTGTTTGCCCTCTTTGGGTGCATTGGCACACCCACCTCTTTGGCCGCCATGCCTTTGGTCCTGAAATAGCGCATGCCCTTCATCGCACCCTTCACGCGAGCCATGGGCCTGCGCGAGCCGATGCCATTGTGATGGTCAGCGCCTACAAATCTTGCGCTGCCTTCATACGAGCGGCGCGCGCTTTAGGCTTTGGTGGCCAGTTTTACAACGTGTCTTTTGTGGGCACGCAGGCCTTGTCAGACGAATTAGGCAAAGAAGCCGCTGGCGTAGTGGTCTCGCAGGTAATGCCGTCGCCCTACAACATGGCCACCCCGATTGCCCGCGAATTTGCTGGGGCCGTGAAGGCGCACGGCAAAGGCGTGCAGGCCA
>JAYTMT010000068.1:0-1709 GCA_043728315.1 Polaromonas sp. | reverse complement strand
AGCATAAATTTCATTGGTGTTGGCATTGCTGTAACCGCCGCCACTGGGTGTTCCGGCTTTGCCTGAGGTGTTGCCCGGGTAGATATAGGTGATCAAGCCAACATCAAAACCGATGTCCTTGGTGATGTTGCCCTTGAAGCCGCCATACAGATCAATTTCGTAACTGCCTTGGGTTGCAAGGTTGAAGTCTTTTACCCAGCTGACATTTGAGCCAAAGGCGCCCAGGTACAGACCGCTTTTGTGCGCAAAATCAACGCCCAGTTGCAATGCAGGCTTGAAACTTGTCTGCGAAAGGCCACGAAAACGGTAGTCAGTCACCACGCCCACGTTGTAGGCTAGCGTGTAGTCTGGCTCAGACGCTTTGGTTTGCGCAAAGCTGGCTGTGGAGGCAAGAATAGCCAGGCTGGCGGCGATTTTGAGAGGGCTGAATTTCATGGTATTTTCCGTTCTGGTTGAATTTGACAAATGTTGCGACGCTTTAATGCGCTTCTAATCTAGCATTTAGCGTGCCAATTCATGACAGTTAAAAGACACGACTCGTCCACCTTTCAAAGCACTCCTGCGTTGAACACAAAGTTACATAACCAAACGCACCAAAGCGGCGCAATTTACACGCACCAATTTGAAGCATTTAAATCGGGAGATCATTGATGAGCCTTTCCATAGTGCATAGTCGCGCCTTGCTGGGGCTACAAGCCCACCCGGTTTGTGTGGAGGTGCATCTGGCCAACGGCCTGCCCAGCTTTACGCTGGTGGGCCTGGCAGAAACTGAAGTTAAAGAGGCGCGTGAGAGGGTGCGTTCGGCGATTCAGAACACCGGGCTTGAGTTTCCTGGCAACAAGCGCATCACTGTCAATTTGGCGCCGGCTGATTTGCCAAAAGACTCCGGTCGCTTTGATTTGCCGATTGCTCTGGGTATTTTGGCCGCCAGCGGACAAATTGATGCCAATAAAATGCAGGGTTACGAGTTTGCGGGTGAGCTGTCGCTGGGCGGTGACTTGCGGCCCGTGCGTGGTGCGCTGGCCATGAGCCTGGCCATCAGCCAGGGCATGGCAACGCAGAGCAGCAAACACACGCCAAAACTGGTTTTGCCTGAAACCAGCGCACAAGAGGCAGGCCTGGTGCCCGGCGCAGAAATTTTTGCAGCCCAACATCTGCTGGACGTGGTGCGGCAGTTTTTACCCGGCGACGCGGCAGTCGATGTGCTGGACGGCTGGAGCCGTGTACAACCTGTAGAACGCACGCCGCAAACCACCTATGCCGACATGGCTGATGTCAAAGGCCAGGCCGCGGCACGCCGTGCGCTGGAGATTGCGGCGGCGGGAGGCCACAGTATTTTGATGGTCGGCGCGCCGGGTTCGGGCAAGTCGATGCTGGCGCAACGCTTTGCGGGTTTGCTGCCCGACATGACAACACAGGAAGCGCTTGAAAGCGCCGCAGTGGCTTCGCTGGGCGGGCGCTTTACGATGAATTCATGGGCTGTGAGGCCAACCTGCGCGCCGCACCATACGGCAAGTGCTGTAGCGCTGGTCGGCGGCGGCTCACCACCCCGACCGGGCGAAATATCTTTGGCACACCGTGGCGTTTTATTTCTTGATGAACTGCCCGAATTTCCCAGAGCCGCGCTTGAGGCGCTGCGTGAGCCGCTCGAGTCCGGCACCATCACCATTTCACGCGCTGCGCACCGGGCTGAGTTTCCAGCACGCTTT
>JAYTMT010000067.1:0-12802 GCA_043728315.1 Polaromonas sp. | reverse complement strand
ACTTTTCAGTAACTACTCAGCCCCCCCCGAACCTCAAGCCACAAACTTAGGCTGGGTGGGGTTACCCGCAAAGGCACTCACTAGGCAGTCATACAGGCAATGCTTTTGCTTGTGCATCGTTGCCAAGTACGAGCGGATGGTGCAGAACGTATCGGCACCATGGCTTGTTCTAAAGCAGCCCGATATCTTTTGCTTGACCTTGGCCATGCGCAGCGCCTGCTCGGCCAAGTTGTTGGTAAAGGGCACGCCCGGATGCGTCATAAAACGCCACACATCAGCCCGATTGTCTCTGAGCCGCTTGAGCAAGTTGGCCGTCTTAGTCTGCTTGGGTCTGCCTTTTTTGGCTCTGCCCTCGCATTCGATCTGGGGATTAAACGACTCGGCCCGAACCAGAAGTAGCTCCCACTGCTGCAAAAACCACGCTTGCCTGTCTTGATCCATGGTTTGCAATACGGTTGATGTTGATGTTGATGTTGATGTTGATGTTGATGTTGATGTTGATGTTGACGTTGCAGCTGCGCCTAGTAAAGCTGGCGTAGCAGCTGCGCTAACCAATGCGGCCACCTCGTTCTTGGCTTTGACCAGCAGCTCAATCATCTCCTTAGCCCAGCCGTCCCAGATATGCTCACCCTGCTCGTGGGCAAACACCAACTCCCTGATGTGGTGGGCGTTGCACAGGCTGTGCAAGCAATCGAACTGGCGGTAACCGACCAAGCCGTCATGCACCATCACCCCTTGCACGCTTGGCAGTACGCCCAATGCCTCAAAGGCCAGCGTGCCCCGTTTGCTGTGCCAGCCCAGCCACGTGAGGCTACTGGTGACTGCGCAGTGCAACCAGTGCAGTTTGCATTTGAGGCGGATACCGGTTTCATCGGCGTGCACCACCGCACTGGCTTGCACGGCTTGGCCGATGGCTTTGACAGTTGCCCCCAAGCGCCCAGCCAGCTCTAGTGCTGCGCGTTGGATGCTCGCTTGCCCCATGTTCAGACCAAAGGCGTCTTGCATGAAGGCGCTGGTGCGTGCCATGGGCACGAGGTGGTATTGGTTCAAATGCACGGCCATGGCTTTGGCGTGAACGCCGTACTGGGCGGGGGCTTTGACGCCATCTGGCCAGACTCCCAGATGGATTTGCCCGCAGCTGCATACTGCGCGCATGAGTTGGTGTTCGGTAACCCGTACTTTGATGGGGGGTATGTCAAAGACTTGGCGTGTGTCGGCTATCTCTTGTGCGGGCAGCGCTTTTTGACAGGCGGTGCATACGTCTGGGGCGCGGTGCACGACGGTTTCGTCGACGGTGCTGCTTTGGCGCAGTGTTGTACCAGCATGGCCTTTTTGGCCCCCTGTGGGGCGCTGGCCGGGGATGCGCTGGGATTTGGGGGCGGGTTTGCTGTAGCCGTCGCCCGATGGGGGTTTGCTGGAGTTGCGGCTGTTGAGGCTTAGTTTGGCCTCTAGCTGTGCAGTCTTTGTCTCTAGCTCTATGATTCTTGCCTCTAGCCGGACGATTGTTTGAAACAACTCTAAGATGAGCGCATTTTTTTGCTCATGGCTCATCTGGTCTAGATTGGGCAGGGTCGTCATGCTATGGTTTTTACATACTTTTGCTTGGGGTGACCTGAGTAGTTACCACTTTTCAATAGAAATAGTGGCAATGTCAGCTTTATATGGTCATAGTTCGCTACGTTTTATATAGTAATTCGCGTTCTAAGCTGCTTAGTTCATACCGTACTAAAACTTCCCCCGGGCGCGATAAACCAACAGGTTCAAAACAGGTTCAAGCGCCACATTGAGCGACGCTGTGCGAGCTGTATCTTGTGGCTCTCAGATTTGAGGCAGAGCCAATCGTATCATCTGCGTCCGCCCAAAATACTGCCAAGCACACCACGAATAATCTGGCGGCCTACTTCTCGGCCGATGGCGCTGGCGGCGGATTTGACCATTTGCTCCGTGGGCGTGGTGCGGGTGCGCTTGGCACCGCCGCCAAAAATACCGCCTAAGCCATCTTTCACGCTGCCCCACATGCCGCCGGATTCTTGGGGCATGCCCGCATCAGTGCCCGAGCCAGTTTGATTGCCAGCCGCAGGCGCAGCATCGGGCATTTTGGCGGCCACACGGCCTGTGAGCTTTTCGTAGGCCGATTCGCGGTCGATGATTTTCTCATACGCGCCCGCTACGATGGAGTTGGCCACCAAGGCTTGGCGCTGCTCAGCCGTAATCGGACCAATCTGGCTGGCTGGCGGCAACACAAACACGCGCTCTGTCACGCTGGGGCGGCCTTTCTCGTCCAAAAAACTTACCAATGCTTCACCCACTGCTAGCTCAGTGATAGCAGTGGCAATATCTAGGCTGGGGTTTTGGCGCATGGTGTCTGCGGCTGCCTTGACCGCTTTTTGGTCACGCGGGGTGAAGGCGCGCAGGGCATGCTGCACGCGGTTGCCCAGCTGTGCCAGCACGCTGTCGGGAATATCCAGCGGATTTTGGGTTACAAAATACACGCCCACGCCTTTGGAGCGCACCAAGCGCACCACCAGCTCGATGCGTTCGAGCAGTGGTTTGGGCGCTTCGTTGAACAGCAGGTGCGCTTCGTCAAAGAAAAACACGATCTTGGGTTTATCAAGGTCGCCCACCTCGGGCAAGGTTTCAAACAATTCGCTCAGCAGCCAGAGCAAAAACGTGGCGTACAGGCGCGGTGCGGTCAGCAGTTTGTCGGCGGCTAGCACGTTGACCACGCCAGCGCCATCGCTGTCGGTTTGCATGAAATCGGCAATATTGAGCATGGGCTCGCCAAAGAACTGTTCGCCGCCTTGGCTCTCCATGGTGAGCAGGCCGCGCTGAATCGCGCCAATGCTGGCGGGGCTGACATTGCCATATTCGGTGGTGAAGCTCGATGCGTTGTCGCCTACATACTGGCACATGGCGCGCAGGTCTTTCATGTCTAAGAGCAGCAGGCCTTGGTCATCTGCCACTTTAAACACCAATTGCAACACGCCAGACTGCGTTTCATTGAGGTTGAGCATGCGCGCCAATAGCAGGGGGCCTAGGTCACTGATTGTTGCCCGCACTGGGTGACCTTGCGCGCCAAATACATCCCACAGTGTGACTGGAAACGCTCTTGATTCAATAGCGGGTAGTGACCGCTCGATAATGACATCTTGCAGTTTTTTTGAAAAAATGCCTTTTTGTGAAATACCCGTAAGATCTCCCTTCACATCGGCCATGAAAACTGGCACCCCAATGCGCGAAAACCCCTCCGCCATGGTTTGCAGGGTGATGGTTTTGCCTGTGCCGGTAGCGCCTGTAATCAGGCCGTGGCGGTTGGCCTTGTCAGGGCGCAAAAAACACTGGGTGAGGGCGCTGGCGCTGGCGCTGCCGCGCTGGGCAACAAGAAATGGATCGGGCATAGTGGGCCTTGCGTGAGGGTTGTGGGGTGCGAGTGCGTCTTAAGCCGTATGCTAGCTAAGCTTGGGCATAAGCAAGCGCATACAGCGAAACAAAACGAAAAAAAACCAAAAAACGCCAAATAAACGCTGATTGCAGCCAACTTGACCACTCTCAACATCTACTTTTGCGTTTTTCGGTATTCTTTTTGGGTTACCTGTATAGCTGTGCCTCAGGGCAATATTTATTTAGCAGCAGAAATACCCGCAATCCATTTGGCCATAGTGGCAATATCGGCTGGCGGCAAATACGCCATGCCCGGCATGGGGATTGCTCCCCAAACGCCTGAGCCGCCTTTGGTGATTTTTTCTGCCAAATATGCCTGCGCATCTGCGCGCTTGGCGTATTTGTCAGAGATAGCCTTAAAAGCAGGCCCCACCATTTTTTTGTCCATGTCGTGGCAATTGAGGCAGGCGCTTTTGTCAGCCAAAGCCAAATCCGCTTGCGCGGGCAGGGCTAGGCTGGCAACAGCGGCCACTAATAGTGCATTGAGCAGGTGCATAACTGGCCTTTATTTCACTGTTACGGTGATCGAATTGCTCATGGCTTTGCCAAAAGACTGGTGCGCGCCGTTGGCAAACTGGGCCGTGAGCTTGTACACGCCGGGAGCTAACTTGACTTCACCTTCGGTTTGGCCTTTGCCAAAATGCATGTGCTTTTCCGAAAACGGAATGGATTCGCCGCTGGGCATGGAGTCCAAATTAATCAGTAAATGGTGGTGGCCGCTGTTGGCCACAATGTCACCCGCAGGGGCTACCGCCATGCCCTTAACGCCAAACTTGACCATGAATGTGGTGCCCACTGTAGCGCCATTGGCTGGCGAGACGATGGATACCGACTGCGCTGGCTCCATAGGGGTGCTGGCGCAACCTGTGATGCCAATTGCGACAGCCGCAGCAAGGGTGGCGAATACAAAACGGGGTGAAAAAGAAGTGTGCATGTTAAATCCAATAAAAAAATATGCGTTGGGCGATACTGCCCGTGCAATGCCGAGATTGGCGATTAGGCCAGTCGATAAGTCAAGAGATGAGAAAAAGCGATGACCAAACACCGCAGGCCACGCAGACAGGCCAAGCAATTAGCCAGCGCGCTTAAGCCAAGCGCGAAGCAGGCGGCGCTCGCCCGGGCGGGGGCTTGTTGTCTTGCACCAAGTCGTGCTGCACATGCCAGTTGGGAATCCACTGCCAAGATGCCACGGTGCGTGGCGCTTTGAAATGCAGGTGCACGGGTTCACCGGGAATGATCAAATACGTGACCAGCGGCGCGTTGCCACAGTGTTTGATGGTGGTGGTAGACAAATCATCACCATCGGCTGGCACGGTGATTTTTTTCACCCCAGCGCCTGAGCACACCACGATTTCTATTTTTTTGCCGAAACTAGATGCCACCATGACATTCAACGCGCTACCCAGTGAAAACCAAGCCAAGGCCAAGCAAGCCACCAGCAAAGGCAGCAGTCGGCGCGGGTTGCGCATGGGATTCACAGCGTTAGCGGCATACATGCAAATATGTTAACCGCGAAGTAGCGGTGTAGTCTATGGTGTTAGCCCTAGGTGCGGTATTGGCTGACGAGCGCACAGTTTGGATGTCTCACAAACGATGGTGTGCAAGCATATGTTGACTAAAGTCACACTTACATTTTTCTTTGTATTCACTAACATTGGCTTCAATCGTTTAATTTTTGCCATGCGTATACATACCTCCATTGCCGCTTTGATGCTGCTTGCCGCCGGGGCTTGTTTGGCCGCTCAGCCGAGCCTGCTCTGCCCACCGCACTTGCCAACGCCGCAAGCGCTTGGTAGCGATCCTTCGCCTTGGCAGGTGTTTGATACACAAGCGCTTGAGTCAGCCACTGCATCAAAAAAAGCTGGCAGCCACGCTTTAGCAGAGATGCTGGTGTATCGGGGTCACCCTAGCGGCCAAGCTTTGCTTGTGCCAGATGAGGACAAACAGGTCAAAGGGCGTGTTCGCCAAGCATGGTGGCAACTAGCTGGCAAGCATTGGCTGGGCTGCACCTATGCCAACAGCTCCACCAGACTCATCAGGCCGGTGCCCGATACTGCCACTGCATGCCGCATACGCTATGAAATTATTGGCCGCAGCGTCAAAACACATGCATTTGTGTGCAGCGCCAATTAATTGTTACCCGCAATTCAAACCTTATCGCATGCAAAATGCAAGCTTGCCACGGCTTGCGTGGCATCGGCCACATCTGACCTCTTGGCTAGCCAATACCAGCTCTGATTTTCATTACTACTACCACCAAAACCATGAACCCTGAACAACTCTTCCGCCAAGTCACCGCAGCCATCTGATGCCCGCCAGCGGCCCAACATTGGTTGCAAACGCGCGCGCCGTTCAGGTGGGCAGCACCATCTGCGTGGTCACTGTTGAGGTGCAAACCCAAGCGCCAGCGGGCTTGCAAGTCTGCGCAATAGCCACCGCCACATTGCGCGTGGTGGATATGCCCGCAATTGGCAAAACCCCAGCTAGTTCCCCAGCTGGGTGCACAGAGGCTTAAGGCAGCGTTTTCCAGTAAGTCATCAAATCTCGCAGTGCCTGCGGTTTGTTGACTGGCTCGGCAAAATTATTATGGGTATTGCTGTTCACGCCATGGCAGCTGGCGCAAGTGCGGATTTCGCCGGGTGCAAATGTGAGCCAATTGCGCTCTCGGATCACCGGTTTACCAGCGGGACTGGTCACTTGCCACGTGAGCGCGCGGCCTGCGGGCACAAAGGCGGCCATAGATCCATCCATTCCAATTTTCACACTGCCTGCTGGGCCCGCAGGATTAGGAATATTTTGGCTTTCCAGCTTAGGCTGCTGGGCCGAGTTGTGCATGGGCTTAATATAGACGCGCCGCCCGGGTGCGGGGGTACCTCCAGAGGCATAGGCGCGAGTGAGGTCGCCTTGGAATATCTGCAAATCCTGAATGTCATACACCTTGGCGGGCCCGCCATTCACAGTGGGCACAGGCACGTTTTTCACGCCACCAGGAATATTCAGGTTAAACGGCTGGGAGACATCGGCGCGGTCGCGCATGGTCATATTGCGGGTGACGATGAGAGCCAAATTATTAGCTACCATCCATGCCCGCAGGGCGATTTCGTCTACTGACTCTTCGTTGAGCACGGTTTTTTCTATGGGGTCAATTTTCATGGTTTTGCCGATCGGGCGGGCGCGCGGGCGCAGCTCCACCACATCGTGTTCGTTAAGCGGGCCGTTGTAGCTGATCGGGGATGCCAAATCAGCCCAAACCAAAATGTTTTTGTTGAGCCCGCCTGTGAGTGACGCACCAGCAATATAGTCAGAGCCATTAGGGTTGGGGACAAAAGTTTTGAGCTGTAGCACATAGCGCGGCGCTGTCACCAATGGGTCAAGCGATGTATCGGCATTTATGCGGTATTCAGGCGTGTGCGATACCAACCAAGTGTTATTAGCCAGCTTGAGCGGGTTGCGGTAATGCCCTGTCATGCTGGCAAGTGGTGGGGCCAAGCCCGTGGGATCATTTTCTAGTGTGGCATTGGTGTAGTCCTTCAACACCACGGTTTCTGGGTTCACGCCCGGAGCCATGCTGAATTCAACGATGCGGCCAGCCGATTGGCGCTTGAACTCTTGCGCATAAGTGCCGTAATAGCGCCCGGGCAAATTTGGGTCTTCGCGTAGCTGAAAAATACCAGAATCTGCCCGAATAGTGGCGCGCATGACCGCATTGGCGCTGAAGTTGCCAAGCGAGTTAGTCAGCAATGGGTCGTTTTTAAACACGCCCTCCATATACGTGCCGCCAAATTCGTTGCGCCCCGTGTGGTTGATGGTTTCTTCTTCAGAGCCGTCTTCGTTGATTTGCCAAATGAAAAACTGGTTGAAATCATGCAGCGACTCATTGGGGTCACGCGTGGGGTCTTGCAGATGGCGCGCCTCGGGGAACACGTCATACAACACCCCATTGCTGTCCGCTTGCAACTGGTTTTTGGCGTTGTACTGTGGGTATACTTTTTTCACCGCTGTAGGGCTTTCGTCGGCAAAGTCATGAGGCCCATAAGTGCCGCCATCGTAGCGGGTCAAGTCAGCCTGCTGGTCACGCTTGATATGATCCCATTTGGTGAACAAGAGTCGGCCAAAACTGTCTAAAAACAAGTCAAAAGCGCCACTGGGTGCATGCTCAATCATCTTGGTTTTGCCAGTGGCGGGGTTGAGCTTCCAAATGCCGCTCACCACCACGCTGCTTTCGTATTCGTCTAGCTGTGGATAGGTGTGGGTCATGCCATACAGTGGCGCGTCTGAGGTGAACAATATCTGGTCGTCGCTGCCGTAAATGGCCGACACGTTGTTGTAATTGGGTTGGTTGGCTATTTTTGTAATCACTGCTGTTTGACCCACGCCAAGGCCAGTTACTTCATACATTTGCCAAAGGCGCGTTGGCACGGCATAGCGCTGCGTCGCCCCGCCAACCAACATAGAGAAAATCGCCTTCGTGCCATCCCAGTGCACGGTAGGCTGGCGCACCGATATGGCCTTAGATCCCCCCTGAATCTGCCCGCTGGGCACGCCCCAGCCCGCTTCTAGGGTAAGGTTGCGCAGCGTGCCATTGCCATAGCGCAGATACAAATCGCCGCCCGCTAATGCATCTAGCACGCCGGGCTTGTGATTGCCAAAAGTGTTGAGCTGGTTGCCAAAGCCAGTGCTGGGCACACTGGTAACAAAAAGAATAGCCGATGCACCAATATTGGCTGGCAAGGGCGCTGGCACATTGGCCACAGGTATGGTGCTGGTGCCAGAGCTGGTGACGCTGCTGGTACTGGTGTTGCCAGTTGGCAGCGTTGCACCTGCGCCTGTGTTGGTCGAAGCGTTTGCTGTAGTGTTAGCAGTTGTTGTGTTAGGGTTGGCCGCTGTTGGGCCAGAGCCAGATGCGGCTGCGTCAGTGGCGCCTGCGCTGGCAGCTAGGCCAGCGCCGTTGTCTGCATTGCCAAAACTGGTGCCGCCGCCTCCCCCGCCGCAGGCGTTCAGCGCCAGCAGGCTACAGGCCATAACTACTGTCAAGTGGCTAGCGCTGCGCTGCCACATTACTGTTGTCGATTTCATAAATACTCCATGTGTTGATGGCTGTGAGTTTGCCTCTGGCAGCGCATGTGTGCTAGATGAAATTAGTCATATTGAATTTGGCGCATTGGCATTTGTCATTCGCACGTTACGTTTTCAATGCGATTTATTGTGGTCTAGTCGATTGGAGTTAAGTTTAAAATTTGGAAACAATATGTTCTAAAAACACTTATCGATGGCTTGACAGGGCCGCGTCAAGTAGCAGGCTAGAACTAGCCGTGAGCTATTTTTTTAGTGGCGTCGTAGAGCGGGTAGAGCGTGCGCTCTTCGCGGGCTATGCGTGCGCCTAGCGCATTGCCTATGGTGTCCCACATGAACAAAAATTTGTCTTGTTTCATGGGATCGGAGGCCACCTTGGTGTGGGTTTGCAAAAACTCCATCACAAAGCTGCCAATACCGTCCATTTCCACCGAAAAATTGTCCACCAAATGCAATGGCATCGAGTCGCGCTGCAGCACTTGCTTGAGGTGGGTATATAGCATCACAGATTCAGTGAGCAGATGATCGGCCAGCTCGGTGCGCATGCTGGCCATTTGCTGCTCCACGTCTTGCCATCGGGCGGATCGAGCCAGTTGCTTGATGCTGCCATAGTAGGCTAGCAAAGCGCGGTGCTCTTGCTCAAGTTTGGCCACCAGAGTGGGGTCATGGGCACTGGCAAACGATGGCGGCGGCGCGGATGTTGACCCAGCAGTGGGCGCGCGCGCAGCCGAGTGCTTTGCTGAGCGGGCAGGACTATTGCGCTTTGCATGCCACCAGTTGAGCCACGAATTCACGCTGTTCACCTTTGCTAAAAATACCATCTTAGGATTAAAGCCTGCGTTTGCGCGCAAGAGTATGTCAATTGTAGAGTGTCAAAATCACTATAACAGGCTAATTCATGAAAAATAGCGGCAATGTCAGCGTCAAATGGTAATAGCTAGCTATTAAAAATATAGTATTTAATGTATTAAAAATACAGTGTAACCCGCAATCACAGCTGACACAAATTTGTCAACTAGTGTGGTGACGCCCAACTAGCCTTCAGCGCTGTGACTCCAGAAAACCAGGCTGACATTGGCTTTGAAGGCGCAAGTAAGGTTAGCGCCATAGCTGATTGCCTTCAAGGTAAAAAATACGATGTGGTTGTTGGGGCAGCATTGTCAAAGGCGTAGTTTTTTCCCCAGTCGGTCCAATCAATTATTTCCCCAGTCAGCTAGGCTTTGGCGATGGACGCAAGAATCATCACGTCTGTCATTAGGCCGTAAACTATGGTCCAAGCGGTTTTCACTTCATGCGTAAAGCCATCACCTAATCCTTGCGCCAGTGTTGCAATGAGTGCGTTGCCTACGGTTTGGTAGTGCGCTTCTTTTACTCCGTAGCCTTCATGGCGCACAGCCAAATGCTGCAAAATGGGCACTAGAGTATCAAGCTGGTCTAGCTTACTCACTGCCGCGCCAATCATCTGCATGAGCTTTTCACCTTGCCTAGTGATATCGCCTTTAAATAGGGGCTTTAAGCTTGGATCTGCTTCAAACAAATTGACATAAAACAAGGCGGCTGCTTGCGGCGCAATACTGGCCACTTTATTCCATGATTCTTGGACGAGCGTGATATGAATTTGGTTCATTTTTTTCCTTTAGATAGTAAATAGTAGCAATGTCAGCGCTAAATGGACATATGCAGCTATCAATAGTAGAGTGCAATTTTTCAAAAATACTGCCCTATCAACAACGCTGGTGGGGAATGTTTTTTCCATCGGTATGCCGTTTACACCCGCTGTGCCCGCCGTGCCTGCTGCACCAGCTACGCCGCTGGTGGCGCTTGGCTCTGTAATATCGCTGTTGCTTACGCTAGGATCGGTAGCGGCTGAGCCACCGTCGGCGCATGCGCTAAGCATGAGCACCGTGGATTCCAGCGCAATCCAATCTAGCGTGGTTTTGATAATTTATTTTGAGAATTTCATATGCACTCCAGTTGATTACAAAGAAGTGAGTTTGCCTAGCAAAAGGCTTTGGCGCTAGATGAAATTAGGCACGGTGTCTTTGGTCATATACGCGCTGAGTGGCGCATTTATTAGAGCGGATTTAAATCTCTGCTCAAAGCGCTTGCAGTGCATTGAGTAGTTTGCTAGAGGAAACTGGTTTGACCATTAGATCGAGCCCATGCGACTGGATCAAGCCACGCACATCAGCATCGGTTTCGCCGCTGATCAAGATTACTTTTTTGCCTCTGACGCGCAGCATCAGCGCCACATCTATGCCAGATGCGCCATCGGGCAGGCGCACATCGCAAATTGCAATGCTGCCAAAGTGTGCATGGGTTTGTGCATCGACCGCAGTTTCTACATGGCGCACCGTGTGACCCCAAGATGTGAGCAGCTGGCGCATGGCATCGCCCACTAATGCGTCGTCTTCAACCACCAAAATATCGCAGGCAGCCATCTGAGATTTGCTGTTGGCTTGCGCGCTGTGCAGCGCCTCAAAGCCCTGCGCAGTGGGGGCATCGTTGGAGGACGTAGCGATGAATGTACCCGTGGACGGGTTAGCGTCCGCATATACCAAGAAGGCTTGCGACTGCAAATGCGATGGTGGTTGCCAGTCGGTAGGCGCTTTGCGCAGCTTTACCGTCATGCAGCAGCCTCGACCCAGCGCAGAGCGCACAATGATGTCACCACCCATCAGCAGGGCAAAGCGCTTGCAAATAGCCAGCCCTAAGCCTAGGCCGCGTTTGCGGTTGCGGGCTTCGTTGTTAAGTTGCACAAATTCCTCAAAAATTTTGTCTTGCGCATCGGGCGCTATGCCCATGCCCGCATCGCGCACCTGCACATGCCAGTAGGCACCCACGCTGCGCAGCGCCACCACAATGGATTTGCCGCTGGGCGAGAATTTGATGGCGTTGTCGATCAGATTGGACAGAACGCGCTTGAGCATTAAATCGTCAGCGACGGCAAAGCGCCCCTCGGGCACCAAGGCCACAATGCGTATGCCCGCACCCTCGGCCACGGCGCTTTGCTGCATGACCAGCCCGCGCACCAAGGGAGCGAGCTCGACCGCTTGCACATCAGCCTGCAGCGTACCTGAATCCATGCGCGTGAGATCTAACACCTGCGAGAGCAGTCCGTCTAACGCATGCCAAGACTGGCGGATGCCCTCGCTTGCGCGCATGGCCGCTTCGTCTTGGCTGCTGTGGGCCAGTGCAATTAAGGGGTCTAAATACAAGCCAATGGCATGCACGGGTTGGCGCAGGTCATGGCTCACGGCGGCAAAAAAGCGGGATTTTTCTAGGCCGATATTGGCTACGGCTTTGGTGGCGCTTTCGGCGCGTTTGCGCAGCTCAAATTGCTCAATCATCACGCGCTCTTGAACACGCGACATAAAAACGATGATGCTGGTGACCACAAAGCCGCCCAAACCAATCAACAGCGACAAAATATTGCCAGTGATGCCTTCGTAAATATTGCGAATAGAGGTGGGTAAAAGCAGCACCGCCACCGCCACCAGCACGCGCACATAGTCGCCCGCCATGCGCAGGGTGAGCAGCACGGCGCTGCACAGCAAGCTGGTGGACAGCAGCAGCTGCATGGTGACATCGCCAGTGACATATAAAAAATACACGGCGGTGCCGCCAAAGCCCATGCGCAACCAAATGCCCCAGCGGTAATGCCAGCGGCGCTGGGCGGTGGGCAGATTTTTAATAGCTGGGCGGTTGGCATACCAGTTGAGCCAGACCCCACTGCCAGCCACCAAAATGAACCATACCAGCGGCTTCCATAATGGCAGGCTGATTAAAAATATGAAGGCCTGTAGCGCCTCACCCAAACGCAAGCTCCAAAAAACGGGCATGGAGCTGGTAAACGCAGCGTCCTCAAGGTCGGCGCGGGCTTCTATGGGCGCCTGCATCACTGTCATGCGGTATTCGAGTCAAATTGCGCCGCTTGGGTGCGGTTGCTCACGTTGAGCGCTTTGAAAATCTCGCTCATGTAGTTTTTAACCGTGCCTTCGGTAATGCCTAGCTGGGAGGCAATGAGCTTGTTACTCAGGCCTTGGCGCAGCAGGCTGCGGATTTCTTGTAGCCTGGGGGGCAGGTCTACATCGGGCTCGGCAACTTTTTCTATGGATGGAATGTAGGGCAGTTTTGCACGGAGTATGGCTGAGTCGATGGCGGCGCGCATGTGCTCGGCGCTCGCGCTTTTAGACACAAAGGCATACACCGTGGGCAATTGCAGGGCGCGGCGCACAATGTCGGGCGAGGTGAGGGCAGAAATCACCACAATCGGCAGCCATGGGCT
>JAYTMT010000066.1:0-15801 GCA_043728315.1 Polaromonas sp. | reverse complement strand
TGCCTGTATGACTGCCTAGTGAGTGCCTTTGCGGGTAACCCCACCCAGCCTAAGTTTGTGGCTTGAGGTTCGGGGGGGGCTGAGTAGTTACTGAAAAGTACAACTCTGAGCGTGAAACTGCGCTCAGCAAGTTGCGGGCGATCAGGCAGAGCAGTTTTTACACAGCCATTCAGCGCATGTGACCCTGAAGCTGAGCAGTTTTCAACCCCCCAAACAAACTACCACCTATCCCTGCGGCTAAGCGAGTGCTGTGCCAATGCGCAAACAATCAGGGCGCTGGGCTGGTTTTTTAGGGGCAACTGGGGATCAGGAACGGGCGCTGTCTGAGGGCGAAGCCCGAGTTTGCCCGTTCCCCCCATTTGCCCCTAAAAAACCAGCTCCCCGCGAAGCGGGCCAGCGATCCGTTTGCGCGTTGGCACAGCGCTCGATTAGCCGCAGTGTGACCAAGCCGGAAGGAAGCCAGCGCTTACAGCATGACCAAGCCAGACCGAAACGCAAAGCTAAGCCGCAACGTGACCAAGCTGGAAAAAAGCCTGCGTACTTACTCAATCGAAATTTTGGCGTTTCGAATCACTTCGCCTTGCTTGCGCGAATCAACTTCAATCATTTTGGCAATCTCAGCGGGCTTAGCCGTGATCGGCTCAAAGCCAAATCCGGCAAAGCGCTCTTTTATGGCAGGGTCTTGCAGCACTTTGGCCATGTCTTCGTTGACCTTGTTCACAATAGCTGCTGGCGTGCCGCGAGGGGCCATAAAGCCCATCCAGCCACCCACTTCTACACTGGCTGGACCGCCTGCTTCAGCCATGGTGGGCACACTTTCAAAGCCAGGAATGCGCTTGGGGCCGGCCACGGCTATGTATTTGATTTTGCCCGCTCTGTACATTGCCCCCGAAGACACGGCGCTGCCAAAGGCCCAGTCGGGCTCGCCCATGGCCACGGCGCTGTAGAGCTGGCTGGTTTCTTTGAATGGGATATGGCGCATTTGCGTGCCAGTAGCACCCTCTAGCAGCGCAGCGCCCAAGTGGCCGGGGCTGCCCACATTCCAAGAGCCATAGGTGAGCTCGCCGGGCTTGGCTTTGGCCGCGGCGATCAGGTCGCTCATGTTGTTCCACTTGGAGTTGGACGGCACGGCCACAAAAAAGAACAACCTGAATTGCACCGCCACGGGGTCAAAATCTTTCACCACGTCATAGGGCAGCTTGGGCAACAGGTGAGGCAAGGCAGTAAGCTGCAAATTGTCGGCCTGCAAAAAGGTGTAGCCATCAGCGGGCGCGCGCTTGGCCGCTTCAAAGGCAATCACGCCATTGCCGCCGGGCCTGTTTTCCACCAACACGGGCTGGCCCCACGCGCGTGAGAGCTGCTCGCCCACCAAGCGCATCACCACATCGGGCCCGCTGCCCGGCGGAAATGGCGTAATGACTTTGACTGGTCTTGCAGGAAAGGCCTGCGCCATGGCCGCGCCTGCGCAGATGGTGAGCGCCAAGCCAGCGCACATGGCTTTCAAACTGTGGTGTAGTCTCATGTTGTTGTCCTGTGGGTTAATACAATTGCAATTTAACACCAAATGGCGGCCTTGTGTGAAGCAAAGAATAAGGCTTGCACCCCACCATGCGCCCAAGCCGTGTCAAAATTGGCTGCATGATTAACTGCTGCGCTTGTGATGCTGAACGAGCGCCCACTGGAGACTCCCTATGAAAATTTGCCGTTTTGACGATAACCGCCTTGGTGTGGTGGAGCAAACCGATGCTGGCCTTGTGCTGCGTGATGTGACGGCGGCGCTGGATGTCTTGGGGCCTTATGGCTATCCGCTGCCCCAGTGTGACCCGCTGGTTGCCAACTTAGACGCTGTCGTGGCGCGCATCCAAGCGCTTGCGCCCAGCGCGCCACTGCTGCCCTTGGCGGGCAGACACTTACTCGCCCCCATAGCCAGCCCCGGCAAAATTGTGGCCGCGCCCGTGAACTACAAAAAGCACCTTGACGAAGCCCGCGAGCAGGCCGAGATTCACCATAACAACCAAGTGGCCGAGATTCAAAAAATTGGCCTGTTTTTAAAAGCCACCAGCTCTCTAGTGGGCGCCAGCCAAGGCGTGGCCTTGCAGCATGCGAACCGCCGCAACGACCACGAAGCTGAGCTGGTAGTGGTCATCGGCAAAGCGGGGCGCAACATTTCCCGCGCCGATGCATTCCAGTACATAGCGGGCTACAGCAGCGGGCTAGACATGACCACCCGCGGCCCTGAGGAGCGCAGCCTGCGCAAATCGGTGGATTCTTACAGCGTGCTGGGTCCGTGGTTTGTCACTGCCGATGAAATTGCCGACCCCGGCAACATCGCTTTTTCGCTAGCGGTCAATGGCCAGATCAAGCAGCAAGCCAACACCTGCGATTTGATTTTGAGCATTGGCCAGTTGATTGAATTTGCCTCTGCGTTTTACACCTTGCACCCGGGTGATTTAATCTACACCGGCACACCTGAAGGCGTGGGCCCGGTGGTGGCGGGGGATACTATAGTGACCGAGTTTGCCGGCATTGGCCGCATGGAAGTGGCTGTGCGCTTGGCCCAAGGAGCAATCATATGAACGCAATGAACAACACATCACCCGAAGTAGCTGCGCAACGCAAAGCCTACTACGACAAAATCGGCAGCGCCAACTGCACCCCGCTGTGGGAAGTGCTGCACAGCTTGGTAACCGAAACCCCCAATACTCCCTGCCTGCCCTACCTGTGGCAATGGGACACCGTGTGGCCTTGGCTGCAAGAAGGCGGGCAGCTGATAACTGCAAGAGAAGCCGAGCGGCGCGTCTTGGTGCTAGAAAACCCGGGCTTGCGCGGGCGCACCCGCATCAGCCACAGCTTGTATGCGGGCTTGCAGCTGATTTTGCCCGGCGAGGTAGCGCCTGCGCACCGGCACTCGCAGTCGGCACTGCGTTTTATCATGCATGGGCAAGGCGCTTACACCAGTGTCGATGGCGAAAAAGTCACCATGCATCCGGGCGATTTTGTCATCACGCCGTCCTGGACTTTTCATGACCATGGCAACGAATCTGATGCGCCCATGGTTTGGCTAGACGGCCTAGACGTACCAATTGTGGAGCTGCTGGATGCGCAGTTTCGAGAAAACGGGCCACTGGAAACGCAACACATCGCCACCACGGCCAATGTGAATCTGGCGCGCTTTGGTAACACCATGAAGCCAGTGCAATACAAAGCCCGCTCCAAAACATCGCCATTATTTTGGTATCCGTATGCGCGCACGCAAGAGGCGCTACACACCCTGAGCAGCCATGAAGACCCTCACCCCTGCTGGGGCCACAAGCTGCAATACACCAACCCAGTTACGGGCGACTGGGCAATCCCCACCATCGGCACTTTCATGCAACTGTTGCCCGCCCAATTCAAAGGCAAGCCCTACCAATCGACCGACTCCACCATTTACAGCGTGGTCGAGGGCACAGGCCGCTGCACCATTGGCGGTCAAAGCATGGCCTTTGGCCCCAAAGACGTGTTTGTTTGCCCATCATGGATGCCCTACACCCTAGAGGCCAGTAGCCAAGCCATTTTGTTTAGTTTTTCCGACCGCCCCGTGCAGCAGGTGCTGGATTTGTGGCGGGAGGCGTTTTGATGCGCCGCTGCTGTTGCACTGTTGCACATTTAACGTAATTTGTAGTACACTTGCCTCACCATGAATGCCTTTACCCTGCCCTCTGACCAATTTTTAAGCCTGCGCCTAGGCGCGAGTGACTCCACACTGATGCAGCAACTGCACCAGCGCATGGGCGTGAGCAAGTCAGAAATCGTCAAGCGTGCGCTGCGGCTTTTGGCGGCCAGCACCGAGGCGCAGGCAGGCGAGAGCTTGTACGATTTGGGCCAGCCCAGCTTTGGCCGCTATGCCGATGCCACACGCCAGTCGGCTGACATCAAATCCGTGGTGCGCCAGCGCATGGCGGCTAAGCGCCAAGCCAGCGCGTTGTAAACCATCTGACCTTCACGTGAGCCCTATCGGCATCGCCGAGGTTTTGTGCGACAGCGGGCCATTGGCCGCGCTGTTTAACCGCGCCGACAGCTACCATGCCAAAGCATTGGCCTATTTCAAACAACATGGCGCAAACGTGCGCCTGCTAACCACGTGGGAAGTTATCTCTGAGGTGATGTATTTCCTTGATTTTTCAGCCCATGCGCAAGCGGATTTACTCCAATGGCTGCACGAAGGCGCAACGCGTGACCGCATTCGCATTGCCTCCCTGCAAACGGGCGACTTGCTAGGGCTGGCCACCATGATGCGTAAATACGCCGACCGCCCGATGGACTTGGCCGATGCCTCGCTGGTGTGGCTAGCCAACGCCAGCGGAGTGACCAATATCATCACCGTAGACCGCGCAGACTTTGCCATCTACCGCACCAACAAACGCAAAGCATTTAAGAATGTGTTTGAGGCGGGTTAAACGCCGTCAATTCTTTTTTTCAATCCATCCCCAACAATGACCACTCTTTTCCAGCCCATTCAAATCGGCAGCATGGCGCTGTCTAACCGCGTTGTCATGGCACCGCTTACCCGCAACCGCGCCCCAAATGCCATGCCCACGCCTTTGATGGCGCAGTATTACGCCCAGCGCGCCCACCCCGCGCATGGCGCAGGCTTGATCGTGACCGAAGCCACCGCGATTAGCCACCAAGGCCAAGGCTACTCCGATGTGCCTGGCATTTGGAGCGATGCGCAAGTGGCCGCATGGCGGCTGACTACCGATGCCGTGCACGCAGCGGGCGGTCGCATTGTGATGCAGCTGTGGCACGTGGGGCGCATATCGCATGTGGATTTGCAGCCTGATGGCCAAGCGCCAGTTGCGCCATCTGCACTGCGCGCCGTGGCTAAAACGGTGCTGATACGGGGTGGCGTGGCCGCATTTGAGGAAACCTCGATGCCGCGTGCGCTGCGCTTAGATGAGCTGCCCGGCATTGTGCAAGACTATGTGCATGCTGCGCGCAACGCTATAGCAGCTGGGTTTGACGGCGTGGAGGTGCATGGGGCCAACGGCTATTTGCTTGACCAATTCATGCGATCAGGCTCAAACACCCGCACCGACGCTTACGGCGGCGCTATAGAAAACCGTGCACGCCTGCTGCTAGAAGTGATGACCGCCATCACCCAAGCCATTGGCGGCGCGCGCACGGGACTGCGCCTGTCGCCAGTGACCCCGTCCAACGACGCGCAAGACGCGCAGCCCCAGCCGCTGTTTAACTACGTGGCCGCCCAGCTTGCTCCGCTGGGCTTGGCCTTTATTCATGTGATAGAAGGCGCCACAGGCGGCGCGCGCGACCACCAGCAGGGTGAGCTGGCCTTTGACTACGCGGCTTTCAAGTCTGCTTACCGCAGCGCGGGTGGCCAAGCGGCGTGGATGGTGAATAATGGGCTAGACCGTGCGCTTGCCGAGCAAGCCCTTCAAAGCGGTGCAGATTTGGTAGCCTTTGGCCGCCCATTCATCTCCAACCCCGACCTCACGCGCCGCCTGCGCGAATCAGCGCCCCTGAATGCGCTCAACCGTGCCACGCTGTATGGCGGTGGGGCGCTGGGGTATACGGATTACCCGTTTTTAGACTGATTTGCCTTGCCATGCGTTTCGGCGCATCGGGTGTTTCGCTTCATGTTGGTTTGATTTACCGCACTGCATTGCTAGACACCAAGCCCCACTTGCGCATCGCACTGTCATCGCTCTCCCGCGCATCCACCCAGTGCGCACCCGCAGCAGTTTGTTCTTTCTTCCAAAACGGCGCTTGCGTTTTGAGGTAATCCATCAAGAACTCGCAGGCTTGGTAGCTCTGCCCACGGTGCGCCGAGCTTACGGCCACCATGACAATTTGGTCTAGCGCCTGCAAAAACCCCACGCGGTGCACCACCCTTGCCCCAATGATGTCAAAGCGCGCATGCGCCGCGTCCACCATGGCTTCAATCGAGCGCTCGGTCATGCCCGGGTAATGCTCCAGCTCCATCGCGCTGATGTCGTCCGCAGCCGATGGCAAAGCGCCAGCCACAGCCCCTAATACCGCATGCTTGCTACGCACCACCCCAATAAAACTACACACCGCCCCCACCCGCCCATCCTGCGCATGCAAAGCCGCAATCTCGGCGCTGGCGTCAAAATCTTCGGTTTGGATGCGGACTCTGGGTGTTTGCAAAGCAGTGGGTTTCATACTTGACATACTAGCCGCCCGTGACCGGAGGAAAAAACGCCACTTCTGCGCGATCTAGCAGTGCAACAGATTCCTCGCCCATTTGCTGGTTCAGCGCTATGCGCACTGCTTTGCCTGCGCCCAGCACATCTGCAAACGCGCCACCCCGGGCGATGAGCTCGCGGCGTAGCTCGCCTAGGGTTTTAGCGGAGGTGGTGATGGATTCGCCAGTGCCCAGCGCTTCGCGGATGGAGGCAAAATATTTGATGGTGATTTGCATGGTGGTTGGAAGCAATGAATGGTGCTGCTTGTGCTGCAAAAAAGTTCTGTGCTAGGCCAGTGCTTCAGTGCAGTTCCGAAAAAGGAATAAAGCGCACGGTGTCGCCATGGGCTATTGTGCTGTGGGCTGGATTGTCGACCAAGCCATCGGCCCAAGCCATGGAGGTGAGCACGCCTGAGCTTTGGTTGGGGTAGAGCTCCACACCGCCTACTGCGTTGCGCCTTGCGCGCAAAAATTCTCGGCGTTTATCGGCCGATGTCAGCGTGAAATGGGCGGGTAGTGCTATGGATGGTGTAGCAACTTCTTGCTGCCCCAAGAGCGCAGCTATGAATGGGCGCACCAATAGCAAGAAGGTGGCGTAGCTCGATACTGGGTTGCCCGGCAGGCCAATGAAATGGCTAGCACCCACTTTGCCGTAGGCAAATGGCTTGCCCGGCTTCATAGAAATAGACCATAAATCAAGCGAGCCCAGCGCCTGCACAGCGGGTTTCACATGGTCTTCTTCGCCCACACTCACGCCCCCGCTGGTAAGGATTAAATCGTGTTGCTGCGCGGCTGACTGTAGCGCGTCAATGGTGGCTTGGCGCTGGTCGGGCACGATGCCCATGTCGGTTACCTCGCAGCCCAAGCGCTTGAGCAAGGCACGCAAAAAGAAACGGTTGGAGTTGTAAATCGCACCCGGCTTCATGGCGCTGGGCGCTACTGCGCCTGGCATGACCAATTCGTCCCCCGTAGAAAACAGCGCCACGCGCACGGGCGCTTGCACCAGCACCTGCGCCAGGCCTACGCTGGCCAGAAGCCCCAGCGAGGCAGGCGTTAGAAGCTTCCCTTTTGATAGCACCACAGCACCTTGGGCAATGTCTTCCCCTGCCTTGCGGATCCACTGGCCAGCGCGCGGCGCGGTATTGATTTGCACCCTGCCCTGATGCACATCGCCCATATCGGTCACGTCTTCTTGCATGACCACAGCGTCTGCGCCCTCGGGCACGGGCGCGCCTGTGAATATACGCGCGGCCTCGCCTGCCTGCAGCGCGTGGCCAAAATGGCCCGCCGCTATGCGCTGGGTCACTTGCAGCTGCGCGCCAGCTTGGGTCACATCGGCACTGCGCAGGGCGTAGCCGTCCATGGCGCTGTTGTCAAAGCCAGGCACATGCAGCTCAGAGACCACGTCTTGTGCCAGCACGCGGCCGTCGGCATCAAATGTGCTGACCAGCTCGGTGCGCGCCAGTGGCTGTGCGTGGCCTAGCAGCTCGGCCAGCGCGTCATCTAAGCTGCGCAGGGGTTTAAAGGCTTGCTTCATGCGTAGCTTTCCGTGTGGTAGGCAAAGCGTGCTTCGTTGGCTATCAGCCAGTCAACCACTGACTCCGCATTGTTGAGGTCAAACACGGGGCGCTGCGTACTGGAGGGCAATTGCTCAGGAGAATCGGTGGCAATAGCAACTACGAAATCGTCGGATTCGTAGCGGGCGGGCTTGCCCGTGCTGGCGCGCCAGACTTCAATTTTCTGCACATCAGACTCTTTAAAGCCCTCCACCAACACCCAGTCTACGCCGTCGTATAAATGGGCAATCATCTGGTGCACGGTCATCACCGCTGGTTTTTCAAATTCGCGCACCAAAGCCATGCGCTGGTTGGATGCCACCAGCACCTCAAAAGCTCCCGCCTCGCGGTGTCGGTAGGTGTCTTTGCCCACATGGTCTATGTCAAATGTGTGGTGCGCGTGCTTGACCACCGACACCCTCAGGCCGCGAATTTTGAGCGCGGGTATGAGCTTTTCCACCAATGTAGTTTTACCCGAGCCAGAGTAGCCCGCAAATCCGATGACTTTCATAGCTCAGTGCACACGCTGGCTATGTAGGCTTTGATAGCCAGCGGGTCTTTGCCCATGTTTTTCACGCGCTTAGGCAGTGCTTCTATGCCTTCAAACTTGGCAGGGCGGCTGGGCTCGCGGCCTAGCGCTTCTACTATTGTTGCAGCAAATTTAATCGGCAAGGCCGTCTCTAGCACCAGCATGGGCAGGCTCACCTCAGGGTGCGCCGCCACATACTCGCGCGCCACCTTGATGCCGTCGGCCGTGTGGGTATCCACCACCACAGAGAACTGCTCAAAAGTAGACTTGATAGTGGCTAAACGCTCAGCATGCGTGCTCTTGCCGCTTGCAAAACCATAGCGCATTGCAGCCTCTTTAAACGCTGCATCACCGCTCAGGTCAAACTGGCCTGTGGCATTGATCTGGTCATGGAACAGCGCTTTGCAGCGCGCGCCGTCGCGCCCCACCAGATCAAAAATAAAGCGCTCAAAATTACTGGCCTTAGAAATATCCATCGACGGGCTAGAGGTTTCGTGCGTATCGGCACTGCCGCGCACGCGGTATACGCCAGTTTTAAAAAATTCATCAAGCACATCGTTTTCGTTGGTGGCCACCACCAGTTTGTCTATCGGCAAGCCCATCATGCGGGCCACATGGCCTGCACACACGTTGCCAAAATTGCCGCTGGGCACGGTGAAACTGATTTGCTCAAGTTTCGCCGCTTGGCCGCCCAAAGGCGAAAGCGCCCCCTCGTGGGGCAGCGAGGACAGGCCAGTACCGAGCGTGGGGGCATGTTGCGTCGATTGGATGTACCCCGCAAAGTAATACACCACCTGCGCCATTAAGCGCGCCCAGTTGATCGAATTCACGGTGCCAATTTTGTAGCGCTTTTTAAACGCCAAATCATTGCTCACCGCTTTCACCATGTCTTGGCAATCGTCAAACACGCCATCTACCGCGATATTGTGGATGTTCTCATCCATCAGGCTGAACATCTGCGCCTGCTGAAATGGGCTCATGCGGCCAGCGGGTGATGTCATGAACACGCGCACGCCCTTTTTGCCGCGCATGGCGTATTCGGCTGCGCTGCCGGTGTCTCCACTGGTAGCGCCAAAAATATTGAGCGACTCGCCTCTACGCGCCAGCTCATACTCAAACAAATTACCCAAGAGCTGCATGGCCATGTCTTTAAATGCCAGCGTGGGACCGTTCGATAGCGCTTCTAATGTGATAGCACCATCGAGTTTGGTAAGCGGCACAATAGCGGCTGTGCCATAAACTTCTTCGGTATAGGTTTTGCGGCACAACGCGCGCAAATCATCAGCTGGAATATCGTCAATATAGAGTGACAAAATCTCAAAGGCCAAATCTGCATAGGGCAAATTGCGCCAAGCGGTGAGCTGCGCGGCAGTGACCTGCGGGTAATGCTCGGGCAAATACAATCCGCCATCGGGCGCAAGGCCTTCCAGCAAAATGTCACAAAACTGTTTGCGGTCTGCATGGCCGCGGGTGGAGAGGTACTTCATAAACAAAAAAACTAAAAGGGTAAATTACGGGGTGATGAGAGAAACAGTGGGGAAATAGGTAGCAAAACGGCGCTTATCCCGCGTCAAAATGGCGCAGCCCAACACCTGTGCGTGCGCGCCAATAAAAAAATCAGGCAACACTGCTTTTTGGCCGCCTTTGTTTAGGCGGTATTGCTCAAAAGCGCGCGCTGCCAAAAAACCTGCCTCTAGTGGAATGGGCTCTACCATCAAGCGGCCGCGCTCCAAAGCACGGTCAAGGTCTTGGCGCGATGCAAACGAGCCTGCAAGCTCAGCATACACAATCAAATTCACAGCCAAGCCATTGGGCAAAGCGCGGTCTAATTGCGCGAGCGACCAAGGTTTCCACTGTGAGTCGTCGTCAAAAATATCAATCAGCACACAGCTGTCAACGAGGATCATCGGTTCCAATCCTCGCCGCGTGTCTCGCGCATGATCTCGTCGGTGGGGCGCTTGCGAATGCCAATGCCCACCATGCTGGCAAACGGGCTTTCGCCGTTGGCAGGTTTTTTAACCGAGGGAAACACCAGCACCTTGCCGCCCGGCTGTGCAATGTAATCCACCTCTTGTCCGCGCGCCACACCCATATGCTCGCGCATGGCTTTGGGAATGGTGACTTGGCCTTTAACTGTGAGTGCGTAGCCCATACAATGCTCCTTGTGCTGCGTGAATAGACGCTAAAAATAAGTAATACCGCGATTGTATTACTTTCCAGACACTGGCGTAGAGCAAGGCCATGGATAATCAAGCATGCGAACGCCGTCCCACCCCACCACCCCACTAGGCGCTATGCATTTTTTGCGGCTGTTGTTTTGCGCGCCGTTTTTCATGATGATTGCGCTGATTTTTGTAGAATCGGTGCTGGCTGCTAGCGTCACGTATTTTGTGATCCAAGCAGCCAAAGACATCGCTAACAATGCCTTTCGGGCCATTGATTTTGCGTGGATTTTGATGGCGCAAAGCATGAGCTATGTGTTGCATGGGGTGAGCTGGATCTATGGCGAGCGTGCAGGCTTTAGCGCCTTTGCCCGCTACATGGCGATTTTTAGCAAAGACAACCGCAACCAAACCGGCCTGCTCACCGACAAAACTGTGCGCGAGCAGGTGGAGCCCTATCTGACCAACGAGACTTTTCACCTGCTGTTTGAGCTGATGTATGAGCTAGAGAGTGGCCTGCAATTGTTCTTTGGTCTGCTGCTCTCAGCCTTGGTGATTGGCAATGAGATTGATGGTTCGTTTCCTGCGGCTTACGGCGTTATTTTTATCTGCGTGATGCTGCTGCAATACTCGGTGCGTAAGCCAGTCACACGCCTGTATTTGGCTAACCAGCGCATGACCAACCGCATGACGGCGCAAACCTACACCGCTTGGGACAACATTTACAGTGGCAATTTATACAACTACCGCCTGTGGAGCGCCCGCTTCAAAGCGCGAGTGCGTGATGCCCTGCGGGCACAAATCAATGCGATTTTACTGCGCGAGGGCTTGAGCTCGATCAGTGGCATCTTTGGTTTGCTGGTGATTTTTGCCACCATGGCTTGGGTGGTGGCGCAAGACAGCGGCAACCTGCCCATGCTGGTGGCGATAGCCGCCACCCTGCCCAAGCAAATCGACATGACGCACGAAATCCATTCGCTGGCCTTGGGCTGGAATGACCTGATAGCCCTGTGGACGCGCGCCACCGGCGTGGTGAATAACATGCACCCCGAGCCCGAAGAAGACCCCAAAGAACGCATCAAACACGACAAGCTGCAGCTGCGCGAAGGCGGCACCGCCGTGCAATGCGATAGCCTGCGCGACGCACTGGCCATTGCGCTGCTGCACCCCACTGGCCGCATCAATGTACGCGGTGAAAACGGCGCAGGCAAATCCACCCTGCTCTTGTCGCTTAAAACCGAGCTCAAAGGCCAAGCCTACTACTGGCCCACAGCCGACCGCTTGGCATTTGCCTTTTCAGCCAAAGACGAAGCTTTGAAAATTGAGGCGCAGGATGCGGATGAAGAGGACGGCACAGATGCTGAACCCACAACACGCACAGCCCGTAAAAAAGGCTTCTCCTCAGGCGAAACGCAAATCCGTGCCCTGCAAGAAATCGTCGCCAACACACGCGCCAAAGTGTATTTGCTCGACGAGTGGGATGCCAATTTAGATGCCCCCAATCGGGCCCGGGCTTGGGCGTTGATCGACCAGTTGTCAGCCCGTGCGCGGGTGATTGAGATTTCGCACAGAGATGTAAGCTAAGCAGTCGCCATCAGCCTCTGAGCGCGTTGATAAAAATCAGCGGGATCTTGAAAAAACTGGGGCGGTATTGAAACGCAGTGAGCAACTTGCCCAACACATGGGCGCGGCGGTTGGTGATGAACCACGGTGGACGCGGCAGCATTGCAAAAGAGCCACTGAGCAGGTTGCGTGGAAACGGCTTGAACGGGGCTTCCACCACGGTGCGCTGGGGCTTGTCAAACAGCATGGTGTTGTGCACCACGCCAATGCCGCTTTGCACATCGGCCAATGTGTGGCCGGGGTAAGCGCCCCATGTGGCAGGCGCTATCAAAAAGCCCAGCCCCGTCCAAGCGTTAATGGCGATGCAGCCGTAGCGCAAATCAGCAATGAGCGCCTCAAATCTTACGCGACCAATGGCTTGCATGGTCTTGGGGTGAATCAAGATATTGGCTCCCAGCGTGCCGGCCAATTGCTCGTTGGCATAAGCTATGGCGGCTGCCAAAAATGCCTCAGCATCTTGGTCACCGCCAGCCAGCTCGGTGGTGCTCATGGCGGGTGCAAATACCTCGAAAGTTTGGGCACTGGCAGTGGCGGCGCTGTGCACGTTGGCATCAAAAGATGCAATCGTGCATTGATTGGCCGCGGCGGGTATTGCGGCCAGCGCAGTGCCAGACGCAGCTTGAAACTGGCCGATGCGCGCAGCAGCGCCCGGGTAATACAGCGGGCGCGGGCTAGAGTTGGCTATGACTTTTTGCACCGCAGCAAGCAAGGCGCTTTTGAGCGACCAAGTGGCTGGCAAGATCAATACTTGGCATGCAATGCAGTTGAAACCTGAATTGTGCAGCTTTTGGGTGGCGATGTGTTCCGCTTGAAAAGCAATATCGGCTGCGCTCCATGGGCCTGGCACCACGATGGTGGGGCCTACACCGCCCAGCTCTGAAGTGATGGGGCGGGTATTTTGCGGTGTGCCTGCTTTTTTGTTGTCTAAAGCTTGCCCACCGCTGCCCCAAACAATGCTGTCATGCGCCGCGCCTGAGCCAGTGATGTGGATCGTCTCGACCAGCGGGTGATTGCACAAATATTGGCCAGCCGCCACATCGCCGCGCATGATGCGCAAAAAGCCTCGCTCGATGAGTGGCTTGAGCGCAATGTCTAAAAACTCTTTCAAATACGCGTTGATAGGGTTCATTTTGAGCAAAGGCAGCTCGTTTTCAGTAAACAGTTTGTGCAAGCAGTCCAGTGGCGCAATAGATGCGATATTGCCCGCACCCAACACCAAGTTAACTTTGGCCGATGGCACATTGCCAGCCGCATACACTGCACCTGTGTGCTGGGTAAGGTTGGCGCGGGTCACTTCGGGCTGCATCCACACCTCGGCACTCACGCCACTGAGCAGCAAATAATCCCAAATCGTATGCGGCAACACACGGGCCGCTATTTGGCCATTGGCCAGCTCGCGCACAGGCACACTCGCTAAATGCTGGTTGCCCGCAATACCTGAGAGGGTCTGCATCATTGCATTGCAATACGCCATCACCGCATAAGGGCCCGAAACCCACTCCTCACCTGCCAAGCTGTCTTCAGGGCGCAAACCCTTTCGGCGTGATGCCTCTTGGGCCCAAGCCTGCGCCACTGGCATCAAACATTCTTTGATATCAGAGAGCAAAGCAATGCGCTGCGCCACCGTGGTGTCTAGCCACGCTTGTTTGTGCTGACTGAGCACGCCTAGCGCTTGGTCGTAATCGGCGTGAGATGGAAGTGCGGGTGTGGAAGAGGTATTCATGGCCATTCTTTGTAAAATTTTCAAGAGTCTACAGCCAATACACCCAAAAACCTACATGGTCTTCCAGCATGCAATGTCTCAGAGTTGACTTGCTTGGCAAAGCCCCCGCTTGCTAAGTAAGCGCTTTGCGCCGAGCACCGCCCGGTCGAACCCTAGAAGCGCTTGTAAAGCAGCTTTTTATGAATTTATGTGGCAATGTCAGCGCCGAATGGTCATATATTGCTATTTAATTATTAGCATTGAGCAGTGGCATCAAATATTGCTGCCCAAGCGGCGTGAGCACCAAGGCTCGTGAATCGGCCTGTATTTTCAGCCAATCCTTCGCCACATAATGTGTGAGCAGCAGCTTGGCTAGTGCACCCGCCAAGTGGTCACGCCGCTCTGACCAGTCCATGCAGGGGTAGGCTAAGCGGGTGCTTGACACAGTGCTAAATTTTGATGGGGTAACTATACCTAGCGCAGCCAGCCAATCGCGGCCTGCATCGCTTAGCTGCAAGCCCTGCTCAGCGTGCACCAAATAGCGCATGCGCAGCAGCATCTCAAACTGCGCCACGCCCAGCTCACCCGCCATGTGGCCGTAACAGCTGCGGCTCGCCTTCAGCGGGGCGTAGGCGGGGCGCTGCCAGCGCTTGCTCACGTTGTCGCGCTCGGCCACAAGGCTGAGTGCCTCCAGCGCGTGCGCCACATCGCTGTCAGCCAAGCAAAAATACCTGTACCGTCCCTGCTGGCGCAAGCTCACCAGCGCCGCATCCAAGAGCGTGGCCAACTGCGTGCTAGCCGCCTGCGCCGTGATGTCCGCAATGGCAGCCAACTCCCCCGCGCTGCGGTATTCGCCGCCCAACAGCGCAGCCAGCATCAGCGCCCGCGACGGGTCAGCCATGGCCGCAGCGATGCGGGAAAAGCGCGGTTCGGGGCGTTGTGCGCTGCTTTTCATGCGGGCGTGTGCACTGGCATTTGGTTCAAGGTGCCGGCCACCGCTTGCGTGAACGTGCGCTCCTCCTTCAAAATAAAGCGCATCTCCTGCGCCCACGCAAAGTTTTGCATGCCCTCCTCGTCGGCGCGCAGGCGAGTGCGGTAGGCTTCATATGCGGCCAAGCTCTCAAACGAAATCAAACCCCAGGCTTCATAGTTCGTGCCTTCATCAGGCAAAAAGTAACCCAACAAATGTCCCCCACAACGCGGAATAATTCGCCCCCAATTCTCGGCATAGGTTCTGAAAGCTTCTTTTTGAAACGGGTCGATTTCGTAGCGGATAAAACAGGTGGTGGTCATAGATAAGTCCTCAGGCAATCAAATCAAAAATAGAGAATTTAAAGCGCGTGGTGTACTTGTGAATCCTTCGGGGACTGGCTTCGATCATGAAGCCCGTAGTCGCGCAGCACCTGCGCCACACGCAGTCGGTAGTTCGCCAATACAGCGCCCTGCCTCTGGGCTACACCACCCTCACCTGTAGCCCCACGCCCGCGAGCCTGCGCCGCACGGTGTCCCTCACGATTGCGCCAAGCCGCCACAGCCGCCTCGTCCCGCCAAAACGACAGCGACAGGTATTTCCCCTTTGTGGCCAAGCTCTCAAAGCGCTCAATCGATATAAACCCATCCATCAGCGCCAGCTCAGCGCGAAGCCCAGCCGCCAATTCAAAATATGCCGCCTCTTGGCCATCCGCTGGCCAAAGTTCAAAAATTACCGCGATCATGGTTTGCCTAAGATGTAGTTGGTATACCTGCACTTTACTATTAAGCGGTTGCAAGTTGCTTCGACCTTGGTAGAAGCATAAAACTGCGATAAAAGGAAATAAATTGCAAAGATCAGAGTTAAATCAATCTCCACAACTATCGCGCAAGGGGTGCAGTGGCTTTGCTGTCCGACCGATTTCGGGTACTCCCCAATACTGTTCGCCTTGAGCCTCAGTGCTATTGGTTTGGCGCGCCCGAGCAGCGTTTTGGCTATCCCGACGCGCCCTCATGCGGGAGTACCCGAAATCGGTCGGTCGGGATAGCCAAAA
>JAYTMT010000065.1:0-34904 GCA_043728315.1 Polaromonas sp. | reverse complement strand
ATCGCCGCAGCCGCTTGCACGGAGCCGGAGGAGCCGCTGCTCACCGCATTGAGCTGGCCCGCCTTCACCGTCGATTTCTCGGCGTGCGTGGCACCGACAGTGCGCAGGTAGTAGGTGGTTTTCAGGCCACGCAGCCAGGCCAGCTTGTAGGTCTCGTCGAGCTTCTTGCCTGACACGCCGGCCATGTAGATGTTCAGCGACTGTGCCTGGTCGATCCACTTCTGGCGACGCGCAGCCGCCTCTACCAGCCATTGAGTTTCCACTTCAAAGGCAGTCGCGTACAGTGCCTTGATTTCGGCAGGAACTCGGTCAATCGGCCGCAGTGAACCATCAAAGTGTTTGAGGTCCATGACCATCACGTCGTCCCACAGCCCCAGGCGTTTCAGGTCGCGCACCAGCGAGGCGTTGATGATGGTGAACTCGCCCGACAGATTGGACTTGACAGACAGGTTGCCAAAGCACGGCTCGATGGACGCATCAACACCGATGATGTTCGAGATGGTGGCCGTCGGCGCGATGGCGACGCAATTCGAGTTGCGCATGCCGTCGCGGGCAATTTTCTGGCGCAGGGCATCCCAGTCAAGCGTTGATGAGCGATCAACCTCAACATAGGAGGTGCAACCTGCGGCAGTGGTTGCACCACCCCGCGCTCTGGCCAACATGTCCAGCGTGTCAATCGGCAAAATTCCCTGATCCCACAGCGAGCCTTTGTAGCTGGAGTACTGCCCACGCTCACGGGCCAAATCGGTCGAGGCCTGGTAGGCGTAGTAGCAAATGGCCTCCATTGACTGATCAGCAAACGTCACAGCAGCATCGCTGGCATACGGAATGCGCAACTCGTACAGGCTGTCTTGAAACGCCATGACACCCAGACCGACGGGGCGATGGCGCAAGTTGGAGTCACGCGCTTTCTTGACGGCGTAATAGTTGATGTCAATCACGTTGTCGAGCATGCGCATCGCGGTCGTGATGGTCTTTTGCAGCTTTGCGTGATCGAGCACCTTGGTGCCATCTGTTTCGCATTTCAGATGCTGCAACAGGTTGACAGACCCGAGGTTGCAAACAGCGGTTTCGGTGTCGCTGGTGTTGAGCGTAATCTCGGTACACAGGTTGGACGAATGAACCACGCCGACATGCTGCTGCGGCGAGCGCACGTTGCAGGCATCTTTGAAAGTAATCCAGGGATGGCCTGTCTCAAACAGCATGGTGAGCATCTTGCGCCACAGGTCGGCAGCCTGAACAACGCGCGCTGGTTTGATGTCCCCACGCAGTGCTTTCTCTTCGTAGGCCACGTAGGCGTGCTCGAAGTCTGCACCGAACTTGTCGTGAAGGTCGGGCACATTGTTGGGCGAGAAAAGGGTCCAGGAACCCTTCTCCATCACCCGACGCATGAACAGGTCAGGAATCCAGTTGGCCGTGTTCATGTCGTGAGTACGCCTGCGGTCATCGCCCGTGTTTTTGCGCAGCTCCAAGAATTCTTCGATGTCCAAATGCCAAGTTTCGAGGTAAGTGCAAACTGCACCTTTGCGTTTGCCACCTTGGTTCACGGCCACTGCGGTGTCATTCACCACCTTCAAAAAGGGCACAACGCCTTGGGATTCGCCATTGGTACCTTTGATGTGTGAACCTAGCGCGCGCACGCGGGTCCAGTCATTGCCCAAACCACCAGCAAACTTGGACAGCAATGCGTTTTCTTTGATGGACTCGTAAATACCATCCAAATCATCGGGCACTGTTGTCAAATAGCAGCTAGACAATTGCGAGCGCAATGTGCCACTGTTAAAAAGTGTGGGGGTGCTGGACATGAAGTCAAAAGACGAGAGCACTTCATAAAACTCAATGGCGCGGGCTTCCCGGTTGATTTCGTTAAGCGACAGACCCATGGCCACACGCATGAAAAAGGCCTGAGGCATTTCAATGCGTGCCTTGCGGACATGCAAAAAGTAACGGTCATACAGGGTTTGCAAGCCTAAGTAATCAAACTGCAAATCGCGCTCGGGCTTGAGTGCAGCGCCGAGCTTTTTCAAATCAAACTGCAGCAGCTTTTCGTCAAGCAGGTCGTTGTCTACGCCTTTTTTGATGAAACCGGGGAAATAGTCAGCGTACTTTTCCGCCATTTCGGCTTGCTCTATTTCACCGCCCAAAATTTCACGGCGAATAGTGTGCATCAGCAAGCGCGCTGTGGCGTAGGTGTAATCAGGGTCTTTTTCTATCAGCGTGCGCGCCGCCAAAATAGATGCCTTGTAGACTTCGTCAATCGGCACACCGTCGTACAGGTTACGCAGCGTTTCGTCGTAAATGGGCTTGGCGCTGATATCGGCACCCAAGTTAGCGCAGGCCGATTCTATGAGCGCACGCAATCTGTTGATGTCCATCGGCACACGTTGTCCACCGTCTATGACGTGCATTGTGGGCGCTGCGACTGCTTGCACGGGCGCTTGCTTGGCGCGCTCTTGGGTGCGGCGCTCTCGGTAGAGCACATAGGATCTGGCCACCTCGTGGTGCTCGCCGCGCATCAGGCTGAGCTCGACTTGGTCTTGCACATCTTCAATATGGAAAGTGCCGCCGCTGGGGCGTGAGCGCATCAGACCCTTGACCACGGATTGGGTCAGGCCATCTACCGTTTCGCGCACACTGGCCGATGCAGCGCCTTGCGAGCCATGCACAGCCAGAAAGGCCTTCATCATCGCCACAGCGATTTTGGCTGGTTCAAAAGGCACTACCGCACCGTTGCGGCGGATAATTTGGTAGCTCAGCAGAGCAGAGGGGCTGACATCGGCAGCACGACCTGCGCCAGAGATTGGCTGGGATGGACGAACGGACATGGATGACTCGGCGGTTGCAACTTGCATTGTTTCCTCAATTTCTTATTAAATACTGGACAATTTGAGCTGGTTTTTCTTGCGCCAGCACAGGGCTTATAGCGCACAGGGTGTGTGCTTATTAAGATCTGCTCGCAAAAGATGCTGGCAAAGGATGCTGACAAAGCTTGGCAAAGAAGTGATAGCAAAGAACTTAAGCCGCCAAGGGCATCAAGCCACTCCACAACCAAACTTGCCTCAAGCGCCTAAACACTACAGCTAGTGCCTCTGCCATGAAAACCCACTACATATAGTGTACCGCGCAATAGCCAGCATGGGCGACAAAGATACACAAATTCACCAAATAGTTCTACGCAGGCAGCGCAATTTTGGCCGCAAAAACACATAAAACCATAGCAGACCCCATACACAAACAGTTGCAAAGACCCAGAAAACTAGGCGCTGATTGGCTGCCGCTGAAAAAAGCCTTTGCGGATGCGACTTACGGCGTGTTTTAGCGCCACAGGGCGCATGCCTTCTTGCATTCGCAACCGACCATTGGCCTGCGCCAAGCTAGGGGAAAACGATAGTTGGCATCGCCACTTTTTCTTCAAAAAAGACCCAGTCAAAGCCTGTTCCCGGGTCAGTTTTACGCTTTGGGGCGATGTGTTCATGGCCAGCAATGAAACCAATGGGCCCCGCTGCGGCTAAATCGCGGCAAAGTGCAGCCAAACTGGTGTACTGGATGGGCTCAAACACATCGCCCTCCAAGCCCTCTAGCTCAATACCCACTGAGTCGTCGTTGCAATTGCCCTTGCCTCGGTAATGCGACTGCCCAGCATGCCAAGCACGGTCGTCGGTGCTGACAAATTGCCAGAGTAATCCTGCTCGGTCGATGAAAAAATGCGCAGACACCTGCATGCCGCGGATACTTTGGAAATACGGGTGCGCGTCCCAGTCCAATTGGTTGGTAAACAGCGCCTGCACCATTGCACCGCCATACACCCCAGGCGGCAGGCTGATGGAGTGAATCACCAGCAAATCAACCCGTGCCTGGGCTGGGCGTGGGCCGAAATTGGGAGACTCTACGCGCTGCGCGTGTGCATGCCAGCCTTTGTTCCACAGGGCAGACATGGTATTTAAGCGTCAATGGCCGATGTAGGCATGGGCACTTGCAGCCGCGCGATGCGGTAGCGGATTTGGCGCAGGCTGATGCCCAAGCGGTTGGCGGCCAAAGTGCGGTTGTAATCGGCCGCCTCTAGCGCTTTAACCAATATTTGGCGCTCTTGCACATCCAAATAAGCCTGCAGGTCGCTTGGAATGCTGGCCGCTTGGACGCTGACTTGCTCTGCGTCGGCCGCATTGGACAGAGTCTGGGCTGGTGCCGCAGCCAGTTGCTCGCAATCGAGCTCCAGCCATGTGGCATCAGCTTCGGCCATGGCCAAGGCGCGGTGCAGCACATTTTCTAGCTCGCGCACATTGCCCAGCAGGGGCTGCTGCTGCAACGCTTGCAAAGCCTGCTCGGACAAATGCCGCACAGGCTCGCCTACTTCTTGGGCAATGCGCTGCAAAAGCACCGCGCACAAGGCGGGCAGATCAGCGCGCCGCTCACGCAGAGGGGGCACAGCTATTTCAATCACATTCAGGCGGTAGTACAAATCTTGCCTGAAGTTACCCTCTTGCACACTGCGCGCCACATCGCGGTGGGTGGCGCTGACAATACGGGCATCCACGTGAACTTCTTGGGTGGAGCCTAGCGGGCGCACATGGCGCTCTTGAATCGCGCGCAGCAGCTTGCTTTGCATGGCAAGCGGCAAGTCACCAATTTCGTCTAAAAACAAAGTGCCGCCCTGCGCGGCCTGAAAATAGCCCTCACGGTCTTGCGCTGCGCCGGTATAGGAACCTTTTTTAGCGCCGAAAAACTCCGCCTCCAGCAAATTCTCTGGGATAGCGCCGCAGTTGACCGCAATGAACGGACCCTGCGCGCGGTGGCTACAGGCATGCACTGCACGCGCCACCAGCTCTTTGCCAGTGCCAGATTCACCCAGCACCAATACAGGTGCCATGCTGCGCGCTACTTTGGCAATGCGCTCGCGCACTTGCCGGATGGCCTGCGAATCGCCAACAATGCGCGCCAATGTGGCGTTGTCTAATGGCTTGTCCGATTTACCCGTACCCGAACGCGTTGGGGTTTGGGCTTGAGCAGGCACTGCTTCTGGCTTGGCCGCGATAGTCCGATGGCTGCTGTCTAAAGCCGATTGCACCACGGCGCGAAATTGCTTGAGGTCTACCGGTTTTGTTAAATAGTCAAAAGCGCCAGATTTGAGTGCCTCCACGGCGTTGTCGGCAGAGCCATAGGCGGTAATCATGATGCAGCGCTCCGGGCGGCGTGCTGCAGTTAGCTCACGCAACAACTCCAAACCCAAGCCATCGGGCAAGCGCATGTCCGATACCAGCACATCAAACTGGCGCTGCTCCAAGCAGGTGCGCGCCTCCAGCAAGCTGCCTGCCGTTTGCACCGCATAGCCTTCGCGCACCAAGGCCAGCTCATAGAGCGTGCACAGGTCTGGCTCATCGTCGAGCACTAAGATATGAACGGGTTTAGCAGCAGCCATGTAGGGTGGGTTGTGACTAATCGTCGGGTTTCTAGTGTAGCTCGCGCAAAACCACAAAGAACGCATTGCCTTGGGTCTCTGGCGCCGCGCCGGGTCTGCTGCTGCGGCGGTAGCCTATCAACGCGCCGTAGCGCTCGCACAGCTCTCGGCAAATGTACAAGCCCAGCCCGCTGGAGCGGCTCTCTGATGAGAAAAATGGCTCAAAGAGATGCCGCTGCACACCCGGCTCAAGAGGCGCGCCATCGCTCCACACCGTCAGCTGGATTTGGCCCGCCACCAGGCGCTGGGTGTGCACACTGGTGCTGCCATGCGCAGTGCTGGCGTATCGGCGCGCATTGTCCAAAAGATTCACCATGATTTGACGCAGATGCTCTTGGCCGAACACCACATGGGCCTTGTCATCTGCAACGTCTACCAGCAACAATGGCAGTGCGCCATTTTGCCCAGCCCAATCTTGGCATATGCCGCGCACGGCCTGCACCAGATCCACAGCGCTGCTGGCCGCGGGCGATGCTTGCACGTCTTGCTGCACGCGCGACACATTAAGCACGTCGTCCACAATGCGGGCAAGCCGCTGCGCGTTTTGACCGATCATGCCGCTTAGCTGTGCTTGGGTGGGGCTTTGGCTGTCCTCGCGCATCAGCGCATTGGCCTGCATGATGGCGGCCAGCGGGTTGCGGATTTCATGCGCCACAGCGGCCGACATGCGCCCCATGGCTACCAGTTTGTCGCTGCGCATTTTGGCCTCTATTTCGCGCAGATCTTCCATGAAAATCACACACAAATGGTCTTCTTCGCTTTGTAGCTCAGCCCCCGTGCGGGTGATTTGGGTGCGCACACGCACGCGGCGCGGCCCGGCAATGGGGTGCACGATGGCAATGTCTTGCGGCGGCGCAGCATGCTGGGTGAAAGCCAAAGACGCAATGTGCGCCAGCGGACGCCATGCCGGGTCAGAGGCCAATACAAAAGGCGCAGCACGCGCGGGGGCTTGGTCGCCAAGCATGTCGCGCGCAGCTGGGTTGGCAGCGCGCACCCAGCCGTTGGTATTGACCACCAAAATCCCGTCGCTAAGGCTTTCAATCACCAAACGGTTGACCTGCGTTTGCGCACGCGCGGCCAGTTGGCTGCGCCGCGCCAAACGCTCTTGCCGATCTAAACGGGAGGCCAGTTGGTTGGCCAAAAATGCCAATGCAAACAAGCCACTGCCCGTAAGGCCCGCTTGCAAAAAGCGCCCACTGGCATCTACAGACGAAGATTTAGCTATCCACAAAGCATCGGCCAGCAGCGACAAAGTAACCGCCGCTGCTGTGGCAAGCGCCAGCAGCAAACTCCCCAACACCGAGGCGAACAACACGGGCAGCGCAAACAAAGGCGTGTAATTGATATTGCCCGATTGCACAAACTGTAGCCCAGAAAAAACCAACACGTCGACACCAATGGTAGAGAGCCACTGGGGCCCAAAAAGAGCCGCGCCTGTTACCGGTTTTTGCACCAAACGCACTGCCAAAGCCGCCATGAAATACAGCACTGCGCAAAGCATGACCCAGCGCCCAGCGTGGTTAACCAAGCCCCAATGGAAGCCCTGCAACACCATCAGCACGACTGCAATCATGACTCTGGCGGTTAAGAAGGCCTGCCACAGGCGGATGGCACTTGCCGACATCGACTCCTTGTGATCGACCACCTCGCCCAACGGGACGATCTCAGAGGGGGAAAAATCAGGCTCTAGTGCCACGCTGGTGGTTCAATCCTGCGCTTTGGCTTTGTGCGCCAAGCTGCAATAGGCCAAACGCTTTCCATGAATGGCTTCACTCGAAGGCAGGTGCACACCGCAGTGCGCGCATTGGAGCATCAACTGGCCGTCAGCTGCTTGCGGCGCTTGCGGTTTGGGCGCACGCTCTACTGGCGGCGCACCAGAGCGGCGGTTTTTGCGCCAAATCCACCATGCAAATAACAGCACCAAAAAAACGCTGGCGTATTTCAAACTGCACCTCGCTGCAAAATCACTTCTAAAACAAAACGCGAACCGGCATAGCCCAAAAGCAGCAAACCTGCCCCCGCATACAGCATGCGCACGGCACGCTTACCGCGCCAGCCAAGCTGCCAGCGCCCCCACAGCAGCGCCGCAAAGGCTAACCACGACAGGGTAGAAAAAATAGTTTTATGGTTCCACTTCCAAGCCGCGCCAGCGCCATAGAGCGAATCGGCAAACAACCAGCCCGCCAGCAGCGTGCCAGTGAGCAGCACAAAGCCGCCCACGATCAGGCCAAACATCAGCCGCTCCAGTGTCATCAGCGGCAGGCCAACGCCTTGGTCGGCATTGGCCTGCAGCGCTTGGCGCATTTGCGCTTCTGCGCGCCCCATCAAATAGCCATGTACCACCGCAGCGGCAAACAGGCCGTATGAAGCAATGCCAAAAGCCCAATGCAAGGCCAGCCAAGGCGATGCATTTTTGGCCAGTGGCGTGCCGGGGAAGGCAAAAGCCAGCAGCACCGCCACCGCGCCCATGCCGCACAACGCCCAGTAGCCTTTTAAATTCGGAAACAAGCGGCTTTCAATGGCATACACCGTGAGCACCAGCCAAGCCGTGACCGAAATCGACGGGGCAAAGCCAAAGCGTGGCGACTCTCCCACCAAACCCAGCGCCAATACCAGCCCATGCAAAACCCAAGCCGCTGCCAAGCTGCTGCGCACCAAGCCTGCGCTTGCGCCACGCGCCAAGGCTGGCAACGCATAGGCGGCCACCGCCCCAAAGCTGAGCGTTGCCAAAAGCCATGCAGGACTGGATAAAATCATGGGCTTAAGTGTAGCGGCGCAAAACCCACTGCGCCACCTGCCCACACCCGAATGTGTGAATTTCCCCCGAACCCGAGCACCCTTTCCAATGGCCTCCGCCCTTACTGACAAACTCTCTCGCCTAGTTAAAACCATGAGCGGCCAAGCCCGCATCACCGAGAGCAATGTGCAAGACATGCTGCGCGAGGTGCGCATGGCGCTCTTAGAGGCCGACGTGGCTCTGCCCGTGGTGCGCGACTTTATTGCGCGGGTGAAAGAAAAAGCCATGGGCCAAGAGGTGATTGCATCGCTCAAGCCCGGCCAAGTGCTGGTCAGCATTGTGCAGCGTGAGCTAACCGCCACCATGGGCGAGGGCGTGAGTGACATCAACTTAGCCGCCCAGCCCCCCGCCGTTATTCTCATGGCCGGCCTGCAAGGCGCTGGCAAAACCACCACCACCGCCAAATTAGCCAAACACCTGATCACCAAGCGCAAAAAGAAGGTGCTCACTGTGTCGGGCGACGTCTACCGCCCAGCGGCCATTGAGCAGCTCAAAACCGTGACGGCGCAGGCTGGCGCCGAGTGGTTTCCCAGCACGCCAGACCAAAAGCCGCTGGCCATTGCACTGGCTGCGCTGGACTATGCGCGCAAACATTACTTTGATGTGCTGCTGGTTGACACCGCTGGCCGCTTGGCCATTGACGATGTATTGATGAATGAAATCAAAGAGTTACACGCGGCCATCAAGCCTGTGGAAACGCTCTTTGTGGTGGATGCCATGCAGGGCCAAGACGCGGTCAACACCGCCAAGGCTTTCAGCGAGGCGCTGCCAATCACCGGCATTATTTTGACCAAAACCGACGGCGATTCACGCGGCGGCGCGGCGCTGAGCGTGCGCCAAATCACCGGTGCGCCCATCAAATTTGCGGGCACGAGTGAAAAACTCGATGGCCTAGAAGTGTTTGATGCCGAGCGCCACGCAGGCCGCATTCTGGGCATGGGCGACATTGTGGCCTTGGTGGAGCAGGTGACGGCGGGCGTGGACATGGAGGCGGCGCAAAAAATGGCCGCCAAGCTCAAAAGCGGCAAAGGCTTTGATTTGGCCGACTTTTTGGGTCAATTGCAGCAAATGAAGCAAATGGGCGGACTATCGAGCATGCTGGACAAGCTGCCCGCGCAAATGGCCGCCAAAGCCAGCGGCGCCGACATGGACCGCGCCGAAAAAGACATCAAGCGCAAAGAAGGCATCATCCAAAGCATGACCCCCAAAGAGCGGCGCAACCCCGACCTGATCAAAGCCACCCGCAAACGCCGCATCGCAGCGGGCGCAGGCGTGCAAGTGCAAGACGTGAACCGCCTGCTCAAAGAATTTGAGCAAATGCAAGGCATGATGAAGAAAATGACCGGCGGCGGGATGATGAAGATGATGAAAAAGCTGGGTGGGATGAAAGGCATGGGCGGGATGGGGGGAATGCCTGGCGGTTTTCCTGGGATGCCGCGTTGATCCTGGATTGGTTGGTTTTGCTAAGGTTTAATTCGGACTTGGCCGAACGCAGAGGACGCAAAAGGGATACCAATATTTGGGGCTATTTTGCGAAGTGCTTATGCTTCTGGCAGTGCCCAGCGCTCAAAAAAATCGTATCTACTTGCTGCTAAATACTCATTAATAAATAGCAGCATATGACCATATGACGCTGACATTTAGCTAAAAATTCTCATGAATGTACTTTATGACAGCACCAGTATCGTGTTCAAATATTCTTTGGCATTCTTGAGCACCATGCTGTTCACTTTACCCCATGGATGCGGTCTTGCGCCTCTGGCTTCCCAGCCAAATGTGGACACTTGGTTGGTGTTGATGTAACTTTTTTGTCCTTTGGCGTTCAGGTTTTCTAACTGGAAGGGGTTGAGTCCTTTGGTTTTTGGGTCACCGTGGTGCTGGCTTGTCATGGCTAGCCCCATCACGGTCTTGGTTTTGGCATTGAACGCGCGGCTAGAGAGCACCAAAAATGGATGGCATCCCGCCATTTCTTTGCCTGCTTGCGGCGTGAAATTCAGCCAAATGATCTCACCCAGCTCGGGTGTCCATGTGGGGCTAGCTGCGACACTAGCAGATGTCATGGCAGCTCGCGACCAAGCGATGCGCCATAGTCCACTAAATCTAGGCCTTCGCCATCAGGAATTTGCGCCAAAAGCTGGCTCAAATTGACTTTGGGCTGCTCAGCCTCGATCACAATGCGCCCCTTGTCACAGTAAATACGCACAGGATCGGTGACCGACAAATGCGCCTGTTTGAGCAAGTCAGCAGTTAAACGAACGCCTTGGCTATTGCCCCATTTGAGAATGCTGGCTTGTCGAGGTCTGGCAGTTGATTGCATGGAAGCTCCAAAAGTATATACATAGTGTAGCCCATTTTAATGATGGCCATAGCTATGGCGTATTAGGATCTGGATCGGCTATGCACACGATGCAAAATGAATACACACATAAGCTAAGTAGCGAACGGCATCGCTGCAAGCTATCCAATTTCTCAGTTCATTCCAATTGCACTTTGAATACCGACACAAAATTTAGTATTGAATTTACGCACGCCAGCTTCAAATGCATTATTGATCTCGTTGCGCTGTAGCTCACGAACAAAATTCATGATGCGTTTATCCTTAAAAGCGCAAACGAAAGCCTCAGTTGACCAAACATTATTTGTTATTTGATTGGTTCGAATAGCATTCAAAAAATAGTCAACCAAGAATCCATATTCAATCGGCCAAGATGCCGCCATTGGTTGTAATTCGATCTTATCGCCCATTTTCAAACCATCAATACGAAAATGATAACCCTCTTCATCGTACATGTAATTTAGACGATCGCGTACACCGTGGTAGCTATTTACCTCAGCCCAAACCGAACGTGTGTCTTCTATTCCAGCCTCTCTAAACAGGAGTGCCCATGGATTAGATTTTTTTGGCTTATGGCTTGCGTACAAAACTGCTTGACCGTGCTTATTGAACTGCTCCGACAAGTACCATTTTTCAATCACTTTTGCGTTTTTTACTTTATGGATGCCTGACTCTGTTACCACCCAAACCGAATCAGAAAAATCATCTGCTCGAAGTATTTTTACAAAACCATCGATTAAATCGCGTTGTGGTTTTAATGAAAAAATTAAACGACTATTTTTTTTATCTATGGCACGGATTCCAGATCCAGGTCCATTGCTTAACTCCCATTGTCTTATTGCACCCAGCCAAAGCTGGTTATGGAACATACCCAAGGCTGAAATACTGTCACACCCTGGGAGATAGGTTTTGAGCTTCTTCCCTAATAATTTCAATGAGTGCTTAATATTCTGCCCTTCTGCGCAATAACCATGCATAGAGTGATATTCAATACCGCCATCAAGTATCCACTTCGTGCCCTCGGGGGACTCTAATTTTTTTACAGTCTCTAGGCGATTGGTCTCAGCAGTCCGAAAAGCACTCTTTTTCTCAGTCATCCCAAATTTATTACGTTGGAAAACAAAACTCCCGTTTGCTGTATCCACAATAACCGACGATTGGGTAAAGCGAAGATCCTCAATACGAGGTGGATAAATATCATCAGCAACTCCTGCGAATGTTTTTGAAGATATAGCGCTGACACCCAGTAGAGACATAGTCAAGAGTAATATTTTCAGCATAAATATTCCTTCATTGTCTGCTGGCGCAAAAGATTTTGAATTTATAAGCAACCAAAGCCAATTTTTGCATTGCGAACGAAAAATTCAGCTAGTAAATAACTCCCCGCGCAGCGAATACCCCAGCCGCTCGGTGACTTTGATGTCAATCAGCTGCCCCACCAAGCGTGAGGCCTGCGCGGAAGCTGCAAAGTTGACCACGCGGTTGCATTCGGTGCGCCCCATCAGCTCTGGCGCAGCGGCGGATGAGCGGCGGGAGGGGCCTTCTACCAAGATGCGGCTGGTTTTGCCGATCAGGGCGTTGCTGATGCGGTCGGTGCTGTCGTCGATGACTTTTTGCAGGTGTTGCAGGCGGCGCAGTTTCACCTCGTGCGGGGTGTCGTCGCTCAGGTTGGCTGCGGGCGTGCCGGGGCGGCGGCTGTAGATGAAGCTGAAGCTGTTGTCAAAGCCTACGTCGTCGATCAGCTTCATCATCTTGTTGAAATCGTCTTCGGTTTCGCCCGGAAAACCCACAATGAAGTCGCTGCTCATGGACATGTCGGGGCGGATGGCGCGCAGCTTGCGCACCGTGCTTTTGTATTGCAAGGCCGTGTAGCCGCGCTTCATGGCGGCCAGCACGGTGTCGCTGCCGTGCTGCACGGGCAGGTGCAGGTGGCTGACCAGCTTGGGCACTTTGGCGTAGGCGTCAATCAGCGCCTGCGTGAACTCATTAGGGTGGCTGGTGGTGTAGCGGATGCGCTCTATGCCGGGGATATCGGCCACGTAGTCAATCAGGGTGGCAAAGTCGGCTATTTCGGCTGATTCGCCCATTTTGCCTCGATAAGCGTTGACGTTTTGCCCCAAAAGCGTGATTTCTTTCACGCCTTGGTCGGCCAAACCGGCCACCTCCACCAGCACATCGTCCATAGGGCGGTTGATTTCCTCACCACGGGTGTAGGGCACCACACAGTAGCTGCAGTATTTGGAGCAGCCTTCCATGATGCTCACAAAGGCGCTAGCGCCCTCCACGCGGGCGGGGGGCAGGTGGTCGAACTTTTCAATTTCGGGAAAGCTGATGTCAACCTGCGGGCGGTTTTCGGTGATTCTTTTTTGTAGCAGCTCAGGCAGGCGGTGCAGGGTTTGCGGGCCAAACACTACGTCTACATAGGGCGCGCGGGCGATGATGGCCGCGCCCTCTTGGCTGGCCACGCAGCCGCCCACGCCAATTTTCACGCCCTTTTTCTTCAAATGCTTGATGCGGCCCAGATCGCTAAACACCTTCTCCTGCGCTTTTTCGCGCACCGAGCAGGTGTTAAACAAGATCAAATCCGCTTCGTCGACATTTTGGGTTTTTTCGTAGCCCTCGGCCGCGTGTAACACATCGCTCATTTTGTCCGAGTCGTACTCGTTCATTTGGCAGCCGAATGTTTTGATGAAGACTTTTTTAGACATGATGGAGTTTCTATATACTATTATTTATGTAGCGCACTATGACCATATGACGCTGACATTGGGTGATTTTTTTATAAATACCAGTTCAAAAGCAGCAAATGATGGGGCGTAGACTGTTTGGCAGCTTAACCCAGTGCGCACATACCCGACTCGGTGTTACTAGGTGTGCGTCAGAGCGCTTATGCACCTGCTGCTCAGTACTGGTTGCCAGTGCTCACTGCCGGTATTTGGGCAATTGGTTAAACGGCGTTTTGCCGTCGTCTTTGGGGGTGGTGTCAGCGTCAGAGCCAAAGCTGAAATTGCGCTCTGTACCTCCCGATGCACGCTTTAGTTTGGCCTCATCTGGGGTCAAAATCCACACCTCGTGCACATAGCCATTGACTTCGCGGGTATAGTTCACCACCAGCTCTGCGCCAGTGAGCGATGCGGACATGGCCAGCATGTTGTTGACCCCGCGAATCCGCGCACCGGGCGAGAGCTGCTCGCGTTTGCCGTCAATGGTAATGATTGGCGCTTGCTGCACCACCATGGTGCCACGCACAGCCTTGGCCGGAAACTCGCGCACAAAACCTTGAGCGGCTGCATTTATAGAAAATATGGCAGATGTCAGCACCAAAAGGGCATATGCCGCTATTAAAAATAGAGCATTTGATTTGAAGCTGGGGGAGGAATGCGGGCTACAGCGGTTCATGGTAAACATCCAGAGGCTGACAAATGAGAGGGAGAAATTTGGTGGTGATAGGTGGATTTGAACCACCGACATCAGCATTATGAATGCTGCGCTCTAACCAACTGAGCTATATCACCGAAGCGTCAGATTATAGCCGAATCGAGCGCCGCTATTTTCGCTTGCAGTGCTTTGGCCGTTTGCACCAACAGGGGAACGAGCTGGTTGGCCTCAAAAAGCGCGTCAATGAGTGTGGGCAGATCGTCCTCATAATCATGGATGAGCTGATTGCGCAGTTTGCGTGATAAGAGCCAATCGTCGACAGAAGAAATCCAACCGAGTTTTTCGGCATAGGCCAGCGCTTCAACCACCGGGCGCACAGGCTCTTTCAGGTGGCTCAAAAGCGCAGGAAGGAGCTTATCCGCGATATTGTCTTGCAGCCTGCCATAGCGCGACACAAATGCATCTACCCGCTCGGCAATCACAGAATCACTGGTAATCAGTTATGCCAACTGCGCTTTGTCTAGTGCGAATAAACGGCCACTGGTTTCTAGCAAATGCTCCGTTTCACGACCAATCAACGCCGCCAAGCGCTGTAGTCTTAATGATTGGCCGTTTGGGGCTGATCGAATCACAGCCATATTCCCTGTGCGGCCACGTGATGGATGGGCTGCATGGCAATATTTGGGGCTTGAAGGAGCACATCCACCTTCAAAGCGCCGCCTAGATTGGCTTCAAATTGGCGCTCAATTTGACTAGCCAGCTTTGCGCGCAGATACGATGGCCGCGCAACGGGTTGGCGCAATACCAGCAGCAAATCGACATCGCCTCCACGCTTTGAATCATCCGTGCGCGAACCAAACAGCGCCAACTTGTCAAAATCTTCTAGGGGCACGATGCGCCCAATAGTGTCTTTGATGATGCTGATTTGCTCTGCAGAGATTCGCATGGTTGGCTTTCGCAATGTGGCTTATTGGTGCGTAAAAACCGCTTTGCGCTTATTCACAAACGCATCCATGCCTTCTTTTTGGTCTGCTGTGGCAAACAGGGCGTGGAACATGCGGCGCTCGAACATGATGCCGTCTGAGAGCGTGCCCTCGAATGCGCGGTTGACCGACTCTTTGGCGGCCATGGTGGCTAATTGCGAATACTCGCTGATCATGAGCGCTGCGCCCAGCGCCTCTTCCATGAGTTTGTCCAGCGGCACCACGCGGCTGACCAGCCCTGCGCGCTCGGCCTCGGCTGCGTCCATCATGCGGCCAGTTAAGGCCATGTCCATGGCTTTGGACTTGCCCACGGCGCGCGGCAGGCGCTGCGTGCCGCCTGCGCCGGGTATCACGCCCAGCTTGATCTCGGGCTGGCCAAACTTGGCGTTGTCAGCAGCAATGATGAAATCGCACATCATGGCCAGCTCGCAGCCGCCTCCTAGGGCAAAGCCTGCCACGGCGGCAATCACGGGTTTGCGGATGCTGCGTATGGTTTCCCAGTTGCGGGTGATGTAGTCGTTTTTGTACACATCGGAGAAAGTGTATTGCGCCATCGCGCCAATGTCTGCGCCCGCAGCAAAGGCTTTTTCGCTGCCGGTGATGACCATGCAGCCAATGCCTGCGTCGGCATCAAAGCCCTTGAGCGCCGCGCCCAGTTCGTCCATCAGCTCGCCATTGAGCGCATTGAGCTGCTTGGGGCGGTTTAAGGTGATGATGGCGGCTTTGCCTTCGGTGCGGGTAGTGATGTTTTGGTATTCCATGGTGTGCCAGTTGGTGTGGGTTAAATATTGCGTATGAAATGGTGGCGAATTTACTGCTGAAGTTGCGGCGGATTTGGGTCTAAATAGACTGCCGATTTAGGCTTTGAGTGCAGCGTAGACGTTTTGCACATCGTCGTTGCCGTCAATGGCGGCTAAAAATGCTTCTACTTCTTCTTGCTGCGCTGCGCTCAGGCCCGCCAAGCTCACCGGGTTTTTGGCTTTGTAGCCCAGCTTGGCCGATAGCACGGTAAAGCCCTGCGCTGGCAGGGCGCGGCTGACCAAGTCTAAATCTGCGGGGTCGGTGATGAAAATGCTCGTGCCTTCTTTCACGTCATCGTCTTCGCCGATTTCTACCAATTCAAAATCTTGCGCTCCGGCTTCAATAGCAGCCAGCTCAGCATCTGCCCCAGCTGCAGTTGGCTCAGCTTCAATCATGCCGACATGGTCAAAATCCCAAGCCACTGAGCCCGACGTGCCTAACTGCCCCTTGCGAAACAACACACGCATCTCGGGCGCGGTGCGGTTCACGTTGTCGGTTAAGCATTCCACCATCAGCGCCACTTGGTGCGGCGCAAAGCCTTCGTAAATCACATGTTCAAAATGCACCACCTCGCCTGTAAGGCCTGCGCCTTTTTTAATCGCGCGGTCCAGCGTTTCTTTGGGCATGGACACTTTGCGCGCCTGCTCCACCACCAAGCGTAGCTTGGAGTTAGAGGCTGGGTCGGCCCCGTTGCGCGCGGCCACCATGATGTCTTTGGCCAAGCGGCCAAACAGCTTGCCTCTGGCATTGGCCGCCAGCTCCTTGCCTTTTGCTTTCCATTGCGCGCCCATATTCTTTTTTCCTTGTGTGGTTGTTGTGCTGCACCGTGTTGCACTTTTCATGATTTTAGCGCCAGCCCACGAGCACCGCCCACACCACTGATACGCTGCCAATCTGCCACCCATCGAGCGAAAATAATTAACCGTCCGCAGAGTCGGCTAACTGAAACAATGGTAAATTGCTGTTCAGGAGACCCACACCATGCAAGAAACCACCGTTTTATACGAAGAGCGCGGCGCAGTAGCACTCATCACACTCAACCGCCCTAGCGCCCTGAACAGCTTCACCAAGCAAATGCACCGCGAGTTGTGGGCAGCATTCGATGCCGTTGAGGCCAACGCCAGCATCCGCGCACTGGTCATCACAGGCGCAGGGCGTGGTTTTTGCGCAGGTGCTGATTTGTCAGAATTTGACTTTTCTGAAGGCATAGACGCAGCTGGGCGCACCATGGTGGAGCGCGCCAACCCGCGCAATGTCATCAACGACTATTTCAACCCCAGCGCACTGCGCTTGCTGCAGCTGCGTGTGCCCACCATCGCTGCTGTAAACGGCGTGGCTGCGGGCGCAGGCGCGTCGTATGCGCTGGGCTGTGACATCACCATTGCCGCACCGAGCGCCAGCTTTATCCAGGCATTCAGCAAAATCGGGCTAATTCCAGACTCGGGCGGCTCATGGATACTGCCCCAGCGCCTAGGGCTGGCACGCGCCATGGCACTGTGCATGACGGGCGACAAACTCCCCGCTGCGCAGGCCAAAGAATGGGGGCTTATATGGGACGTAGCCGACAACCCCTTGCAAGCAGCGCTTGACATGGCCACCAAGCTGGCTACCATGCCCACCCAAGCCATGGTGGCCACACGGCATTTACTGCGCCAAGCGCATACCAACAGCTTTGATGCGCAACTAGACCTGGAGCGCGACGAACAAAGTGCGCTGGGCAACACGCACGACTACATCGAAGGCGTGAAAGCCTTTTTAGGCAAACGCGCCCCGGATTTCAAAGGCCACTGACATGCCCGTTGAATCCGCAAGACCCGATGCCATGAAAGCGCAAGCGCAGGTAAATGAAGAAGCCATGGCGCTTGCGGCCCGTGTAGGCCAAGCCATGTTTGCCGTGGATATTGCCAGCAAAGACACCATGGGCATGCAGCTGATAGCCTGCGAGCCAGGCCGCGCCGTCTTGCGCATGGAGGTCAAAGCCCTGCACCTCAACGGCCACCAAATCTGCCACGGCGGCTTCATCTTCACACTGGCCGACACCACCTTTGCCTTTGCCTGCAACTCGCACAACAAAGTGGCGGTGGCGGCGGGCTGCAGCATCGAATTTTTAAAACCCGCGCAGTTGGGCGACGTGCTCAGCTGCGAAGGCATGGAGCAAACATTGACCGGGCGGCACGGGATTTATGACATGCGGGTGAGCAACCAGCATGGCGAGGTAGTGGCGATGTTTCGCGGCAAGTCGGCGCAGATTGGCGGGGATATCGTGGCGGTTTAATGTGGTTGTTGGATGGCTTGAAATCGGACTTCCGGCCGCGAAGGGCGCTAAAGTTGCGCGAAGAACGCGAAAGAACAGCCGAAAAATACATTTTTATAGTTTTTATGCACAATGTCAGCGTCAAATGGTCATAGTTTGCTATTTATTTAATATTTTTCAAAATGAATTTATTTGACGTATCAACACCACCATTGCCCAAAATTTTGGTATTCCTTTCGCGTTCTTCGCGCAACTTTAGCGCCCTTCGCGGCCGGAAACTCGGTATTCATAACCCCTGCCAAGCGATAAACTTTGAAAGCTAAACCCATGCTGAATCTAGAACCCATCGAAAAAGCCAGCCAGCAAGAACTCAAAGCCTTGCAGCTCAAGCGCCTCAAAGCCACCCTTGCCCACGCCTATGCCAATTCCCCGGTTTACAAAGCCAAATTTGACCAAGCGGGTGTGCATCCTGATGACTGCCAGAGTTTGCATGATTTAGCCAAATTCCCCTTCACCACCAAGGCCGACCTGCGCGACAACTACCCGTTTGGCATGTTTGCTGTGCCGCGCGAGGACTGTGTGCGCATCCACGCATCGAGCGGCACCACGGGCAAGCCCACGGTGGTGGGCTACACACAAAATGACATCGACATGTGGGCCCAACTGGTAGCCCGCAGCATCCGCGCCGCCGGGGCGCAGCGCGGCGACATGGTGCATGTGAGCTATGGCTATGGCCTGTTCACGGGTGGGCTGGGGGCGCACTACGGGGCTGAAAAATTGGGGCTCACGGTAGTGCCTTTTGGCGGCGGGCAAACCGAGCGGCAGGTGCAACTGATCATGGATTTCAAGCCCACGATCATCATGGTCACGCCCAGCTACATGCTGGCCATTGCCGACGAACTGGAAAAGCAAGGCATTGACCCGCGCAGCACCAGTTTGCGCATTGGCATATTTGGCGCTGAGCCGTGGACCAATGACATGCGCCGCGCGATTGAGCAGCGTATGAACATCAAGGCCGTGGACATTTATGGCCTGAGCGAGGTCATTGGCCCGGGCGTGGCCAGTGAATGCGCCGAAACGCAAGACGGCCCCACCATTTGGGAGGACCATTTTTACCCCGAAATCATCGACCCCGACACGGGCGCGGTGCTGCCAGATGGCGAGCTGGGCGAGCTGGTGTTCACCAGCCTGACCAAAGAAGCCCTGCCCATCATCCGCTACCGCACCCGCGACCTCACGCGGCTTTTGCCCGGCACGGCGCGCAGCATGCGCCGTATGGAAAAAATCACCGGCCGCTCAGACGACATGATGATTGTGCGCGGCGTGAACGTATTCCCCACGCAAATTGAAGAGTTGATTTTGCAGCAAAGCGCCCTCGCCCCGCATTACCAATGCATTTTGCGCCGCGACGGGCCCATGGACACGCTCACGGTGGCGGTGGAAACGCGGCCGGGCTTGGCGCTAGACGCGCCGCAAGCGCGCGAGGCGGCCCAAGCATTGGCGCATGCCATCAAAACATTCGTAGGCAGCAGCGCCAGCATAGAGCTTCGCGCCGAAGGCGGCGTGGAGCGAAGTGTGGGCAAGGCCAAACGGGTGCTGGATTTGCGCAACGCCTAGAGCAATGGTGCAAAGCACATGCCAGTACTAGCACTTTCCCTAGGTACGATTAGAGGATAATCTCTTTGAGATAGAGGCACTATCCCTAAACCACTGCTCTTTAACCACGACTGCTCTACTTTTTTTGGAGAATACCCCATGCGTCGCAACGATTTTTTAAAAGCCCTATCAGCTTTGGCCGCCGCAGGTGCACTGCCACTGAGCGTGCGTGCTGCCACCAACCTCAAAATGATGATTCCGGCCAACCCCGGCGGCGGCTGGGACAGCACTGGCCGCGCCTTGGGCAAGGCGCTTACTGACAGCAAATTGGCCGACTCAGTGCAATATGAAAACAAAGGCGGCGCAGCAGGTGCTATTGGCTTGGCGCAATACGCCAATGCAGCCAAGGGCGATGCCAACTCCATGATGGTGATGGGCGCGGTGATGTTGGGTGGCCTTATCACCACCAAGCCACCTGTAGGCCTAGACAAGGTCACCCCGATTGCACGCCTGACCAGCGAATTCAACGTGTTTGTATTGCCCGCAAATTCGCCCTTTAAAACCATGAAAGACGTGGTCGAGCAAATGAAAAAAGACCCCGGCAGCGTCAAATGGGGCGGTGGTTCACGCGGCTCTACAGAGCACATTGCCGCCTGCATGCTGGCGCGCTCAGTGGGTGTCGATCCTAAGAAAGTAAATTATGTCGCGTTCAGGGGCGGCGGCGAGGCCACTGCAGCTATTTTGGGCGGCAACGTCACCGTGGGCGGCAGCGGCTACAGCGAGTTTGCGGAATACATCAAAACCGACAAAATGAAGCCCATAGGTGTAACCTCAGAAAAACGCCTCAAGGGCATTGATGTGCCCACCATGAAAGAGCAAGGCTTTGACGTGGTACTGGGCAACTGGCGCGGCGTGTACGGTGCAGCGGGTATCAGCGCCGAGCAGCGCAAAACCCTCACTGATTTGATCGTTGCGGCCACCAAAACTAAAACATGGCAAGACTCGCTTGTGAAAAATGCTTGGACACCAGCACTGTTGACTGGCAAAGCATTTGATGATTTTGTAGACAATGAATTTGCCAGCCTGCGCGCCACCATGCATTTGTCTGGCATGTTGGGTTAATTTTATGCAAACCAAGACGCTAGAAACTAGCATAGGCGCAGGCTGCGCCTTGCTGGGTGTGGGGCTAGCGGTGGGAGCACGCATGATCCCCTCTGAGGCGGGGTATTCAGGCGTGGGGCCAAACTTTTTCCCTTGGGTTATAGCTGCGGTGTTGTTCGTTTGCGGCGCTGGCTTGGTATGGCAAGCCCAGCGCGGTGGCTGGGCGCACCGCGATGCACCCGAAGGCGCTGTGCATGGCGACTGGCGCGCTTTTGCGTGGGTAAGCGCGGGGATTTTGCTCAACGCGTTGCTAATTACCAGCATCGGTTTTATTTTGAGCTGCACCCTGTGTTTCGTATTGGCCGTGCGTGGTTTTCATGCCTCACAAGGCCGCACAAACCACAGCTTTAGCAGTTGGCTAAAAGATGCCTTGATCGGGCTGGCCATAGCTGCTCCGGTGTACTGGATGTTTGGCAAATTATTGGCCATTAACCTGCCCGGCTTGACCAGCACTGGCTGGCTTTGATTAGAGGACTCCCATGGTAGATATTTTCAACCAACTGATGGGTGGTTTTGCCACGGCCATCACGCCCATGAACCTGCTTTGGGCGCTGATGGGATGCACCATTGGCACAGCAGTGGGCGTGCTGCCGGGCATTGGGCCAGCAGTGGCTGTGGCCATGCTACTGCCCATCACCACCAAAGTCGAAGTTACAGCCTCGATGATTTTCTTCTCTGGGATTTACTACGGGGCGATGTATGGCGGCTCCACCACCTCCATCTTGCTCAACACGCCCGGCGAAGCCGGATCCATGGTGACCGCGATGGAAGGCAACAAAATGGCGAAAAACGGGCGCGCGGGTGCGGCTTTGGCCACGGCCGCCATTGGGTCGTTTGTAGCGGGCACGATCGCCACCATTGTGGTCACTTTTGCAGCGCCATTTATTGCGCAATACGCCGTCAAATTAGGGCCGCCAGAGTATTTTTTGCTGATGGTGTTGGCGTTTTGCACCGTGAGCGCGGTTTTGGGTAAAAGCGCCCTGCGCGGCATCACCACTTTGTTTGTGGGCTTGGCCATTGGCTTGGTAGGCATAGACCAAATATCGGGTCAAGTGCGCTATACCGGCGGTGTGCCTGAATTCATGGACGGCATTGAAATTGTGTTGATTGCAGTGGGCTTGTTTGCAGTGGGCGAAACCCTATATAACGTGATTTACCAAGGCCGCGAGTCAGAAACACAAAATGCCATGAGCCGCGTGCACATGAGTAAAGTGGAGTGGAAACTGTCTTGGCCTGCATGGATACGCGGCACGTTTATCGGCATTCCTTTTGGCACTATTCCTGCTGGTGGCAGCGAAATACCCACTTTTTTAAGCTACGCCACAGAGAAAAAACTCGCCAAGGACAAATCAGCCTTTGGCTCTACCGGTGCCATACAAGGGGTAGCAGGGCCCGAAGCTGCGAACAATGCCGCCATCACGGCAACACTGATTCCATTGCTGACCTTGGGCATTCCCACCTCCAATACTGCCGCCATCTTGCTAGGCGCATTTCAAAATTACGGCATTCAACCGGGCCCGCAATTGTTCACCACTTCGGCCGCCTTGGTTTGGGCGTTGATTGCTTCTTTGTACATTGGCAATGTCATGCTGCTCGTCTTGAATTTACCAATGGTTGGGCTTTGGGTCAAACTGCTCAAAATACCCAAGGCGCATTTGTATGCCGGTATTTTGATATTCGCCACTGTGGGCGTGTATGGCATGCGCCAAAGTGCCTTTGATCTGCTCTTGCTGTATGGTATCGGGCTAGTGGGCGTGCTGATGCGCCGCTATGATTTTCCCACTGCCCCTGTGGTAGTAGGCATGATTTTGGGCCCCTTGGCTGAGGCCCAGATGCGCAACGCGTTGTCCATTGGCGAAGGCAAATGGACCGTATTCTTGGACCGCCCAGGTTCGGTGTTTTTACTGGTGGCAATTGTGGCAATTTTGGTGGTGCCGCGCATGCTTAAGAAGCGCGCTGAGGCTTGATGCACCCCTGAATTTATCAAGATCGCAGCGCGTGCTAGCGCTAATTTTTAAAGATCGCAGCGCGTGCTAGCGCTGCTCTATCGTGTCTATCATCAAGTCAATAAAAGTCGTGGGATTGACATTGAGCTTGATCCGCACGGGCAGGTATTGCAGTGCTGGGGCGTACCAAATCTCCATGGTGATGCTGCCGCGTGCTGCGGCCAGCGGGCGCGGCACGAGGTGAAAGGCCTGCACATTGCCTAGCTTGCCTAGGTAGAGGGTTTCAGCTTCTTTGATGTCGTAAATCCATGCATCGACACCGCCCGGACGCGCCATAGAAAAACTCACCGTTTTACCCACCTCCAGCGCGGCGCGCCCTGTAGCAAACTGCCTTGAGAGCTCTACAAACTGGCTGGCGCTGTCTTGCACGCCTGGCGGTTTGGGTATTTCACGTTTGTCTAGCAAAACAATGCTGTTTTCGCGCAGCTGCACGCCGCGATTGCCATTGGGTAACGCCTCTTCGTAGGCCTCGGGCTGCAGCCCAGCATCAGTAACTTTGCCTTGGCTGGTCATGACAAAGCCCACCAAAAAACCCACATTCACATCAATTTTTACTTGGTAGCGCTCGCGCAATGGCAACGCGCCGGACACCACGGCTGTGGCGCTGCCTGCGCCTTCGCGCTGCCACTGCACCTTTGCTGTGCCATGCAAATCACCTCGAAATTGCCCTCCCAGTTTGTAGCTCAGGCGGGTATCGGGCGGCCACGTGTCGGTGACGCTGGCGGTGCTGGTATTGGCATTGGCCACCACACTGAGGCTGGAGGTGAGGCTGGCAGCGGGCACCGAGGCGGCAACTACTGGCATACGCGATCTGGGCAAATCCAATTCTATTGGCGGTGGCGAAAGGGGCTGCTCTGGCACAGGCGGTGCTGCGCTAGGGACCAAAGTGGGGGTTTCAACTACTACGGTATTTGTAGCATCTGATGACGATTTGACGCTGACATCGGCAGTATTTTCTTTGAAAATTGGTTGAGAGGCTGGTTTGGATGGCACAGGCTTGAGCGCTGCAAGGCTTGGCACGGCCGAGGGCGGTTTCACTGGCTCTTGGGCGCTGATTTGGCGGGTGAACATGGGATCGGCCATGGGTGCCAGCACGCTGCGCCCGCCCAGTGCGTTGCCCATCCACACCAGTATGATGGCATGGGCAATCAGGGCCAGCAGGATACACAGCGCCAACGCTTTGAAGCCCATCACACGCCCACTGAGACGGCCAAACATCAAGCGTCCAGCCATGCGTTGGCCTTGTCGGCGCTTTGCACACGCAGCGCCCATACCTGCTCGCGGTCTGCGGGCGGCGTGGCAAGGCTAAGCTGCAGCAGGCGTTTGTCACGGCTCACCGTGATGGCGTTAGCTGTAGCTTGGGGTGTTGCTGCGCGCGTGGTGGCTGCGATTTTTCCTGTTTTTTGGGTTTTTGCAGCTTGGGTTTCTGCATTTTTATACAGCAAAAAATCATCCAATTTATGCATGCGCCAGCCATTGCAGGCCAGCCATTCGTCGCCTGCGGCCATGCCGCCCGCCTCTGCCAAGCTGCCGCGCAGCACCACTTTTATAACCAACGCTTGGTTGGCCTCCGACACCCGCAGGCCTAATCTCTGCGCTAGCGGGGCGCTCTCTTTTTGGATGCTGATGCCATTGCTTTCTAACAATTTTTCGATTGGCAAGTCTGCCTTGCCATGCACCCAATCGGTGATTTCTGTTGCAAAACTTTTGCCGCTAATGGCTTCTAGCGCCTGCGCAAAATCCTGCTCGGCAATTGGTCCACCGCCGCTGTGCGCATACAAATAGCGCATCACCGCGTCCAGCGTGCAGCCGCGCGCGCGCAAAGCCAAGTCAAAGCACAGCGCCACCAGCGCGCCCTTGGTGTAGTAGCTCACCGTGGCATTGGCCGAATTTTCGTCTTGGCGGTAGTACTTCACCCATGCGTCAAAGCTGCTTTGCGCCACCGATTGCAGCAAACGGCCGGGGGTTTGCAGCACTTGGTTGATGGTTTTGGCCAGCAGTTTGAGATAGCCCGCGTTGTCTAAAAGGCCTGCGCGGCGCAGCAGCAGGTCGTCGTAGTAGCTGGTAAAGCCTTCAAAAAACCACAGCATTTGCGTATACTGCTCGCTCTGGTATTGGTAGCGCGCAAACTCGCTGGGGCGCAGGCGCTTGACATTCCAAGTGTGGAAGTACTCATGGCTTATCAGCCCCATGAGGGTGGTATAGCCCTCAGAGGTGGCCACGCCCCTGCGCGGCAAATCGCGCCGCCCGCAAATCAGCACCGTGCTGTGGGCATGCTCTAGGCCGCCATAGCCTTCATCCACGGCATTGAGCATGAACAAGTAGCTTTTAAACGGTGGTTTACTGGCGCTGCCTGTGGTTTTTGCGCCTTTGCTGCCATGCCAAAACTCCATTTCAGCCTCGACAATGCGCTGCGTGTCCGACAGCAGTTTGTCGCCATCAAAGCCCGGCGGCGCGCCTGTCACGGCAAAGCGGTGCGCAACACCGCGCACACTGAAGCTGCCCACCCACATCTGCCCTATCAGATACGGGCTGTCCACCAATACGTCGTAATTGGCAGCCCAATAGCTGCCAAAGCCATTTTTATCAACTTTTAAGGCCAATGTCGGCGTGATAAGGTCATAGCTTGCTCTGTTTTTAGGAGTAATATGCGCAGGCCTTGCCACCTGCACGGCATGGCCTGCATCTTCTAAGCCATGCACCCGCAGGCACAGCGACGATGGGTTAAAAAACCCGCGTTGTGCATCCAAATACGCAGTGCGCACCGAGTTGTCAAACGCATACACTTGGTAGTGCAGCTCTAAGGCTTTTCCTGCCATGCAGGCCAATTGCCATGTGCATTTATCCAGCTGCTCTAGCGCCACAGACTGCCCGTTTTGCGCAGCGCTGAGGTTTTGCAAATGCTTGGAAAACTCCCGCACCATGTAACTCCCCGGAATCCACACCGGCAGGCTTACGCGCACTGTGGCTGTGGGCTTGGCAATGCGCAACTTAATTAAAAACAGGTGGGCATGGGCATCCATGCCGATGCTGTATGACACCTCAGCTGTTTGGGCCGCAGATGGAGGTATGTTCACTGGGGATTTGGCAGATTTCTTCATGACCCTTGAGAATAAACGATTCGCAGGCATGCCGCGCCAAGTCCTTACGCGCCGCGCTGCTTATTTCTAATACAAATACCGTGCAAGCACTGCCAAGGTCTTGCTCTGTGAAAAGAGCATCGCCCGATTCGTGGTTTGGACGCGAGAGGTGGAATTTTACTTTTAGACTATTTAATGCTATATAAAACGCAGCGTACTATGACCATATGACCATATGACGCTGACATTGGCACTATTTTTCTTAGACCAACGCAGCACGGACGTTTAGACAAGCGCAGCGCAAACGGTATTTGCTTCAGTCGAGTTTTATTTCACTTCCGCTAAAAACTTTTCCACCTGTGCAGCGGGAATAGCTCCGGGTACACGGTTGCCGTCGGCAAATATCAGGGTGGGGGTGCCTGTGATCTTGTGTTTTTTGCCAAACTCCACGTTGCGCTCCAGCGCCGTGGTGTTGCAAGCCGCTGGTGCAGCAGCTGCATCGGCGTCTTTGATCATCCAGTCGTTCCACGCTTTGACCTTGTCTTTGGCGCACCAAATGGCTTTGCTGCGCTCGACCGAGCCTTGGCCCAAGATGGGGTAGAGAAACATGTACACCGTGACGTTGTCTACGTTTTGCAAATCGCGCTCAAAGCGCTTGCAGTAGCCGCAATTGGGGTCTTCAAACACGGCCACTTTGCGTTTGCCATTGCCGCGCTTGACGATGAAAGCGTCTTTGATGGGAAGGGTGTCAAAATCAATGGCGCTAAGTTTTTCCACCCGCTCTTCGGTCAGGTTGCGGCGGGCTCTCGCATCGATCAAATTGCCCTGAATCAGGTAGTTGCCTTCAGCGTCGGTGTACATGATGTCGGTGCCGTTGACGCGAATTTCAAACAGGCCGGGCATGCCGGTTTTGCTGACTTCGTCAATTTTGGGCAAACTTGGCAGGCGCTCGGCCAAGTTCTTACGAATGGTGGCTTCTTGGGCAAAAGCGCAGCCCATCCAAAGGCCAAAGGTCAGTACAAAAAGCGTGGTTTTCAAGGTTTGGTTTTTCATAGTCGCGGTGTCGTGGATGTTGGTTTTTTTTGAGGTCTTTGAATATGGTGCTTTAAAAAAGCCAGTACAAAAAGTGGTGGATCGAGCAGTTCATTCGTGGAATATGGTTATTCACAAGGCCGCTGGCAAGGCCATGGCGCGCTGCATGACCCAGTTTTTCAATGGGTTGATTTGGTTAAAACTGTTCATGCCCCAGTTGCGCAGGCTTTGCACACGGGAATCGGTGTGGGCAAACAGGCGCTGCAAGCCATCAGTGGCTTGGCGCAGGGCGGCAGCGTCCACGGCGCGGGCGCGCTCGTAGCGGCGCAGCAAGCGCATGTCACCGTAGCCCCTGAAATACTCTTTGGCTGTCAAAATGCCCGACAGGCAAGCCACATCGGCCAGCCCCAAATTCAGTCCCTGCCCGGCCAGCGGGTGCACACTGTGCGCGGCATCACCAGCAAGGGCCCAACTGCCTGTTGGGCTTGGGCCCAGACCAGCGCTTGGGCCCGCTGCTGGGCCAAACTCCCCCACCCAGCGCTGCGCAGTGGCCACCTGCAATGGCCAGACTGCGCGCGCGGTTTGCAGCGCCATGGAGCCCATTGCGCCAGCACACGCAGTGTGCAAGGCCGTGCAAAATTCGGTCTCAGTCATGGCAAGCAGTTCTTTGGCGTGGTCATCCTGCACAGACCACACCAACGCCACAGAGTTCCCCGCTGCACTGTTTCTGGGCAATAAGGCCAGCACTTCACCCCCGGCAAACCACTGGCGCGCAGTATGGCCGTGGGGCAATGCGCACTGTATATGCGCTGCGATGGCCTGCTGCCCATAGCTGCTGCGCTCGTGCACCACCCCCAATGCTGCGCGGGCAGCACTGCACTGCCCCTCGCACACAATGGTCAGTGCGGCCGCTTGCGGGGCATCGAGCAATTGCACGCTGGCTGCATAGCCAAGCGCTTGGCGCAGGCTTGCCTGCAAAGCTGGCGCATCCACAATCCAAGCTAGCGCAACGGCAGGTGCGCCAAAAACCACCGCCCCGCCGTCGTCCCCATGCACTTGCATGTGCTGCACCGGGCAGGCAAATTCGCTTGGCCAGGCCCGCACACCCTCTAGCAGGCTTTTTGAAGCTGCATTGAGCGCAAAGGAGCGGATATCAGGCGCAGAAAAACCGGCACTTTGCACTAAGCCCACGCGCACCCGCTCGCGCGCGAGCAGTAGCGCGCCGGTCATTCCCACAATGCCACTGCCAAGAATACAAATATCTGATGCCATGGTGTGCATTGTAGGAGTTTCAACCAAGCTTCTTTATACTTGCGGGCATGATTACTTGCGACACCACCTCCACCATTGCTGCGCTCTATATTTACCCCATTAAATCCTGCGCGGGTATTTCACTCACCGAATGCGTGCTCACCGAGACTGGCCTTGACCTGGACCGCGCATGGATGGTGGTAGACGAAGCCGGCAATTTTGTAACCCAACGCGAGCTGCCGCGCATGGCGCTGGTGCAACCTACCCTCAAAACCTACGACTTGGTGCTGCGCGCCCCCGGCATGCTGGCGCTGCACATCACCATCGACGCGGTGGAAAAGCCCTGCACAGTGAGGGTGTGGGGCGACACCTGCGCCGCCTACGACATGGGCGAGACGGCGGCCCAGTGGTTTACAGACTTTTTAGCCCAAGACCTGCCCGCAGGCCAAGCAGTCAAAAAGCTGCGTTTGGTGCGTTTTGACCCTGAGCAGCCGCGCACGAGCAACAAAGAGTGGACGGGCAAACACACCGCTTACACCCAATTTGCAGACGGTTACGCTATGCTAATTGTCAGCCAAGCCTCCCTCGATGGGCTCAACCAGCGCTTGGCAGCAGCGGGGCATGCCCCAGTGGACATGGCGCGTTTTCGGCCCAATATAGTGCTCACTGGCATTGAGGCGCACGACGAAGACCGCCTACAAGCCTTTCACACTGGCACTGCAGAAGATGCCTTGGTGCTAACCCCGGTCAAGCCCTGCCCGCGCTGCCCCATACCCAATATCAACCCCGCCACGGCGCTGAGCAGCCCAGAGGTGGGCGATGCGCTGCAAGCCTACCGCAGCGACCCACGGGTGGGCGGCGCGCTGACTTTTGGCATGAATGTGATTGCCACGGTGGGTGTATCGGATGACAAAGACGCGGTGCTGCGTGTGGGGCAAGCGCTGCAGGCCAACTACAAGTTTGACTAAAGCTTAATTTTGGGATGCGCTGAGTGCAGCGGGCTGGGTAGGAGCCAGCGCCGCAGCTTCGTGCGCTGCTGTGTTTGCCATGGCCAATGGGCTTGCGCTAGGTTTGTCTGAATTTCCTGAATTGTCTTTGCCGTCCGATGCAAACACGTCGTTGGTATAAATCTCAGGCTCTAAATACCGAATCGGCTTGTGGGTGCGCGCATTCATGCTGTCAAGGATGCCCAGTAAAGCCGCTTCTATGCTGTCTTTGTCATGGGTGCATTCACGCATCACCACAACCGCCATGTGGAAATTCAGTGTCACTTCCGGCTTGAGGCCTTTGAGTGGCATAAGCCCCATGGCAATCAAGCGGGCGCACAGCTGGGTGGCCGTCGCGCGCAGTGTCACTCCTTCGAGCACCACGCCAAATCGGTTCTCTGAAATACGGCTGGCCACATCCACATCGCGCAGCAAGCGGCGCAATTTAATCACGCAACGCAGGATACTTTGCTCAGCCACCGTCACGCCGTGGGTACGCTTGATTTGCTCGTAGTTCACCAAATCAATGTAAACAATGGCCGCATCGGCCTTGTGGGTGCGAGAGCGCAGCACCGTTTGTCGCATGCGGTCTTTGAACAAATGTGCAGCCAAAAGTCCTGTGAGCGCATCTTGCGAAGCCAGCGCCTGCGAACGCTCAATCATGCCGTGGCGGCTGCGCGAACGCATGTTCAGCGCCAGTAAAAGCAGGGGCATTTCAAAAATCAAAGAAGCAATGATGGCTCCTTGGGAATAGGTCCAAGCCCTGCTGATGCCCAGCGCATGGCCAAGCGCCATAAGCAGCGACACAGCCAGCGGCAAATAGGCAAGAGTGACCAAGCCACTGACCGTGTCACCACCGCGCCACGCACGCTGTGCCGCATAAAGAATCAAACACACTTGCAAGGGGAAAATCACAGCCAAAATCCCACGCCCCCACGTAGGCCGTGGTACAAAAGGGTAAATCAAGGCGCACGCCAAGCCCAGCATGCTCAGTGCAACCATGATTTTGTTCAGGCGCGCATCGCGAATAGACGTGCCAGTGAGCAGCCTGACAAATTGCCCTGCAACCGCAGTCACGGCCAGCAAAATAGCACCCGGTGCAGTATCGGCCCACCATGGGGAGTTATTCCATAGAAAATACGCACCCATGCCCGTAAAAGCAGCCAAACCCAACATAACCAAACTGACGTAGGCACCGTACCATGTGTACACTGCATCGCGGTACAGCGAGCCTTGCACGACGCACAGCGCCAGCAATATAGACATCGCGCCAAGAATCAAGCCCAGTAGCAAATGGTTGGTGCGCAGATGCCTAGAATACTCAGAGGGACTGGAAATTTTAATCGGCTCGGTAATCGATGTATGCCCAGTAAGCCTGAGAAAAATATCGTGCGTGACCCCCTCGCGCAATTGCAGTTCAAAATGCGGGTGCAAAGCTGGGTAAGTCCAAGCAGCGTTGGCCAGCAAATCGCCCGCGACTTGGGTGTCCCATTGACCGCGCTCGTTGGCATGGAACAGCTCTAGCCCATCCAATAGCGGAATCGGCACTTCAATCACCACAGGTAAATAGCCCGCAATATTGGCCAAACTGCGCGCTGCTGGCGCAGCAGATGCCCGTGCAGCTATGCGCAAATGCACCCACTGGGCAGATTGCGGCCTCAAGGTGGTGTTGTTGGCCACCGCACGCGGGGCAAATGCCGCCAGACCCGCAGCAAAAACGTCTTCTACCCTAGCTTTGCCCTTAGGCTCAATCCATGTACCTAGCACCGACAGCTGCACCTCTTGGCTGCTGCTGTCCATGACCACAGGCTCTGGCCACTGCGGGACGGGTATTACTTCTTGGGCCCATGCTGCGCTGGCGCTAATTGATAACAAGACCGGCAGCGCAAAAACAGCTGCAAATTGAGCCAAGCGCTGCCCAATCTGCGCGGCAAAGGCCGCGCATCGCATACACTTGAACCAATTGTTTTTTAGAAAGTAACCCATGAGTCTTAAGTGTGGCATTGTAGGCCTACCAAACGTAGGTAAATCTACCCTATTTAACGCATTAACCAAAGCAGGCATCGCAGCAGAGAACTATCCATTTTGCACCATTGAACCCAATGTGGGCATGGTGGAGCTGCCCGATCCTCGTTTGCAGCAGTTGGCCGACATCATCACGCCAGAGCGCATTGTGCCTGCGATTGTGGAGTTTGTGGACATTGCGGGTTTGGTGGCTGGCGCGAGCAAGGGCGAGGGGCTGGGTAACCAGTTTTTGGCGCATATCCGCGAAACCGACGCCATTGTGAACGTGGTGCGCTGCTTTGAAGATGCCAATGTGATCCATGTGGCTGGCAGGGTCGACCCGATCAATGACATAGAGGTGATTCAAACCGAGCTGTGCTTGGCTGACCTGACCACCGTAGACAAAACCTTGGCACGCTCGATCAAAGCGGCCAAATCGGGCACAGACAAAGAAGCTGGCAAACTGGCTGTGGTGCTAGAAAAATGCCAAGCCACGCTCAACCAAGGCCTGCCAGTGCGCAGCATTGACTTTAGCAAAGACGAGCTGCTTATCCTCAAACCGCTGTGCCTGATTACCGCCAAACCAGCCATGTTTGTGGCCAATGTGGCCGAAGACGGTTTTGAGAACAACCCGTTTTTAGACAAATTGCGCGAATACGCCGCCAAGCAAAATGCGCCAGTTGTAGCCATTTGTGCGAAGATAGAAGCAGAAATGTCGGAAATGAGCGACGAAGACCGCAATATGTTCCTCGCCGAAATTGGCCAAACCGAGCCCGGCCTGAACCGCCTGATTCGCGCGGGTTTTGGCCTTTTGGGCTTGCAAACCTACTTTACCGCAGGCGTGAAAGAGGTGCGGGCTTGGACCGTAGCCATAGGCGCCACCGGCCCGCAAGCCGCTGGAGTGATTCACACCGATTTTGAGCGCGGCTATATCCGCGCCCAAACCATCGCTTTTGCCGACTACATCACCTACAAGGGCGAGCAGGGGGCCAAAGACGCTGGCAAGATGCGGGCAGAGGGCAAGGATTACATTGTCAAAGACGGCGATGTGATGAACTTCTTGTTCAACGTGTAGATTTTTTATCGCCGTTTTCCTGTCTGTGCCCCCGCTCTTCCTGAGCTTGCAGAAGGGCGCGTCCATACCCCGTTCGCCCTGAGCTTGTCGAAAGGTTAATGTCGCTTTTGTAGCTTCGCCGCGTATAGATGGTCACATTGCGGTAAAGCATGGGCTATGCCACCGCGAGCACTGAGCTTGTTTGTGGCGGTCAGAAATACATTTCTCAAGAAAATAGCGGCAATGTCAGCGTCATATGGTCATTGTTTACTATAAAAAGAGTAGTGAATTGAGCCGCTGAAAGTTATTTTAAGATCGCCGAGCGCGCAAACTCTCCAGCGAGTAAGTGGTGTGCCACCCCAGGATGCAAGGATACCCCTGTATGACGCCGGACGGCAAACCGCCTAATTGCCCAAGCAGTTAAACCTCCAACACCAACCCGCTAGCCAGCTGATGCAACCTCGACCACGGCGCGCACAGGTCTTCAAGCACGCTGAAGTGGTTGCGACCGGGAATGGTCGCGCACACCGGCACCGTGGTTTTACCCCATGCAGCGTGAATCATGCGGTTATGCCGCACAAACTCGGCACTCTCGTCTGCGCCTACCAGCGCATACAGCTTGCCTTGGCGCGGACGGGGCATCCCAGCGGGGCTGGTCATGCGCACCTGCTCGGGCGTGAGGCGCAGCGACTCTTTGAGAAAAGGCGTGTGCATGATCGGCTCTAAGTCATACAGACCCGAGATCGACAGCGCATTTTTTACCAAATTTGCAGGCAAATCCTTGGCGTATGTGCTCCACTGGCAGGCCAACAGCATGGCCGCCAAATGCCCACCTGCCGAATGGCCCACCACCGTTATGCGGCGTGGGTCGCCACCGTACTGGCTGATGTTGCGATGCGTCCAGGCCAGCGCGCCCACCATCTGCATCACAACCTGCGGCAGCGTGACCGCCGGGCACAGCGCATAGTTAGGCACCACCACGCACGCCCCCTGATTCACAAAAGCCGGGGCAATAAACGAGTGCTGAGACTTATCTAACGAGCGCCAGTAGCCGCCGTGTATAAACACCAGCACCGGAGCGCCCACCTTGCTGCCGGGAAACACGTCCAACTTCTCCATCGCGCTCGGACCATAGGCAATATCAGTCAAGCAAGCCACCGCCTCCCGCGCATCCTCAGATGCCTCTGCCCACTGGCTGAAATGCCGCGCATGGTCTGGCACCAAGGCACGGTTGTTGTACATGCGGTCTAGGGTTTGGGGGGTGAGGTTGGGCATAAACATCCTTTAAGTTAAAAATCTAGATTGACATAAGCTATGTGCTGGTCGATTTGAACCTCTTGAACATTTGATCGCTTACAAAGTACAGATTGCCTCTGGCACGCGTGCATGCGACATAAAGCTTATTCTTGGTGAGTGAAGCGAGGTCGCGCAGGTTGCCATTTTTAAATAAGGTCAATGCAGTACCATTCAACACAATGCATACATCTTGATAATGATCTTGTCCTTTTGAGGCTCCCCAGTTCTGTGAATAGCAGTCATACCTCGAATGCTCTGCATAGAAAAGTTTGACGGTCTTACTGCAACGATAGAGTTGCTCAGCCTCGTCTAAATTTTCAATAAATTCTACAACTGTCGGTGCAGTTAAATGAGAGTGGATTTCGATACCCATCTTCTCTCTAACGAACTCGCACACTGTCGGACTACAACGGTAACTTTTTACAAGTGACACCTGATCTATTTCAAGCGCGCATCTGCGGTAGTGATCGAGGTAGGTTTCAAAATCATGATGCAGATTCTTATGCACTGAGCCATCACGACTGGTAGTGTAAGTCGATTGAAAAAAATCCCCCACCAGTAAAACGTTGAGATTTACGGCAATTATTGACTTCAGAAAATCGAAATCATTTCCGCCGAAGTCTTGTATCTCGTCGATGAGCATTTCATCGTAGTATTTCTCGATTCGTCGTACCACATCATGAACAACATTTTTTACGGCTAGAAGCTTAGAAAGCCTTCCGTAATAAAGACGATTATTGTTGTCCAAATAATAGTCGTTGCTCTTTCGCTTGAACTTCAGTGTATGCGGTGGCGGAGGTTTGAAGTTCAAACCTTGGGTTCGTCCCATCTGCAAAAATAGAAAAGGTTTGTAGCAAAAACTGTGTAGAAACGTGAAGTATGAGTAGATGGATATGTTTGAAGGCAAAAAGCCAAACGCTTCGACAATTTTTCCGCGTATAGTATTTACGTTGTTATCGGCATACGTAATGATTAGGGCTCGCTTAGTTAAATCGAGTCGAGAGATAAGGCTTGTGGTTTTACCCGCCCCCGCAACAGCAAGTACTATCCTCTTATCCACTCAATTGCTTTCTGAATATGGGACGGACAAATTAATTCCCCTCCCTTTTTATCAAGTAGCTCGAAAGCAACCTGTGTTTTATTGTCCAGCATATATTGAAGAACCGACAGCGTCTTTCGACCAGCACGGAAAAGTTCATCACATACCGCACTGTTATCCATGTAAAAGCATACTTCAAACGTCCTGCGGGTGTTTTCTTCATCAGAAAATACGCAGATGTTTCCACCTACGTATTCGGAATAGTTTTCTACGCAGTTTTTTTGATAGTCACCATCATTGTCCCGAATCGCCGCAGTTTTAATGCCTAAAAGTTTGGCTAAATTGAGATAACGCTTAAAACTTGTCCCATCTACCGAAATCACATGAACGTTGTCT
>JAYTMT010000064.1:0-8727 GCA_043728315.1 Polaromonas sp. | reverse complement strand
GTCACAGAGTTTTATTATTAATATTAATTTAATAGCAATATATGACCATATCACGCTGACATTTGCTTGTTAATTCTAAAATTTTTCTTTTTTCTGTATTTTTTTTGTATTCCTTCTGCGTCCTCTGCGAAACCTTCGCGCCCTCTGCGTTCAAAAACTCCCCCTAAGTTCTAAACAAACCAACTAATTCAACCATGAACGCCAGAACCGACCCTACGCTTTTGCAAACATTGAGCAACAGCCACCTCAATGCCCTAGAGGAAGAAACGATCTTCATCCTGCGTGAAGTGGCTGCTGCTTTCGAGCGCCCCGCCCTGTTGTTCTCAGGCGGCAAAGACTCCTTGGTGATGCTCAAATGCGCGGAAAAAGCCTTCGGCAAGGGGCGCATTCCCTACCCATTGCTGATGATTGACACGGGGCACAACTTCACAGAAGTCACCGATTTCAGGGATTCGCGTGCGGCGCAGCTCGATGCCAAGCTGATCGTTCGCAGTGTTGAAGACTCGATGGCGCGGGGCACGGTGCGCCTTGCACACGCGGGCGAGTCGCGTAACGTACACCAGAGCGTGACTTTGCTCGAAGCGATTGAAGAATTCAAATTTGACGCGCTGATTGGCGGGGCGCGGCGTGACGAAGAAAAGGCCCGTGCCAAGGAGCGCATTTTTAGCCACCGCGACAGTTTTGGCCAGTGGCAGCCCAAGAGCCAGCGGCCTGAGCTGTGGACCGCTTTTAACACCAAGCTGCAGCCGGGCGAGCATTTTCGGGTGTTCCCCATCAGCAACTGGACCGAGCTGGATGTGTGGCAATACATAGCCCGCGAGCAAATTGCTTTGCCATCCCTTTACTACGCCCACCAGCGTGAGGTGGTGGAGCGCAAAGGGCTGCTCGTGCCAGTCACGCCGCTCACACCGCTCAAAGCGGGCGAGGTGTCGCAGCAGCGCAGTGTGCGTTTTCGCACCGTGGGCGACATCACCTGCACCTGCCCCGTGGCTAGCCTTGCCGCTACGCCAGCCCAGATCGTCATTGAAACGCTGGCCGCTGATGTGAGCGAGCGCGGCGCTACCCGCATGGACGACAAAACATCGGAAGCGTCGATGGAAAAACGCAAAAAGGAAGGCTACTTTTAACATGAAAAAAGCACTTAAATTCATCACCTGCGGCTCGGTGGATGACGGCAAATCCACCCTGATTGGCCGCCTGCTGGTAGACACCAAGGCCGTGCTGCAAGACCAGCTGGCTGGCGTGTCCAAAAGCGGCACAGCCGACTTGGCGCTCTTCACCGACGGCTTATCGGCCGAACGTGAGCAGGGCATCACCATTGATGTGGCCTACCGCTATTTTTCCACCGCTACTCGCAAGTTCATCATTGGCGACGCGCCCGGCCACGAGCAATACACCCGCAACATGGTGACCGCGGCCAGCAGCGCGGATGCAGCCGTGGTGCTGGTGGATGCCACCAAGCTTGACTGGCAAACCCCCGCGCTCACGCTGCTGCCCCAAACCCGCCGCCACAGCCTGCTGGTGCACCTGCTGCGCGTGCCCAGCATCGTCTTTGCGGTGAACAAGCTCGATGCCGTGCGTGATGCCAACTTGGCCTTTGCCAACATCAGCGCGGCGCTGCAAAGCTTTGCGGCCAGCGCTGGCATTGCCGTGCACAGCATTGTGCCCATCTCTGCGCTCACTGGAAGCGGCGTTGTAGAAGAATATTCGGCAATGTCGCAGTACAGTGGTGAAAGCTTGCTATTGATACTAGAGCGTTTGCCTGCGGGCGTGCCCGAAACTGGCAGCCCCTTTGCTATGCCCGTGCAATGGGTAGAAAAGTTTGCAAGCTCAGCCGATACATCCCAAGGCCGCCGCGTTTTTTGGGGCCGCGTGGCTACAGGCAGCGTGCGCGTGGGGCAGGCCATCACCGTATTGCCCAGCGGCCAAACCGCCACGGTGGCGCAGGTGATTGACCATGCGCGTGCACCCACCAGCATCGACGCAGGTTTGTCCGCAGGCATCACGCTAGACCGCGAGGTCGATGTGTCGCGTGGCGACTGGTTGCTCGCGCCCGATGCCTTCGCACCATCGCGCAGCATCAGCGGCACCATCGCTTGGATGGACGACGCGCCTCTCGTTGCTGGTCGCGTCTATTGGGCACTGCACGGCCACCGCTGGGTCAAAGCCAAGGTGGCGCGCATCACGCACCGCCTGAACATCCACACGCTGGCACACGAAGACGTGAGTGAACTTGCGCCCAACGAGATCGGCGGCATCGAATTAGCCCTGCAAGAGCCGCTGGCTACCCTGCCCTATGCACAGAGCAAAACACTGGGCGCACTCATTTTGGTGGACACGGCCAGCCACAAAACCTCAGGCGCGGTGTTGATTAGTTAGCCCGCCCCGTAATTTCAGCCCAAAACCCAATAAAATCAAGGGTTAACACGGATGCAAGCCCGCGTAAACCTTAAACCCTCCGTTGTTCGCAGCAGCGGTCATCCAGCACTTAAAAAATGACCCACATCGTCACCGAAGCCTGTATCAAATGCAAATACACCGACTGCGTCGATGTATGCCCCGTAGACTGCTTCCGCGAAGGCCCGAACATGCTCGTCATCGACCCCGATGAATGCATAGACTGCGCAGTGTGCATCCCCGAGTGCCCCGTCAACGCCATCTACGCCGAAGAAGACGCGCCACCTGACCAATTGCACTTCATCAAACTCAACATTGAACTGTCGCAAAAAGCGGGCTGGAAAAGCATCACCAAACGCAAACCTGCACCTGCGGATGCGGATGAGTGGAAGGATGTAATGCCTAAGCTAGCTATGCTGGAGCGCTAGGGGTTTTAAATCGGACATCCGGCCGTGAAGGGCGCGAAATTTGCGCGAAAGACGCTAAAGGAATACCAAGTTTTTTAGTTTTTTGTCTTCTTTCGCGCTCTTCGCGTAACTTTCGCGCCCTTCGCGGCCGGAAACTAGGTATTCAAGGTATTTATTCATCATGGACCCACAAGTGAATCAAGAAGTTATCAACACCACCCATGCGCACGATGGCGCTATCCATACCGATGCGGTGATTATTGGCGCGGGCCCTGTGGGCTTGTTTCAGGTGTTTGAGCTGGGGCTGCTTGAGGTGAAAGCCCATGTGATCGACAGCTTGGCCTACCCCGGCGGCCAGTGCATTGAGCTGTATCCTGACAAACCGATTTACGACATTCCAGCCGTGCCCGTGTGCACTGGCAAGGAGCTTACCGACAGCCTGCTCAAGCAGATTGCGCCCTTTGGTGCCACATTCCATTACGGCCAAGAAGTCACAACGGTAGAAAAGCAAGCAGATGGGCGCTTTTTTGTCGCCACCTCCAAAGGCACCACGTTTTTAACCAAAACGATTTTCATCGCCGCTGGCGTAGGCGCTTTTCAGCCGCGCCTCCTGAAAGTCGATGGCCTCGATGCCTACCAAGACACGCAACTGCACTACCGCGTGCGCGACCCTGCGCTGTTCAAAGACAAAAACTTGGTCATTGTGGGCGGTGGCGACTCGGCGCTGGACTGGGCGCTTCATTTTGCACAAGAAGGCCCGAACAAGGCCGAATCCGTCATCCTCTTGCACCGCCGTGACGGCTTCAAAGCAGCCCCCGCCAGCGTGGCCAAAATGCGCGCCCTGTGCGACGCGCACGAAATGCAATTCACAGTTGGTCAAATCACCGACATAGAGGCCAAAGACGGCCAACTCACAGGCGTAAAAGTCACCGGCGGCGACGGCGTGACCCGCCTCATGCCGCTTGACATGCTCTTGGTGTTCTTTGGCCTATCCCCAAAGCTCGGACCGATTGCCAACTGGAGCTTAGAAATCGAGCGCAAACAGCTCAAAGTAGACACCGAAAAATTCAGCACCAACACCCCCGGCATTTTCGCCGTGGGCGACATCAACACCTACCCCGGCAAAAAGAAGCTCATCCTCAGCGGCTTCCACGAATGCGCCCTAGCCGCATTCGGGTCTATGCCCTTCATCTTCCCCGACAAAAAAGTGCATTTGCAATACACCACCACCTCGCCCAAGCTGCACAAGGTGCTGGGGGTGGAGAGTCCGGTTTTTGATTGAGAAACGGCCAATTGCTAGAAAAAAGCCAGCTTCTTGCGAGCTTTTTTGCTTTTGTCGTACAGGATACAAAAACCCCGGGTAACCTAAGCCACAAGTTACCCTCCATAAGTTAGTATGGGTTTTTCAACATGAGCCCCAGAGCATGAATCCGACCCTCCAAACTGACTACCTCATCATCGGCAGCGGCGCTGTCGCCATGGCGTTTGCCGATACGCTGTTTCATGAGACGGATGCGCGCATGGTGATCGTGGACCGGCACCATGGGCCGGGCGGGCATTGGAACGATGCGTATCCGTTTGTTAAGCTGCACCAGCCCTCTGCGTATTACGGCGTGAATTCTCGCCCGCTGGGCACGGGGCTTAAAGATGCAGCAGGTATCAATGTGGGCATGTGTGAGCGTGCCAGTGCGGCTGAGCTGCTGCATTATTATGAGCAGGTAATGCAGGCCATGATGGCTTCGGGGCAGGTGAAGTATTTTCCTATGAGCAATTACACGGGGCTGGCGGGTGACACTGCGGGTAATGGTGTGGGTGACGCTCACAATGGCAATGTGCATGCGTTTTCTGCCCTCACTTCTGGCCGCGTCACCCACGTGGCGGTGGGCAAAAAAGTGGTCGACACCACCTACTTGCAAACCGCCGTGCCCTCCACCACACCGCCCAAATACAGCGTAGCGCCTGAGCACACTTGCGTGCCCGTGAACGGCATCACGCGCATTGCCAAGCCCGCTGCGGGTTACATCGTGGTGGGCTCTGGAAAAACGGGCATTGACGCTTGCCTGTGGCTACTTGAAAACGGCACGCAACCAGACGCCATCACATGGATCATGCCGCGCGATGCGTGGTATTTGAACCGTGCCAATGTGCAGCCGGGGGCGGAATTTTTTGCGCAATCGTATGGCAGCTTTGCCGCGCAAATGGAGGCGGTGGCTGCGGGCAATTCGGTGGACGAGGTGTTGGCCAATTTGGCCGCTTCTGGCCAACTGCTGCGCTTGGATGACAGCATCACGCCTACTATGTTCCACGCGGCGATCATGTCGCGCTCTGAGATAGCAGAGCTGTCTAAAATCAAGCGCATTGTGCGCATGGGGCGGGTGCAGCGCATCGAGCGCGAGCAGATCATCTTGGACAAAGGCACTGTGCCATGCACACCCAGCGCGCTGGTGGTGGACTGCTCGGCCAGCGCGGTGAACCGCCGCCCAATCATTCCCGTGTTCAATGGCAACACCATCACACTGCAGTTTATTCGCACCGTGCAGCCCACTTTTAGCGCCGCTATGATTGCGCATGTGGAGGCCAGCTACGAGGACGAAGCCGCCAAAAACGCGCTGTGTACCGTGGTGCCCCTGCCTGACCAGCCCGTGCATTGGCTGCAGATGATGGCAGTCAACATGGGTAACCAACTGCGCTGGTCTAAAGACAAAAACTTAAGCCGCTGGATCGCCATGTCGCGCTTAGATGGCTTTAGCGCCATGGCCGCCCGCGTTACGCCAGAGCAGCCCGAAAAAATGGCCTTGCTGATGCGCTATGGCAAAAGTGCGGGGCCCGCGGCGATGAAGCTGGCGCAGCTGCTGGCGTAGTTGCTGGCGTTGTATCTGGCATTGTTGCTAGCATTAGGGCGCTGCGCTGTTCATTTACTTCGTGGGTTTATTTTGTGCGTCAGCGGTTCGGTTCGTTGTTATGCACGTCTGCGGCCAGGAAGCGGTGCGCCGTCCGGCGTCATACGGGGGTACCCGAAATCCTTGGACGACACACCGCTTCCTAGCCGCAGACTTTGCTCGCGCGATGACCTTGGGGGAAACTTCCCCTCTGTTTTTTGGGGTGCTGTTATCGCTACTACCTTTGCGAATCGCCGTTTGTAACACTACTATTTTCGTAGCGTACTATGACCATTTTACAGTGACATATGCACTATTTTTCATAAATATGGCTCTCGGGAGCTTGCATCCATGCGCAACACAAACCGCATCCTCGCGCTAAAGCATGGGCAACACCAGTGCGCCCCAACCGGAGAGATCGGGCTCCAAGTGCGCCAAGATCAACGCGCTTACAAAACACATTAAAATAACAGTGTTCGACTAAAAACGAACACTCGCTAGGGGTGTTGCAAAGCTATCAAGCGATGCGACTGAGAAAGTCCCTTTGAACCTGATTGAGGTAATCCTCGCGCAGGGAAGCATGATTCGCTGGGGCATTTCTCTTCGCCTCTTTCGGTTTTAGTCCATTCAACTGGGGCTAGGCCGAGCGATCCAAGCCGACCTGTCATCACATGAAGCATGTATGGCAACTTTTTCGTCTCCCGTCACTATTCAAACACTTAAAACCCGACAATTGAAGGTTTTTAAGCCCAATGTCAGCGTGAAAAGGTCATTGTTTGCTACGTATATTGTAGTAAGTTTTGCTCCTTTTGCACCCAATGCCATTGCACAAGCGGCCGCCGAATCGAACGCCAGTACGCTCAAACCGATTACCGTGCAGCCGCGAAGCGCGTCGGCGAGTGCAGAGGCCTTTGGCCTAGGCGATGCACCCCTTGCGCGCACGCCACTGAGTGCAGCGAGCATCAGCGCCGAGCAAATCAAAGCGCTGGGCGCAAACCGCTTGGCCGATGTGATCAAGCTCGATGCATCGGTGTCTGATGCCTACAACACCGTGGGTTATTGGGATTACGCCACCGTGCGCGGCTTTGTGCTGAGCAACAAAAGCAATTTCAGCCGCGATGGTTTGCCCATCAGCGCCGAAACTTTTATTCCACTGGACAACAAAGAGCGGGTGGACATATTGAAAGGCACGAGCGGATTGCAGGCGGGCATCAGCGCCCCCGGTGGCTTGATTAACTACCAAGTCAAACGCCCTACTAACAACGACTTGCGCAGCGTGGGCCTGGAGCTGCGCAGCTTTGGTACTTATGCCGTAAACGCTGATTTGGGAGGCAGATTTGGCGAGGGCAAAGCCTTTGGCTACCGCGTCAACCTAAGCCAAGAAGGCCTGAACGCCGCAGCGCCGGACACCAAGGGCAGCCGCCAGTTGGCAGCGCTGGCCTTGGACTGGCGGATTGACCGGAGTAGCTTGCTCGAAGGCGAGATCGAATACTCCCGCAAAAGCCAGCCCAGCATTCCCGGCCTGAGCCTCTTGGGCAACACGCTGCCTGCGCCGAATGCCCGTATCAACATCAACAACCAACCCTGGAGCCAGCCCGTGGAGCTGCTGGGCACAACGGGCAGCCTGCGCTACGAGCGCGCCTTGAACACTGCTTGGCGCGCCAGCGTGCAACTGGGCACACAGCGCCTCACCTCTAACGACCGCGCCGCCTTCCCCTTTGGCTGTTTTGACGCGGGCACCAATGTGTACAACGCCGACCGCTATTGCAGCAATGGCGACTACGACCTGTATGACTACCGCTCTGAGGGCGAAAAGCGCAGCACAACCGCCGCAAAACTAGAAATCAAAGGCCAATTGGCCACTGGCAGCGTGCGCCACGCCCTGAGCATGGGGGCGCTGCTCTCGCACTACACCGAGCGCGGCCAAACGGGCGCTTATAACGCCACTACGCCCGGCACCATTAATTTGTATGCTCCCACAGTAGTAGCGCCAGACCCAAGCGCCACCAGCCCGTATACCAACCGTGACGAACGCAGCACCGAGCTTTTTGCAGCAGATGCCATCCAATGGAACGAGCAGCTAAGCACATGGCTGGGCCTGCGCCACACCCGCTTGCAGCGCGCCAGCAGCCGCACCGACCCCACCGACCCGCGCCCTACCGACTACAGCGCAGGCATCAGCACGCCGTGGCTGGCAGTGGCCTACCAAATCAATGCAGCGCACATGCTGTATGCCAGCGCAGGCCAAGGCGTGGAAAGCCAAGTCGTGCCCAACCGCCCCGCCCAGTACAGTAATGCAGGCGTAGCCCTGCCCGCGCTCAAATCCAGCCAAGCCGAACTGGGCATCAAAGCTGCTGGCCAAGACTTGAACTGGTCTCTGGCCTATTTCAACATTCGCCGCCCTGTGAGCAACCTAGACGGCTGCGCGCGCCTAGGCATCAGCCCCTGCACGGGCGACTACGACGGCCAAGCCGTGCACAGCGGCCTAGAGGCCAATGCGCAAGCCAATTTGGGCGCTTGGAGCTTGGGTGGCGGCATCACTGCGATCAATGCCAAACGCGAAGGCAGCACGCTAGAGCCCTTGACCAACGGCCAGCGCCCCACCAATGTGCCCCAGTGGATCGCACGCCTGAACGCCCAATACCGCTTTGCCGCCCTGCCCGGCCTGACCGCCAGCGGCCATCTGTCACACGAAGGCGCGCGCAATGTGCTGGCCGACGGCTCGGTATCGCTGCCCGCATGGACGCGCGTGGACGCAGGTCTGGCATACGCCACCAAGCTGCAAGGCGTGGCCACTAACTGGACGCTGGGCATTGACAACCTCTTAAACAGCCAGTTTTTCAAAGAATCGCCCACCCAGTTTGGCCACACCTACCTGTTTCCCCAGCAGCCACGCAGTTTGCGTATTTCAATGCAAGCGGCCTTGTAAAAATAACAAAAATATGGCTATAATCTAAGGCTGTATTCCTCAATAGCTCAGTTGGTAGAGCGCCGGACTGTTAATCCGTAGGTCCCTGGTTCGAGCCCAGGTTGAGGAGCCAAAA
>JAYTMT010000063.1:0-13661 GCA_043728315.1 Polaromonas sp. | reverse complement strand
GTACCCACCGCATGAGGGCGCGTCGGGATAGCCAAAACGCTGCTCGGGCGCAGTAACCAGAGAGGTAGCCAAAACGCTGCTCGGGCGCGCTAAAACTCGGAGAGCGCGCAAAATAAGCCGCTACATAGGCACCAAGCGAAAAGCATTGGTGCAGCAGCAGGTTATTGGTAGCCTGTGCGACTGGACTTTGGCAGAATTTGCCTATACTTAGTGCCAACGCAATGTTCAAACCGGAGACAGCCATGACAGAAGCTTTTGTATACGATGCCATCCGCACGCCACGCGGCAAAGGTAAAAAAGACGGCAGTTTGCACGAGGTCAAACCCGTGAATTTGCTCGCTGGCGTGCTCACGGCGCTGCAGCAGCGCAATGGCTTTGACACGGCACTTGTGGACGATGTGGTCATGGGCGTGGTCTCGCCCATTGGCGAGCAGGGTTCGGTGATTGCCAAGGTGGCGGCGCTGAAAGCTGGCTGGGATTTTCGCTGCTCGGGCGTGCAACTTAACCGCTTTTGCGCCTCGGGCCTCGAAGCCGTGAACATGGCCGCGCAAAAGGTGCGCTCGGGCTGGGAAGATTTAGTGGTGGCAGGCGGCGTGGAGAGCATGAGCCGCGTGCCGATTGGCTCGGACGGCGGTGCGTGGGCGCAAGACCCAGAGACTAACCTTGCTACGCATTTTGTACCGCAAGGCATAGGCGCAGACTTGATCGCCACCATAGAGGGCTTTAGCCGCGCCGATGTGGATGCCTATGCCTTAGAGTCGCAAAAGCGCGCCGCTGCGGCGCGGGCTGCGGGCTATTTCAATGCATCCATCGTGCCTGTGAAAGACTTTTTAGACCAAACGATTTTGGGCGAAGACGAGTTCATCAAGCCCCACACCACTATGGAAGGCTTGGCCTCGCTCAAGTCGGCTTTTGAGCAAATGGGCGCGATGGGCTTTGACCAAATTGCCCTGAACCGCTACCCGCAGGTGGAGCGCATAGACCATGTACACCATGCGGGCAATTCATCGGGCATTGTGGACGGCGCTGCGGCGGTGCTGATTGGCTCTGAGGCCGCAGGCAAGCTGCACAAGCTCACGCCACGTGCGCGCATTGTGAGCGCAGCGCTCAGCGGAGCGGATCCCACCATCATGCTGACGGGGCCCATGCCAGCAGCCCGCAAGGCGCTGGCCAAGGCGGGGCTCACGATTGACCAAATTGATTTGTTTGAGGTGAACGAAGCCTTTGCCGCCGTGCCGATGCGCTTTATGAAGGAGCTGCATGTGCCGCACGAGAAGGTGAATGTGAACGGCGGGGCAATAGCCATGGGGCACCCGCTGGGCGCTACGGGCGCGATGATATTGGGCACGCTCATTGACGAGCTGCACCGGCGCAAGCTGCGCTACGGCTTGGCCACGCTCTGTGTGGGCGGCGGCATGGGCATTGCAACCATTGTGGAGCGTATCTAAATTATGAAAACCATTCAATACTCTCTAGCAGACGGCATTGCCACCCTCACCTTTGACGAGCCCAACTCGCCCGTAAACACCATGTGCCTTGACTGGCAGGCCGACATGACGGCCGCTGCTGCGCAATTGGTAGCAGACAAAGCAAACATCACAGGCGTGATACTGGCATCGAACAAAAGCACTTTTTTTGCAGGCGCAGACCTCAAAGGCGTTATGCGCTTGCAGCCCGCCGATGCGGCGCGCTGCTATGCCGAGGTGGAGCTGGTTAAGCGCAATTTTCGCGCCATAGAAACGCTGGGCAAACCGGTGGTGAGCTGCCTCAACGGCACGGCACTGGGCGGCGGCTGGGAGCTGGCGCTGGTGGGCCACCACCGCATTGCCGTGCTGGACAAAAAGGCCCAGTTTGGCCTACCCGAAGTGACGCTGGGCCTGCTGCCCGGCGCCAGTGGCGTGACCAAGATGACGCGGCATCTTGGGCTGATGCGGGCGCAAGCCTATTTGATGGAAGGCAAAACTTTTGGAGCGCAAGAGGCGTTTGACTTGGGGCTGGTGCATGAGCTGGTGAACGACGCAAGCGTGTTGCGGGACAAAGCCGTCGCCTACATTCAAGCCAATGCCAGCAACCCAGCAGCGGCCGCGCACCCATGGGATGCCAAAGATTACAAAATCCCCGGTGGCAAGCCCTCTAGCCCCGCGCTGGCCAGTGGCTTGGTGGTCGTGCCTGCCATGCTGCGCAAGCAAACGCGCGGCCTGCTGCCCGCGCCCGAGGCTATTTTGGCCTGCATGGTCGAGGGGGCGAGTGTGGACTACGACACCGCCCTGCGCATTGAAAGCCGCTACCTTGCCAAGCTCATGACGGGCAGCCAAGCCAAGGCCATGATCAATACTTTTTTCTTCAACATGAACGCGATCAAGGCGGGTGCATCGCGCCCTGCGCGCGCGGCAAAATTCAAGCCGCAAAAGGTCGGTATTTTGGGCGCTGGCATGATGGGCGCGGGCATTGCCTATGTTCAGGCCAGCAAGGGCATAGCCAGTGTGCTCAAAGACGTGAGCCTTGACAAAGCCGAGGCTGGCAAAGCCTATAGCGCCAAGCTCTGTGCGGGCCGCGTGGCCAAAGGCAAGATGACTGCCGATGCGCAAAACGCCCTGCTCGCGCGCATCACGCCTACAGCCAGCGCTACTGATTTGCAAGGCTGCGACCTTATTATTGAGGCCGTGTTTGAGCAGCGCGAACTCAAAGCCCGTGTGACGCAAGAGGCCGAGCCCATGCTAGCAGCGGGCGGATTTTTTGCATCGAACACCTCTACCCTGCCGATTGGCGGCTTGGCCAAGGCCAGCGCTAAGCCTTCTGACTTCATTGGCATTCACTTCTTTAGCCCCGTAGACAAAATGAAGCTGGTGGAGATCATCAAAGGGCCGCTCACCAACGACGACACGGTTGCTCGTGCCTATGACTATGTGCAGGCGCTGGGCAAAATACCTATCGTGGTCAATGATTCACGCGGCTTTTATACCAGCCGCACCTTTGGCACGTTTGTGATGGAAGGCGCGGCCATGCTGGGCGAAGGCATACCGGCTAATGTGATTGAAAGCGCTGGCCTGCAAGCGGGCATGCCAGTCGGACCACTGGCGGTGCTAGACGAAACCTCGCTGTCACTGTCAATGCATGTGATGGAGCAAACCAAGGCCGATTTTGCGGCCGAGGGTAAGGCCTACACACCGTCTGCGGGTGAGCTGGTGGTGGCCAGGATGGTCAATGATTTCAAACGCGCTGGCCGCGCTGCGGGCGCAGGGTTTTATGACTACCCCGCAGGCGGCAAAAAGCAATTGTGGGCTGGCATAGGCGCTGCGTTTGAAAAGCCCGATACCCCATGGGATCTGCACACGCTCAAAGACCGCCTGCTTTACCGCCAAGCCGTAGAAACTGCGCGCTGCTTGCATGAGGGCGTGCTCAGCACGGTGCACGATGCCAATATTGGCTCGATTTTTGGCATTGGATTCCCAGTGTGGACGGGCGGAGCGATGCAGTTTATTTATGGCATGGGTGTGGATGCATTTTGCATGCGCGCCAACGAGTTGGCTGGCGCGCACGGCGTTGGCTTTGCGGTGAGCGATGCGCTCAAAGCCACGATAGCCGCGCACACGCCAGTGTATTGACATGGCCACGCTAAAGGGCAAATCCATCGTCATCACAGGCGCGGCCTCGGGCATAGGCCGCGCGCTGGCGCTGCAATGCGCCCAGCTTGGCAACAGCTTGCTCCTGGCCGATATTCAGCCCGAGGCTTTGGATAGTATCGTGGCCGAATGCCGCGCACTGGGCGTAAGCTGCGAATCGCAAATCACCGACACTGGGCATGAAGCCGCTATATTCGCGCTAGCAAACAAAGCCCAAGCGCTATGGGGCGGCGCAGATATCATTGTTAACAATGCAGGCGTGGCCTTGGTAGCACCGGTGGACAAACTCACGGCGGCAGATGCGCAATGGCTGATGCACATCAACTTTTGGGGCGTGGTGCATGGCTGCCGCGCATTTTTGCCCCAGCTGCGCGCCAAGCCGCAAGCGGTGATCGTCAACATCAGCAGCATATTTGCCATGGTGAGCATGCCCACACAAAGCATATACAACGCATCGAAAGCGGCAGTGCGCGCTTTTAGCGATGGCCTGCGCCAAGAGCTGCGTGGTAGTACGGTGCAGCTGCTGTGCGTGCACCCAGGCGGCATCAGCACCCAAATAGCCAACCGGGCCCGCGTGGTGGATGCCAGCCTGATTGCAGGCAGCGCACAAGAGATGCGCGATCAATTTGACTTTGCCGCGCGCACCACGCCTGGCCAAGCTGCCGCGCAAATCATCCGCGCCATAGAGCGCGGCCAAACGCGCTTACTCATTGGGCCAGATGCGGTGATTTTTGACTGGCTCTACCGCCTGTTTCCTAGCCGTGCCTCGGGCTGGCTCACCAGCTTGCTGCAGTGGGAGCGCAAGCGCCGATCCAAAGCCTGATCGCTGTAGGTGGGGGTTTGCGATAATGCTCGCATGCTCAAACCATTGACAGCGCCTGTGGCGCCAGCAGTTGACCCACCTGCCCTGCTTGCCCCCCAATCCCTCACCGAACTTTTTTTAAGCTTCACCAGCGTGGCCTTGCAAGGATTTGGCGGGGTACTGGTGATCATTCAGCGCGAGATGGTGGACAAGCGCCGCTGGATGACGCAGCAGCAGTTTGTGGAAGACTGGGCGGTGTCGCAAATTTTGCCCGGCGGCAATGTGATCAACCTGTCGATCATTGTGGGCAACCGCTACTTTGGATGGCGCGGCGCGCTGGCCGCGCTGGCTGGCATGCTGCTTGCGCCCATGCTTATCTTGCTGGTGCTGGCCATGCTTTACAACCACTACTCCCATGTCACCGAGGTGGCAGGTGCTGTGCGCGGCATGGGCGCAGCAGCGGCTGGGCTCATTGGTGCAGCAGCCATCAAAATGCTCGCCGGTTTGAAGAAAAATAGACTAGGTGTCAGCACCTGTTGGTCATTAATTGCTCTTACATTCATAGCTGTTGGGTTGCTGCGTATTCCGCTGATTTACACCGTATTAGGCTTAGGCATCCCAGCTTTTGCCTACGCTTGGCATTTGATCCGTGCAGACCAACGCGGGAGCACGCCATGAGCCTGGACCAATGGCTGGGCCTGTTTGGCCACTTTTTATTGCTTTCATTGCTTGCGGTGGGCGGCGCAATTACCACTGCACCCGACATGCACCGCTATTTGGTAGAGCGCCAAGGCTGGCTGGGCGATGCGCAGTTCAACGCATCTATAGCCATTGCACAAGCCGCGCCCGGCCCCAACGTATTGTTTATTCCACTACTGGGCTGGCAAACTGGGCTGGCCTTAGGCGGGAACTACAGCTCGGCTGCCGCAGGTTTGGCGGCCACTTTTATCGGCATTATGCTGCCCAGCAGTGTGCTCACCTTCGCGGCTGCACGCTGGCTACAGCAGAATTCAGACCATATCGTAGCCCGCGCCAGCAAAGCATCGCTCGCCCCTATTTCCATAGCACTCATCATATCTACCGCTTGGCTGCTTACTGCTGCGCACGACCAACCCGCCAAGGATTGGCCACTGTGGCTGCTCACTGCCTGCGCTCTGCTTGTGGTGTGGCACACCAAAATTCACCTCTTGTGGGTGCTGGGCGCAGGCGCGCTTTTGGGGGGGCTAGGTTTGGTTTAAGGTTTTGTGATATATTGCTGGCGATATGCAATATGTACTAGATACCAACGTCATTGTGGCGGCTGTACGCAGTCCCGTCGGAGCTTCTGCCGAGCTATTGCGCCGAGTTCTAACCAATCGCCTCACTGCACTATGCAGTGTGCCGCTTTTTTTGGAATATGAAGCGGTTTTATCGCGGCCTGAGCAACTTGCTGCGGCAGGTGTTTCTTTGTATGATGTGGCCAATTTATTGAACGTCTTGGCAGGGGCTATTCAGCATGTGAAAATTCAGTTTTTGTGGCGGCCGCAGTTGCGCGACTCAACAGATGACATGGTACTGGAGGCTGCGGTGAATGGCCAAGCCACTGCTATCATCAGTTTCAACTTACGAGATTTTTTGCCACAAGCACAGTCGTTTGGCTTACGGGTGATAACACCTGCACAATTTTTTCAAGGAGTTTGAAATGGGAACACAAAGCAATTACGCGTTGCGCTTGCCGCTGTCGCTCAAAGCTGGCGTAGAGCGCATAGCGCGCCAAGACGGCAGCACCTTGAACCAGTTCATAGTGAGTGCTGTGGCTGAAAAACTGGCTGCTTTTACCACTGCCAGTTATTTGAGCGAACGCGCAGCACAAGGCAACTTGAATGCCGCTTTGGCTATGCTTAACCGCACCGGTGGTCAAGCACCCAGCTTAGGCGATGAGCTGCCAGTCTAAACGCCCAACAGCATGCTGAGCGAAGATGATTCGCCAGATTGCGCTATTGGCTTAGTTTGGGGAGGCTGGCTTGGATTTAAGGCTTTGCCTTTTTGCTTGTGCGCTTGGCTACTGCGCGCTTGACCACTGGCTGCTTTCCAGCCGCCTTTTTTACCACTTTATGTGCAGGCTTGGTTGCAGACGTTGACGCTGGAGTGGTCTTGATAGGCGCTTCTTTTTTGATAGCATCCGCAGCAGATGCCGCGGTTGCTGATACAGCCCCAGCCGCCACATGCGCCTGCGCATGCGCCAGCAATATCTGGTGCTCGGCCAGCAAATAATCGGCCAAATCGGTGATGTCGGGCACGGCGCGGCGGCAGGCTATCAGGCCGTAGTCTAAGCGGCCGGCATAGCTTTGCACCGTCACATTGAGCGCCATGCTGTGCACTATGATTGATACGGGGTAATAACTGACCAATTTTGCCCCCGCAAAATACACGGGTACGGGGCTACCAGGCACATTGGATATCACCAAATTCGCAATCGGCGGCACCACATTGAGCAGGCGTGAGCGGCCAATCAGCGACGCGATGCCCGAGACCAGCCACGGCGCACCAAACAGCGGAAAATCGGTGGGAATGGCCGATTTCACGCGTCCCATCATGGCTTTGTTGGCATTGCCTGCGGCGTTGATCGCCATCAGGCGTTCTATGGGGTCAATCACCTCGGTGGCCATGGTCATCGACAGCATGCTCACTTGGTTATTGGCCGAGGTATCGCCCGCAGCACGCAGGCTCACAGGCACGGCCGCGAGTAGCGGTTTGTCGGGCAGATCGTTGTGCTCTTTCAGGTAGCGGCGCAGCGCGCCAGAGGTGGTGGCCATCACCACATCGTTGAGCGTTGCGCCATAGGCTTTGCCGATGAACTTGGTTTCGGCCAAAGAGATGGTGCGACCCGCAAAGGTGCGTTGGTTGGTGACCGACACATTGAGTAATGTGCGCGGACCAAAAAGCTTAAGTCCACCGGGTTTGGACCAAGAGCGTTTGCCGTTTTCATCGGCGGCTGGAGCGGCTGCATCGCGCAGTGCGCGCAGCATGGCAGGTGCTGTTTTCACCAAATTCACCACCTGCAGCACGGTGTTGCTCAGCGCTGCGCCAGCCAACTCGGCTATGCCCAGCTGGTATTGGTTGCGCCGCACACGTGGGCGCGGCGGCTTGACCACGCGGCCCGTGGCCTCTAGGTCAAACACGGCCTTGCCAACTGCTATGCCCGCTTGGCCATCCATGCCCGCGTGGTGCGCCTTAATGTAGAGCGCTACTTGGCCACTTTTGAGCCCATCGATGATGAAAAACTCCCACAGCGGGCGACTGCGGTCAAGCAAGGTGGAATGCAGGCGCGCCACGTATTGCTGCAGCTGGCGGTTGCTACCCGGCTTGGGCAGGGTGATGTGGCGGATGTGGTAATCCAGATCAATGTCTTCGTCTTCCACCCACACTGGGTTAGAAATATCAAAGGGCATGAGCGCCAGCTTGCGGGTAAACAAATCGGCCAGATGCATGCGCTCGCTCATGCGCTGCTTGGCATCTTCAAAAAAATCGCCCGTGTAGCCCTCAGGCAAATCGAGCACATTGAGCGAGCCTATGTGCATAGGCATTTCGGGCGATTCGATGTGCAAAAAGATGGCATCTAGGCCGCTTAGGTGGTTCATATCAATCCTTCTGTGAAGTGCTGCGCGTGGGGCTGCACCACCGCATTGTGAACCAGCAGCGCCTCATGTCCGCGCGTATAGGCGACAGTGGGGCTGCAAAATCCTAGTGGAATACCCGAAACTGCACGCTGCGATTAGCGCGGACTCTCAAAAAACACATAGTTCGAGGCGTAGTCGCTGATCTCAAAATACACGCGTTTTTCGTTGGCGTCGGGGATCATGTTGAGGTTTTCGTCGAGCACGCCATAGCCGTAGCGGTAGGGGCGCGGTTTGCCGTCGTCTGTGCCCAGCGCGGTGGAGAGTTTGTCTATTTTGAGGAATCGGCGCACTACTTTGTCGCCCGCATAGATTTCTAAGACGCCATTGGTACCCGTCCAGTTTTGCACGTCGCGTTTGATCTTGTTTTGTTGCTCCTGTGTGCAAGATGTCAGCGTCAAAATGACAACGCTTGCTATTAAAATAGTAGTAAATTTTTTCATTATGAACCTTAAAAAGGAGGATTAAGTTGCACCGACGGCATCTGCACCAATGCCCGCATCTGCTTTGGCAGCCATAGCGGCGGCTACTGCTGTATCTGAGGGCATGGAAAGCCGTGGTGCTGGTGATTTCGTTCTAAGCCGCTGGCGCAGCGCTTCATACAAACACACGCCGCTGGCCACCGATACGTTGAGGCTCTCCACCGCACCATGCATGGGTATGCGCACCAGTTGGTCGCAGGTTTTGGCCGTGAGCTGGCGCATGCCCGGGCCCTCTGCGCCTAGCACCAGTGCCACAGGGCCGGTTAAATCCACGTCGTAAATGGTCTGCGCGGCATCTTCAGCAGTGCCAATGATCCAAATGTTGCGCTCTTTGAGCTCGTTCAAGGTGCGGGCTAAATTGGTCACCATAAAATATGGCACAGTCTCGGCCGCGCCGCTGGCCACCTTGGCCACTGTGGCGTTGATGCCCACCGCGTGGTCTTTGGGCGCTATGACAGCATGCGCACCCGCACCATCGGCCACGCGCAGCACAGCGCCTAGGTTGTGCGGATCGGTCACGCCATCTAGCACCAACACCAAGGGCGGCGTTGCATCGGCAGATTCCTCCATCTGCTCAAACAATTCGTCCAAAGACTTGGCCTGCGCCACGGGGTTCACCATGGCCACCACGCCTTGGTGGCCGTGTCCGCCCGACATTTTGGACAGGCGCTCGCCATTGGCCTCAATCAGTCGCACGCCGCCGTCTTTGGCTTTGTCAACAAAGCTGCGCATGCGCGCGTCGCGCCGCGAAGCGTCATAAAACACCTCGATCACGGATTCGGGGTTCGTTTTAAGGCGCACACCCACGGCGTGAAAGCCGTAGAGAATTTTTGTGGATGACATGGGGTGATTATCGTTGGCTTTTGTTAGGCGCTCGCCGGTTCCCATCCCGTTCTCCCCGAGCTTGACTATTCCGTTCGCCCTGAGCTTGTCCAAGGGTTCATACTGACTTAGCTTTTGTAGCGTTGCGCCCACGCCAGTGCGCGGCAACCTGACCCGAGTGCTAGACCTAGCGGTCAGCAAAAATATTGCGCTTACCTCAGAAAACGCCCATCACTTGCAACCATGGTGATGTCAACAAAAGAAGAGCCATGCCGCTGCTGCGGTGAAAAGCGCATCTCAAATCCGCCCAGATCAACTCGGCCCAGATTTTCCATGGCAGCCACGAAGCTTTCACGTGTTGGATTCTTGCCAGCTGCGCGCAGCCCAGCCACCATGGTTTTGGCACTGATATAGCCCTGCATGGTGGTGTAGCTGAAATCTGTCTGGCCAGCGGCTTTCATTGCTGCTTGGTACTCCCGGGCTATCAGATTCCCTGTTGCCCAAGGATAGGGCATGGTTTGTGTGACCGTGATGCCTCTGATACCGTTCGCACCCAGGGCTTTGGTCAACGACTCAACATCGGCGACCGACATCAAGTAGAACTGGCTAGTGCCCCCAAGCTTGCGATAGGTAGAGATGAACTCTAGGGTGGCTTTACCAGCGCTGAGCAAAATCACCACTGAGGGGTTGGCTTTCTTCATGGCCGTCGCTGCCGCTACCACATCGCTGGCATTGGATTCCAGCGGCACGAGTGCAGCCGGGGTCAACTTGTGTTTTTCCATGGCTTTTTGAGCGCCAGCCAGACCATCTTTACCAAACGCGCTGTTCAGGTAGGCCACTCCAATCGATTTGATGCCAAGTGTTTCCATGTGGTCGATCATCTTTTCAACCTCGCGCACGTAGCTTGCGTTAACCGAAAAGTAGTAGCGTTTGTTGTCTATGCGCAGCGAGTCTGCGCCAGTGTAGGGTCCTACCAATGGCACACGCTCTTTCTCAGCAATCTCCAGAGCAGCACCGGTGATACCCGTGCCAAAGACGCCCAAGAGTCCGAACACCTTGTCTTCCTTGATCAGCTTGTTGACATTGACAGCCGCTTTCTCAACGTTGTAGTCGTCGTCCAGCGACATCAACTGGATTTTTCGTCCATTCACGCCGCCTTTGGCATTGACTTCGCTCAAGTGCGCATTGATACCCGCTGTAAAGGCCGTTGCCAATGGCCCGAAAGGTCCTTTTGTTGGTGCAGTTTGCCCCAACAAAATAGTGCTGTCTGTGATGCCAGATTGGGCACTCGCACCCGTTGAAACTGCGACTAGCAGAAAAAGCTTAGCAATCGCTTGAACGATATATTTACGCACAAAAACCTCGCATTCAAATTTAGAAAATACCTGTTGGGTACAAACGGATTGGTGTAGGTGTGACCCAGTAGGTGACTCACCCAATCGGAACTTAAGTATTGCATAAATTTCAGCATTTGAAAACCACTGGTCTATATGTCTTAGCCTGCGCTCAATGAACAAGTTGGGGACAGGAATCGAGATCGGAGGAAGGTCTAACAAGCTCAGGCCGAACGGGGGCGAGAAAAAAGTCGAGCGGGTTTAGACGCTTCTGACTATATTGCCGCTTCTGACTAACTTGACGCCTCTAGGGCTAAAAAACTCCCGAGAAACCAAAACGTAAACCCCTAAGCCACCCGCCCCATCTCAATCGTTACCTGCCGCGCACAGCGCTGGGCAATGGCTTTGTCGTGGGTGACCAAAACCAGTGTGGTGCCCAGTTCGCGGTTAAGGTCGAGCATCAGCTCCATCACCTTCTCGCCAGTGGCAAAGTCAAGGCTGCCAGTGGGCTCATCGGCCAGCAGCACGGCGGGCTGCACCACAAATGCGCGGGCCAGTGCCACGCGCTGCTGCTCGCCGCCGCTCATTACTTTGGGGTAGTGGCCCAGGCGCTCGGCCAGGCCCACGCGCTTGAGCATGTCGATGGCGCTGGCACGGGCGTCTTTGCGGTCGGCTAATTCGAGCGGCAGCATGACGTTTTCTAGGGCTGTTAAATTACCCAGTAGTTGGAAGCTTTGGAAGACAAACCCGACCTTTTGCGCACGCCAAGCGGCGCGCTCGTCTTCGTCTACACTGAAAATATCGCGGCCAGCCAAGCGCACTGTGCCGCGTGTGGGTGTGTCTAAGCCCGCAATGATGGACAACAATGTGCTTTTGCCGCTGCCAGAAGCACCGACAATGGCACAAGTCTCCTTAGCGGCTAGGGAGAAATCAATATCGCGCAAAATGTCGAGTGTACCCGTGGAATCCGTCACGGATTTGAAAATGTGCTCTACGGCAATAATAGGATCAGCCATGAATTTTTTGTACCAAGTGGTTGCGCAAGTGCGTAACTGTATCCTGTCTGCTGCGGCGCTGGTGCGCGCAGGGCTTTGGGCTGGGGTTTTATTTATCAGCTTGGTGAGCAGCAGTGCCCATGCCGCTGCCACAGCATCCGCGCCCGCTGCTGCGGACAAAATCGCGCCAGTTATTTTGGTGCTGGGCGATTCGCTGAGTGCTGAATACGGCCTCAAGCGCGGCACAGGCTGGGTGGCCTTGCTAGAGAAAAAGCTGGCTACTGAAAAAATCAAAGCCAAAGTGGTCAATGCCAGCATCAGTGGCGACACCACCTCGGGCGGGCGCTCGCGCTTGGCCGCGCTCCTTAAAGCGCAGCAGCCCAGCATCGTCATCATTGAGCTGGGCGGTAACGATGCCCTGCGCGGCCTGCCCCTGCCCATGACGCTGGACAACCTGAACGCCATGACCAGCGCGGCGCAAGCCACAGCGGCCAAAGTGCTGCTGCTGGGCATGCAGCTGCCGCCCAACTACGGCGCTGACTATGGCGCTAAATTTGCCGCGCTATACAGCGAAGTAGCCAAAGACAAAAAAACTGGCCTTGTGCCCTTCTTTTTAACCGGTGTGGCCGACACGGCCGAGCCATTGAAATTTTTCCAAGCCGACCGTATCCACCCCAACGAGTCAGCGCAAGCTGCCATGCTGGCCAATGTGTGGCCACAACTGAAGAAACTGCTGAAATAAACCATGGCTTTGACCCCTATCACCGCCGCCCAAGCCTTGGCGCGATTTGATGAATTTGACAGCACCATTGACGCGCGCAGCGAGAGCGAATACGCGCTAGACCGCTTGCCCGGCGCACTGAATTGGCCCACCTTAAGCGACGCAGAACGCCACGAAATCGGCACCCAATACGTGCAAATCAGTGCATTTGATGCCCGCAAGCGCGGCGCGGTGCTGGCGGCGCGCAATATTGCCCGCCATATTGAGGCGCATGCCGCCAATTTGCCTAAAAAATGGAAGCCACTGGTGTATTGCTGGCGCGGCGGGCAACGCAGTGGGTCACTGGGCTCGGTGCTGGGCGCGATTGGCTTTGACGTGCAAATTATTACGGGCGGCTACAAGGCTTTTCGCGCGGCCATGCTCAGCGATATTGAGCGGCTTGCCACGCAGTTTGATTACCGCGTAATTTGCGGGCCCACGGGCAGTGGCAAAACGCGCTTGCTCCAATGTTTGCAGCAGCGCGGCTTGCAGGTGCTAGACCTTGAGGCGCTTGCTGAGCACCGCAGCTCGGTGCTGGGCTTGATTCCGGGGCAGCCACAGCCCAGCCAAAAGCAGTTTGACAGCCGCATTTGGAACGCCCTGCGCGCGCTTGACCCCGCCCGCCCCGTGTTTGCCGAGAGCGAGAGCAAGAAGGTGGGCAATGTGAGCATTCCTGATTCCCTGATGGCGGCCCTGCGCGCCAGCCGCTGCATGCGCGTGGAGATGGGCGTGGATACGCGGGTGGCCTTGCTGCTGCAAGATTATGATTTTTTTGTGCAAGATTTGGACTTTTTTTGTAACCGCCTGGATGTGCTCAAAGACCTGCGCGGCAAGGCGGTGATTGAGGATTGGAAAACGCGCGCGCACAGCGGGCAACTGGCATCGGTGGTGCGCGAGTTGCTAGAGATCCATTACGACCCGGGCTACCTGAGCTCCACCAAGCGAAATTATGCCTTGTTTGACGCTAGCGAAGTAATAGCGATAGATGACCATATGGCGCTGACATTTGACAGAATTTCCTGCGAAATAGCGGCTTCTATTGCAGCCGAGTCTTTGCGTGCTGCTGCTGATGATTAGCGTGTCTTAGCGGCGTTTTGATTGTTTCGCTGTTTTGCGCGCCCGATCAGTGTTTTGATTCTCTCTGTCTGGTGCGCCCGATCAGCGTTTTGGCTATCCCGACGCGCCCT
>JAYTMT010000062.1:0-2753 GCA_043728315.1 Polaromonas sp. | reverse complement strand
CTTTGGCTGGTCACTGAAAGAACTGTACAAAGCCCACCGCCGTACACTCGCGGCATGTCTGATTTTTTGATGCAATCCCCGGAGAGTGGGGACGCCGTTGCCCGGCCCACTTTGAACGCTGCGGTCGTTATGCAGCGCGAGCGCATTGACAACCGCTGGCAGCCTTGGCGCTGGTCTCTGGCTGATGTGGTGCCGCATGAAGAGGGCTTTGGTACAGCAGCGCGGTTGCTGGTAAAGAGCGATGCGCAAGAGCGCTGGCTGCATCCTGGCTTCAAGGTTGAATTGCATGTAGGTGATGCCGAAGGCTACTACTTGAATGTCACCACCGAGCAACCGTGTTTTTGGGTTGTCTGGCGGATGGAGGAAGAGGCGATGTTGGCTGATGAGCCGATTGCTGTGCCGCACATCGTGACGTTGAGTTACCACGACGCGGGGCGCTGGCTGGATGCCCAGGAAACGGTGGAGCAGATGCCCATGCCCGCCAGCGTGGCGCAGTGGGTACAAGCGTTTGTTGACCAGCACCATGTGCTGGAGACCAAGCGCCGCCAGCGCCCACAAAGCTTTAAAACCCTGCAAGACCGCTTTGGCAACCCGGTACGTGTCAGCACTGATAAAACCTTTGGCGGAGGTGCGCCCCGTGGCTGAAGAGCAAAGCGGATTTTTAGGCCGCTGGTCACGCCGCAAAACCGATGTTTTGCAGGGCAAGGCTGTTGAAGAGCCTGTTGTTATTGCAAAACCCGTGTTGCCGCATGCTGCTGCCAATCAGCTCGAACCTTCGCTAGAGGAAGCAACTGAAAAGCCGCCCGCACTGTCGCTGGACGACGTCAAACTCCTGACCAAAGACTCAGACTTCAAACCCTTCATGGCGCAAAACGTGGGCGTCGATGTACGCAACGCCGCCATGAAAAAGCTGTTTGCTGACCCGCACTTCAATGTGATGGATGGCCTGGACATTTACATTGACGACTACTCCAAGTCAGACCCGATACCCGAAGCCATGCTGCGCGCCATGACCAGTTCTAAATTTCTCAAGCTGTTTGATGATGAGGAAGACAAAGACAAGAAAGAAGACGCGCCACCACGGGAAAATGCGAATAACGCCACAGACCAAACCGTGGCACAGTCGACTGAAGATGAAAATGCTGCCGAGCCCGAGTCAGCACCGCAAATAAATTCAAGCCAATCCGAGCCGTTACCAGACTCAGTGGCCAGCCAAGAAAATCATGACCACCCTCATTTGCGACTGCAACCAGACCATGCCGCTTCTGTCCCAGAAGCTGGGCGCGGCACTTAACGAAACCTTAACGCTGCATTCAGCCCTGTGCCGCCGTGAGGCAGGTGCGTTTCAAAAGGCGATTCAATCGGGCGACGATGTCGTGGTTGCTTGCACACAAGAAAAACGCCTTTTTGCTGAAGTGGGCGAGCAGACTGAGCGTGCCACCTCGGTTATCAAGTTTGTCAATATCCGTGAGACCGGTGGCTGGAGCAAAGATGCTCAAAACGCCACACCCAAAATCGCAGCCCTGCTGGCAGCAGCGCATTTGCCTGATGCTGAACCCGTTTCGACAGTCACTTACAAAAGCGCTGGTCGCCTGCTGATTGTGGGCGCTCTGGACAAAGCCGAACAAGTGGCGGCTTTGGTGGCCGACACACTGGATGTAACGATTTTTGCGCAGGGCGTTTCTGCTGGCCAATCAGCTGCGCAAGAGCGGCAGTACCCGGTGATTGCCGGCAGTGACCTCAGCGTGAAGGGCTGGCTGGGTTCATTTGAGGCATCGTGGAGCAAAAGCAACCCGATTGATTTAGACCTGTGCACCCGTTGCAACGCCTGCGTTGCGGTTTGCCCTGAAGGCGCGATTGACCTGAGCTACCAAGTTGACAATAGCAAATGCACATCGCACCGCGACTGTGTGTCGGTTTGCAAGGTGGCTGGTGCAATTGATTTCACCCGCGTTGCGCACCCCGCCAGCGAGGCGTTTGACATGGTGCTTGATTTGGGCGCTGAGCCGCTCATAAAGCTGCATGCGCCGCCACAGGGCTACTTTGCCTTGAATGCGTCGCAAGGCTTGGCATCACCCGGTTTGCTGCCGATGGTGGTCAAGCTATTGGGCATGGTGGGTGAGTTTGAAAAGCCCAAGTTCTTTAACTACAAACAGAAAATCTGCGCCCACAGCCGCAACGAAACGGTGGGTTGCAATGCCTGCATTGACGTTTGCTCAGCGGGCGCTGTCAGGAGCGAGAAAAACCGCCAGCAAATCGTCGTCAACCCCAACCTGTGTGTGGGTTGCGGCGCGTGTACAACTGTGTGCCCAACCGGCGCACTGACGTACGCTTACCCGCTCGCCAGCGAGCAAGGCGTGCGGCTTAAAACATTGCTGTCTACCTATGCCAAAGCGGGCGGTACAAACGCTGCCATCTTGTTGCACAGCCAAGTAGCTGGGCAACAAGCGGTTGAAGCATTGGGTCGTGCTGCCCAGTTGCAAAAAGCAGTGCGCGGTGTGCCTGCCAACGTGATCCCCCTGGCGCTTTGGCATACCGCCAGCGTGGGGCTGGACTTGTGGTTAAGTGCTGTTGCTTTTGGGGCAACGCAGGTGGCCGTGCTGGTGACGGACGAAGAAGCACCCGCCTATTTGCAAAGTCTTGAGGAACAGATGCGCGTGGCGCAGGCATTGCTCAACGGTCTGGGATATGCAGGCGTTCACTTTCAAATGATTCGAGCGCCATCGGTGACTGATCTCGATGTCAGTCTGCAA
>JAYTMT010000061.1:0-35827 GCA_043728315.1 Polaromonas sp. | reverse complement strand
AGATACCGCATTTGCGACAGCAGGTGATACATCCGCTGGGTTGTCAGAAGTTAGGTCAGCAGATTGGTCAAAAATGGGCATGGGCTGATTATCCAGCAGCAATCAAGCCTGAGCTGGAGTGGGATAAACAAGCGCAGGAGAAAGCAAATACTGCTTGGCAGCCGCCTTAATAGCCAGCGTGAGGCGCGCGGCCTGCGGGGCTTGGCGCTGCCAGTGCTGCCAATACAGGGGCACGTCCACCACGTGGCTGGGGAACAAATCCACCAGCGCGCCACTGGCTATAAATGGCGCAGACTGGATATCGGCCTCCATTCCCCAGCCCATGCCGCTGACCAGCGCATGGTGAAAAGCATCCACGGCAGGAATATAGTGGCGCGGGTAGGCCAAATCGGCCACGCCAAAGCAGGTGTGCAAAAACTGGTCTTGCAGGCTGTCTTTGCGGTTAAAGACGATGGCGGGCTCTTTGACCAGCTGGTGCAATCCTATGCCCGACGCGCCTGATGCGGTTTGGCTATTGGCAGTGCGGTGCAAGCGCGCCTGCACCGCTGGCGCGGCTACGCAGCGGTAGCGCATGGTGCCCAGCGGCTCAGCCACACAGCCGCGCAGCGCTACTGATAGTGTAGTGATGCAGCCCACCACATCGCCATTTTTGAGCCAGTCCAGGGTGTGGTCTTGGTCGTCTACCACCACGTCTAGGGTGAGCCTATGCCGCTGTAGAGCTGCCTGCACTCCGGGGAAAAACCACGCGGCTAATGAATCCGCATTCACCGCCACACTGATGCTTTGAAAACCGCCCTCAGCCGCGCTGCGCGCGGGCTGCATGGTGTGGGCCAAATCGGCTTCGAGCATGCGCACCTGCTTGATGTGGGCAAGCAGCGCTTGGCCTGCGGGCGTGGCGCGCGCCACCTTGCCGCGCACCAACACGCGCTGACCCAGCGCGTCTTCTAGTGCCTTGATGCGCAAACTAGTAGCCGCCAGCGTGATGCGCAAGCTCGTGGCAGCCGCGCTCAAGCTGCCGCTGGCAATGGTGGCGGCAAAAGCATCGAGCTGGCGCGGGTCTAGTGGCATGTTTGTATTAAACCAAATTTAAGCGAATGTATAAATACTTAATTTTCTTTAATATTTTACGCATAAGCGCGATACTCATGCTCATGGTGTTCGCCCTGCGTTTGCCCTACTCTATGTGAACCCTAGGGCAAGCGCAGGGCGAACGGGGTTAAACGAACAACATGGGAATACTCCCTTTTCTACAACGCACCGAGGACTCCCCCCATGACCGCCGCTTTTTCTGGAATGCTTTTGTCGCTGTCGCTGATTGTGGCAATTGGCCCGCAAAACGCCCATGTGCTGCGCATGGGGCTGCTGCGCTCGCACGTGGGCATCACGGTGCTGGCCTGCGCTGTGACTGATGTGCTGCTTATTGGCATTGGTGTGGCCGGGCTTGCCCAGCTTGGCAATATGTCAGCCGCTGTACATGGCAATCTGGTGGGCGCTGCCATGCTATTTTTATTGCACTACGGCTGGAAGGCGCTGCGCCGCGTCTGGGCTAACCAATATGCTGGCCTGTCAGCCACCCAGCAGGGCGCGCCCGCCTCGCGCAAGCAGGCATTGGGCGCGGCACTGGCTTTTTCGTGGCTCAACCCGCATGCGTGGCTGGACACGGCGGTGCTGATTGGCACCGCATCGCTGGCCTATGCGCAGCCCGACAACTGGAAGTTTGGCGCGGGCGCAGCAGCTGGCTCAGCGCTGTGGTTTGTAGCGCTGGGCTTGGGCGCACAGCTCTTGGCCGCCAAACTGGCCAAGCCGCAGGTGTGGCGCGGGCTGGACGCGCTGGTGGCGCTGACTATGTGGGGTACGGCGGCTTGGTTGGGAGTGGGCTTGGCGGCATAAGCCTTGCTTTGACGCGCTGGGTTGGCGATTTGGCTGCGCTGCCGTGGCTTCGTGTCTGTATATCCTTGCTTGTTCAAACGCGCCCGAGAAGCGTTTTGGCTATCCCGACGCGCCCTCATGCGGGGACGTTCGCTTAGGTGCTCTGTAGCTATTGGTTTGCGCGCCCGAGCGGCGTTTTGGCTCTCCCGACGCGCCCTCTTGCGGTGGGTACTCCGAAATCGGTCGGTCGGGATAGCCAAAACGCTGCTCGGGCTATGCTCGCTTTGAGGTTTTAACACCAAAGGCACGTTACTCTTAGAGTGCTGCTTACTATATAAAGCGTAGCGTAATGTGACCATATAACGCTGACATTGCCACTATTTTTCATAAAATTAGCAAATCCGAGTATGAAACAGCGCGCCTGCATGCTGTTGACCCAGAGACTGAGCAGTTTTCCAACCGTTCCCAGCAACCACCTCCCCCTGCGGCTAAGCGAGTGCAGTGCCAATGCGCAAACAATCAGGGCGCTGGGCTTGTTTTTTAGGGCACATGGGGGATCAGAATCGGGCGCTGTTTGAGGGCGCAGCCCGAGTTTGCCCGATTCCCCCCATGTGCCCTAAAAAACAAGCTACCCCGAAGGTGCCAGCGATCCGTTTGCGCGTTGGCACAGCGCTCGCTTGGCCGCAATAGTGACCAAGCATGGCAAGAACCCTAGGGCAAGCTCAGGGCGAACGGAGAAATAGTGACCAAGCCGGGCAAGAGCCCTAGGGCAAGCTCAAAACGAACTGCATTGGGATGCCCCCCCGATTCAAGCCTCAGCCCAGCGCCTCATCGAGCAGCTCCACCCAATGCCGTACAGGCAGTGCCGTGCCGCTTTGCAGATGCGTGATGCAGCCGATGTTGGCGCTGACAATTTGGGCAGGGTTGACTTGCCCTAAAACGCCGAGTTTGCGGTCGCGCAGCTGGTATGCCAGCTCGGGCTGGAGCACCGAATACGTGCCTGCTGAGCCGCAGCATAAATGCGCCTCGCATGGCGCGGTTTGCACGTCAAAACCGAGCTCGCCCAGATACTTTTCTACACCGCCTTTGAGCTGCTGGCCGTGCTGCAAGGTGCAGGGCGGGTGGAAGGCGATGCGCGCTTTGGCCGTGTGGGCTGTGGTTTTGAGCTTGCCCCGCAGAGCTGCACTGATTTGCGGCAGCAGTTCGCTGATGTCACGGGTTTTGGCGCTGATTTGCGCAGCTTTGTCGGCATACAAAGGGTCGTCTTTGAGGATATGCCCGTATTCCTTGACCGTCACGCCGCAGCCTGAGGCGTTCATCACAATGGCCTCCACCTGGCCCAGCAGTGGCCACCAAGCGTCGATGTTGGCACGCATATGCGCCTTGCCGCCATCGTGGTCGTTGAGGTGGAATTTCACCGCACCGCAGCAGCCCGCCTTGGGGGCTATCAGGGTCTGAATGCCTGCTGCATCGAGCACGCGGGCGGTGGCGGCGTTGATATTGGGTGCCATGGCGGGCTGCACGCAGCCCGCTAGCATGAGCACTTTTTTGGCATGCGTTTGGGTGGGCCACACGCCGGCATGTTGTTTGGCGGGCACTTTGGCCTGCAAGGCTTTGGGCAGTAGTGGGCGCACACTTTGGCCCAGCGCCATAGCGGGTGCAAACAGGGGCGAGGGCAGACCTTCTTTGAGGGCCCAGCGCAGGGCCGTTTGCGCCATGGGGCGTTTGACCTTTTGGTCTACGAGTTTCCTGCCAATGTCGATCAAATGGCCGTATTGCACGCCGCTGGGGCAGGTGGTTTCGCAGTTGCGGCAGGTCAGGCAGCGGTCTAGGTGGGCTTGGGTTTTGGCCGTGGGCGCGTGGCCCTCTAACACCTGCTTGATGAGGTAAATGCGCCCGCGCGGGCCATCGAGCTCGTCGCCCAAAAGCTGGTAGGTGGGGCAGGTGGCGGTGCAAAAGCCGCAATGCACGCATTTGCGCAAAATCGCCTCGGCGTCTTGGCCGTCTTGGGTGTTTTTGTATTCGGGGGCGAGGTTGGTTTGCATTCAAAACTCCGAAAACAAGCGGTTGCGGTTGAAAATGCCTGCGGGGTCAAGCTGCGCTTTCAACTGGCGGTGAATCTGCATCACAGACGGCGATATTTGAGAAAATTTGTTCAATGTCAGCGTCATATGGTCATTGTTAGCTATGAAACATGTAGCGTAACCGTTGGCTGCTTGGGCTGCAGCGTGGATGCTGGGCGCATCGCCAGCGTCGGCCCAGAGCCAGCGCTGCGCGCCATGCCATTCCACCAGTTGGGCGTGGGGCAAGTCCAGCGGCGGCGCGGTTTGGGGCAGGCTGATGCGCCACAGGCTTTGGCTATTTGGGGTGCTTTTGCCTTCTGTGGCCGTCCATTGAGGCATTTTTTCGGCAAAAAAGGGCAAATTAAGGTCTCGGCACAGTGCCCAATCGGGCTGTGCGCGGGCGTTGTCCATTTGCGCGCCGCCGCACTGGGCCAGCATGCGAGAGGTGGCCGCCTGCACCGCCGCCACCGCACCGCGTAGCCGCACAAAAAGCAGGTCTCGGCTTTCGGTACCAAAACCATCGCGCACCCAGCAGCTGGCGTTCAGGGGCAGCGGGTCGCCGCCCCAGTGGTTGATCTGCTGCAAAGCCTGCGCCTGCGGCATGTCAAACACCAGCGTGGCCTCAGCGGGGGCTACTGGCAGCACCTTGAGCGACACCTCGGTAAGCACGCCCAGCGTGCCCCAAGAGCCCGCCATGAGCCTAGACACGTCATAGCCTGCTACGTTTTTCATCACCGTGCCGCCAAAACGCAGGGCTTGGCCTTGGGCGTTGAGCATTTCAATGCCCAGCACGTAGTCGCGCACCGCGCCTGCGCTGGCGCGGGCCGGGCCCGACAGGCCAGCGGCTACCATGCCGCCTACTGTACCTACTGCTTTGCTATGCACGCCGCCCATTGCGCCATAGCGCGGGGGCTCAAAGGGCAGGCACTGCCCCTTTTCGGCCAGCGCCGCCTCCAAATGAGCCAGCGGCGTGCCAGCTTTTGCAGTAATCACCAATTCTGAGGGCTCGTAAGCCACAATTCCCGCATGGCCGCCCACATCTAGCGGCTCACCGAGCAGCGCATGGCCATAAAAATCTTTGCTGCCACCGCCACGAATACGCAGCGGCGTGCCTGCTGCTGCTGCGCTGCGCACCTGGTCTGAGAGGGTTTTGAGGCTGTTTTCCATGCCTAGGATGGTAGCGGGTTGCTGTTGGCTTGGTGCGCACAGTGGGCGTGAATTTTTTGCAGGCTGGGTGTGAATGCGGCCTTGCGTTTTGGCGCATCGGTGTTTGCCAGATGCCATTGCAAGCAGTGTAAACATGCGTATTTATGATTTTTCAGCACAATGTCAGCGTCATATGGTCATAGTATGCTATTTAAAATGTAGTGCGTCTGGTCTTATAATCAAGCACCATGCCCAACCAAGCCCCCGCTGACCCCACCATAGAAACCGCCGCCGATGCTTTGGCTGCTGGCAAATTGGTGGCTTTTCCCACTGAAACGGTCTATGGGCTGGGGGCCGATGCCAGCAGCGACGCGGCGGTGGCACAAATTTTTGAAGCCAAGGGCAGGCCTGCGGACCACCCGCTGATTGTGCATGTGGCCAGCGCGGCCGACATGGACCATTTTGCGCACCATGTGCCAGATTTTGCCCACGCACTGGTGGCGGCTTTTTGGCCCGGGCCGCTCACCCTCATTTTGCCGCGCAGGGCGGGGGTGGCCACGGCCAGCGCGGGCGGGCAGGCCAGCATTGGGCTGCGCTGCCCAGCGCACCCCATGGCGCTGGCTTTGCTTGCGGCCTGCGCGGCACGCGGCGTGCGGGGGCTGGCGGCGCCCAGCGCCAATACCTTTGGCCGTATCAGCCCCACCACGTCTGCCCATGTGCACAGCGAATTTGCCGCTTGGCGCCATGCCGATGGCAGCGCACTGGCCGTGCTCGATGGCGGCCCATGCAGCGTGGGCATTGAATCTACCATCATCGACTGCACCCGAGCTGCGCCCGTGCTGCTGCGCCCGGGCATGCTCAGCAGTGCGCAGATTGAGGCCGCTTGTGGGCAGCCTGTGCTATTGCCTCAGGAGCTAAATAGCCAAGCACCAAAAGCCTCTGGCACACTAGAGGCGCATTACGCCCCGCGCGCCAAGCTGCGTTTGATGGACGCAGGCGCACTGCAAGCGGCGCTGGATGTATTGGGGCCTGATGCCCCGCACTTGGCGATTTATTCACGCGCTGTGCTGGCCACGCCCGCCGCACAGGTGCTGCGCAGGCGCATGCCCGACGATGCCGCCGCCTGCGCCCAGCAGCTGTTTGCCGTGCTGCGCGGCTTTGACGATGTGGGCGTAAAGCTCATTTGGGTAGAGCAGCCGCCGCCCGCTGCCGCTTGGGACGGCGTGCGCGACAGGCTTTGCCGCGCGGCCGCATCCTAAGCATGCAGCCGCGCTTGGGTAAAGTTCGGTGAAAGCGCTGGCGTGTGCGGATTGCCGCCTAATCTGCGCATGGCAGCGGGTAAACTAGAGCCCATTGGAGAATTTTTGTATGCCATCGACCGTATTTCGCCGCGCTGCCCGTTCTGTGAACCATTTTGCCGCCCACTGCGCCACCCGCACCGCGGCTGCGGCCGCTGCCGTGTGCGCCACTTTGCTGGTGGCAGGCTGCAGCGCTGGCTCGGTGTTTTCTAGCCTGATACCCACCCGCATTGCCGTGTTTGGCGATGGCATGAGCGACGTGGGCCAAGTAGCCGGTGCGCGCTACACCATCAACGATGCCACCAACTACATTTGGGCGCAGCGCGTGGCCATCAGCTACGGTTTGCCGCTTGTGGCCAAGTCCGCTGGCGGCTTGGGCTATGCGCAGGGCAATGCCCGCATCATGCTCAAACCCGACGCGGCGGGCCTTGCCAGCACGCCCACCGTGCAAGACCAGATCAATGCATTTTTGGCCAGCAACACCATTGGCGCCAGCGACGTCACCTTGATTGGCGGCGGCCACAGCGACATCATTGTGCAAATGCAGGCCTTTTTGGCAGGCAGCCAAACCCAAGCGCAAATGCTAACCAATGTGACCCAAGCGGCCAAAGATTTAGCCACCCTCACGCGCCAGCTGGTGGCCGCAGGCGGCACACACATTGTGCTCACGGGCGTGTACGACATGGGCAAAACGCCTTGGGCCACCAGCATTGGGCAAACCGCCCTGCTCTCTAGCGCCAGCACCAAGTTCAACGAAGCCCTGCTCACGGCAGTGGTGGATTTAGGCAACAACGTGCTTTTTGCAGATGCCGCCTTCACTGTCAACTTGGTAGTGAACCAGCCCGCCAGCTACGCCATTACCAACACCATAGCACCGGCTTGCACCACAGTAGATGCTGGCAACGGCCTGGGCATTGGCACAGGCAAAATCAATTCCGCCACTTGCACCAGCAGCACATTGGCCGCTGGCGCTACAGCAGTGAACTTTGCATTTGTGGATCCGGTGCATTTTGGCCCCAACGCGCACGAGCAGTTAGGCGCTGCGGCTTACACGCGCATGAAGTCGCGCTGGTAGGCGGGCGCACTGCCTTGCACAACAGCACTTGTGCACTGGTTTTCTACACAGTCTTTGCGCATTTGCGGTTTAGCTTTGTACTCGCCCCCATCAAAAAAGGCCGTCACACGGCGGCCTTTTAACTTGGGTCAACCCTAAGCGATTAGAACTTATAGCCCACTTGGAATGTTAGCCCTGCTGGATTGAGCTTGGTCTCCAAAGTTTGGCCCGTGCTGAGCGTGCCTTTGGTGCTCAAAAAAGTCTTGGTGTAGCTTGCGTCCACATAAAACTTGTCGTTCACGTTGTACACCACGCCCAGCTGGATGGTGGGCGCAATTTTCGACTCGAATGACAGCGTGGTGGCAGGACCGCCCGGATTTGTGAGCGCGGTGAGCACTGCCGTGCCCGTTTCTTTGTAAAACTTGGCATAGCTCAGGCCGGCACCTGCATAGGGGCGAAACTTGGCGTTGGCCTCCATGAAACGGTATTGGCCAATCACGGTAATAGGCAGCGCCTTGGTAGTGGCAATCACGCCTGTGCCAGCAATCGCGCCTGCACCGGTGATGTCATGCTTAAAACCAAAGCCCAGCGGCACATGCACATTGATGTTGTCCGTAAACATGTAGTTCACCGCGCCCGTGAGCTGGGTGTTGGCACTCACGCCCACTTTGCTACCCGGCAGGCTAGGCGCGCTGAGGTCACCGCTGGTGACTTCGGGCGTGAGGTTGGTTACCCCTACAGATACCGACAGCGAGCCCGCTTTTTGCGCCAATGCAGCGCCAGATACGGCCAATGCGGCAACTACCGCGAGTGTTTTGAGTTGGAAATTCATCGTATGCTCCTCTTGTGTGGGTTACAGCCAGCCAGCAGTTGCCAACACTTTGGCAGCAAACTGGGCGAGCAACTGGTGGCCATAAGGCGTAGGGTGCACGTCATCGGCAAATTGGTATCTGGACACGTCGCCAGCAATCACGTTGAGTGGGTTGCATACAAACGATGCACCGCCCAAGGGGTTTTTGGCTAGGCTGGTGTCGCAGGCGCGATTTTTGATATTGCTGATGCCATACGCGGCGGGATTGGCAAACTGGTCTTTCGTGACAGTATTCACATCACCCACCACCACACCCGCAACACCGGCCAAGCCGCTTGTTAGCTGGTCGTTAAATGCTTTGGTCATGGCGGCAACCAATGGCACCGCGGCAGGGTTTTCAATGCCATAAGGCGTAGACGCCAAATCACCTAAGTTCATCACCAGTACATATTTCGCGCCTTTACCAACGATGTTGGCCTTGACGTAGCCTGCCAATTGTGCGCCTGCTGTGCCCATGGCAATTACCGCAGCCTGTGCCGCTGCGCCTTGTGCCGCTGCACCACCAGCAGCTACCGCTGCAATTTGATCTGCAGTCCAGCCAGCAATAGTGGCGGCACCTGCCGCGCCAACACCGCCGCCGGCTGCTGCATTCACTGCTGCACCATTCATGAATATGTCGTTACCACCCGCCAAAACAGTGACCAGCTCTTTACCGCTGAAGCTGCCAACAACGCCTAGGTGATTGGCGATTTGGGTAACGATTGGCGTATCGAATTGACCGATTGCACCGCCTGCTGCATCTGGCAACACTGTGTGCGCTGGACCTACTGCCTGCGTCACACGTGAGCCGCCCATTGCGTAGTCACGGCATGTTGCGGCTTTCACTGACGCAACTGGAGCGCCAAATGGCGCGCGGCTGTTGAGACCCGTTTCGGCCGCGCAGGGTGCTGGAAGGCTGTATTGCGCAGCAATATGGTCTAGCCAAATCTTACTTGGTTTGGCCAAATCACCTGAATTGATGGTGTAGCGCCCGCCTTTGAGTGCAGCCGCTGAACCTACTGCATATGTGCCCGCATCGCTCAAGCTGTCGCCAAAACTCACAATCGAGGTGAAGCCTATGCTGTTGCTACTGGTAGCGCCGCCGCCGCCGCCGCAGCCTGCCAAAAGGGCCGCAGTGGCCAAAGCGCTGAGCGCGTACTTCCAAGTTTTCATCGTGATCTCCAAATAATGAGGGGTTAAGCGTTGCAATTCTTAAAAAAGAACGGTCGTTCTATTTCAGAGTTCATGATAAAACCCAATGCCCCTACTGATCAGGGGGTAAATACTGAGTTTGTCACACTTGTTTCACAAATGTGGGGTTTAAACGACGCAAAATGTTGCGCCTATGGGCGCTACTGCGCTAAACCACCTTGCGGTAGCGAATCTTCATGGCCAATATGGTGCAGGCCAACGATATGGTGACCACATTGGCGATCACAATGGGCCAAGCGCGCAGCATCAGGCCGTATACCAGCCACAGCGTGATGCCCACGGTAAACATGCTGTACATGCCCAGCGATATGCCGCTCACGTCTTTGGTGCGGAAGGTTTTCCAAGCTTGCGGCACAAAGCTGGCGGTGGTAAGGGCGGCTGCAATGTAGCCAATAACTTCTACTGTATTCATAGCACGGTATGACCATATGACGCTGACATTGGGCTAAAAAAGCTTAGAACTTGCTGCCAGCCATGCATTGTACTAGCGCAGGTGCTTAAAGCGCTTGCCAAAGATGGCATCGGCCACGCTCAAGCGCCGCGCACCTGCGGTGAGCGTGAAAGCCTCGCCCGCAGCCAGCGTGCCCGCACGCTCCACGGCCAAATACCAGCCGCAGCGCCTAGACATGACCATCTCACGCGCGGCCTGCGCAAAGCCCATCACCGCGCAAAACTTAAAACAAGGTTCGCGCGGCGCTGTGACCCGCAGGGTGCAGTTGGCAAACTCCAGTTGGTCACCAATCCACACATCGGCCTCCAAAAGCCCCGAAACCGTCAAGTTTTCCCCCATAAAACCCGCTGGCAGCGCCTCGTCAAACAAACTCACCCCATGCGCGCGCCGCAAATCCTGCCAAAACCCATAATGCTCCGCCGGATACGCATACAGCGCCTTGTCCGGCCCGCCGTGAATGGCAAGCTCCACCTGCTCGTCCCCGGCCAGCCCCAGCGCGCCCACGGCCACCGCGCCCTGCACCGCGCGCTTGCCAATGCCCGACAAAAAACGCCTGCCAGCAGCTTGCAGGGGCTGGGCGCGGGCGGTGTTGAGGCTTTGGAGGGTGTAAGACAATGGATGGCCTTGCGTTTTGGGATCAGCGCAAACTGATGGTAAGCCATCAGGCTGCATTGGATTTGACATGCTGGGTGGTAAATATGGTCACTCAGACTAGGCATTGCCAAAAATAGCAGGTGCGCACATAATATGTGCAAATTGGTTTTGACTGCACACCATGAACATCACCCTGTCCGTAGACGAACAAATAGCCCAGCGCGCCCGCGAGGCCGCCCAAAAAATGGGCAAAAGCCTCAACCAAGCCGTGCGCGACTATTTGGAGCAGCTGGCGGGCAGCGCGCGCCGCCAGCAGGAGTGGGATGCTTTTGAGCAGCGCTGCCTCAACTCGGGTGCCAAGCTCAACGGCTGGAAATTCAACCGCGACGAAGCCAACGAGAGATAGCGCGCCATGGTCACACGCTGCTTCATTGATACCAATATTTTGATTTATGCCGAGGCCAACGACGATTTGGCCAAACAACAGGCCGCGCTGGCCTTGCTCAAGCAGCTCAGGATATCTGCCAGCGGCGTGCTGTCCACGCAGGTGCTCCAAGAGTATTGCAATGTATGCCTGAAAAAACTCAGGCTTTCCCCTGCCCACATACGCGCACAGTTGGCCATGTACGAACAATTTGAAATCGTTCAAGTCACCCCCGCCATCATCCGCGCAGGGCTAGATGTGGAGCAAACCCGCAGCATCGGGTTTTACGACGCCATAGTGCGCGCCAGCGCCCAAGTGGCTGGCTGCGCCGTGCTGTACAGCGAAGACATGAACGCGGGGGAGGTGGTGGATGGGGTGCGGATTGTGAATCCGTTTGTTGAGGTTTTGTCCGTCTAGAGCAACCAATATGACCCAATTGAGCGATGGAAATAACACGTCTTTAGGTGGGCTGCTGGGTGAGTTGCGCGGCCTGATTACACAGGCGCGGAGCAAAGCACTGCGCACCGTGGATGCAATACAAGTGCAGACCTGCTGGGAGATTGGCAGGCATATTGTGGAGTTTGAGCAGTTAGGCCAGAGCCGCGCAGTTTATGGCAAACGACTATTGTCCCAATTGGCAGAAAGCCTTACCCAAGAGTTTGGAAAAGGTTTTGATGCTACTAATTTGAGGCATATGCGCAGTTTTTATGAGCTTTTTCCAATTCGCGACGCAGTGCGTCGCGAATTGAGTTGGACGCACTACCGCACGCTGCTGCGCTTGGGCAGCGAAGCAGCCCGTAACTGGTATGTCACCGAATCCATCGCGCAAAACTGGAGCTCCCGCGCACTAGAGCGTCAAATCGGCACCTTGTATTACGAACGCTTGCTAGCCAGCCAAGACAAAGCGGCCGTGTCAAACGAGGCAAGCGCCAACATAGCTGCCATGCCCGCTTCACCGCGCGACTTTGTGCGCGACCCTGTGTTGCTAGAGTTTCTGGGCCTGCCCGGCACGGGCCGCTTGCTAGAGAGCAACCTAGAGCAAGGTCTGATGGACAAGCTACAAGCCTTTTTGCTAGAGCTGGGCAAAGGCTTTGCATTTGTAGCCCGCCAGCAGCGCATCAGCACCGAAACGCAAGACTTTTATATTGACCTGGTTTTTTACAACTACCTGCTCAAATGTTTTGTGCTGATAGACCTGAAAACCAGCAAACTCAGCCACCAAGACATCGGCCAAATGGACATGTATGTGCGCATGTACGACGACCTGCGCCGAGGCAAAGACGACAACCCCACGGTAGGCATTTTGCTGTGCGAGTACAAAGACCAATCCGTGGTGCGCTATTCAGTGCTCAACGACAGTGAGCAATTGTTTGCCAGCCGATACAGGCTGGTGTTGCCGACAGAGGATGAGTTGCGACGGGAGTTGGTGCGTGAGCGAGCGGATTTGGTGGAGCAGGTGAAAAGTAAAAAACGCAGTATCTGAAAATATCAGCTACTATTCTCAAATGAAGCGTCCAACCCAATATTTAAAGCTGAGACAAAAGAGGCTTGCTCGATATCGGTCATTTGAGAGACACAGAAGAAAAAACAAGTGTCAAGTTCGCGTCGAAAATAAGTATGTAAACCCAGATGAGTTAATAAAAGCCCCTGTTTCTTTCAATCTAATTCTCGGAGCAGGGCAGCAAGTCGTAAAGTTCCTCCGAGCTGTAGCAAGGCGTGTATTGATAGACAAGAAGCCAACAAAATTAGATTTCAAGAAAACTGAGAATTTTTATGTGCCAGGCACAATATTGCTCTTTTCAGAGCTAAATCGGATTATTTCGTTAGCACAAATAGCTAAGCCGATAACAATCTTAGACCCTCATAGCCGAAAGGCCAGAGAGGTGCTTAAACAGATTGGTATTCATAAGCTGACGGGGGATAATTGTGAAATAACCCCTCAGCGTGAAGATGTTGTGTATTGGCAAGTAACGAAAGGAAACACACAAACTGGCGATGTTTACGGGGCACTAGTTGAGTTAATAGCAGAAAGAGTAAATAAGGAACATACTAAGCAAGTAGAAGTGAGAGAACTATGGAGAAGCATAAATGAGGCTGTTGCAAACTCTATTGATCATGCATACAAAAAACCAAGATCAGATGGTTTTTCGGGTTTAGACGAAACAAAGTGGTGGATGTTCTTTCAAATAAAAGATGGCATATTTACAGTTGCGGTATGTGATTTAGGTTGTGGATATAGAGAAACTATTGATGAGACGATTCCTGAGAAATTTATAGCAATATGCGCCTCCGCCTTTGTTGGTAACAATCGTGATGCACTAGCGATTGATACAGCAATGCAATATGGCCGATCGGGGACTCATAGTGGTAACAGGGGTAAGGGGTCACGCGACGTGCTGTCATTATTAGAAAAGCACGGGGAGGGTGAAGTAGTGGTACTTAGCAACACTGGTTGGATGAAATATGAATATAAGAATCAAAAAGAAATTAATCGTGAGCCTGGAGAGCTTGGAATTAATATTGGCGGCACCATAGTATGGTGGAAACTTCCTCTAAACAGCTAGGAGTCAAATTATGATCACGATAAGTGTGGCCAAAGATTTCACTAGATTTCCTTCTGGTCGATTTCGTAGAAATGGAAAAACCAGTGGGGAGGCATTTCGCGAGTTATATCTTGAACCGCCCATCAAAGGGGGTGAGAAAGTTAGTGTTGAGTTGGACGGAACGATAGGGTATGGCTCATCATTTCTCGAAGAGGCATTCGGTGGATTGATCCGCTCACTTCGGCTACAACCTGCAGTATTGCGAAATAGCTTAATTATTAAGACCGAAGATCAATCCCTAATTGATGAAGTCAATAGCTATATCGAAGAAGCAGCGCAAAAGTTAAACTGAATATGAGTGGCGACACATCAGTTAATGCCGAGATATTAAAGTTCCTGCTACAGGCCGTTATAGTTGGGGTCGGATGGTTTGCAGTTCATAAACTCTCCAGTAGGCGTGACAAAGACAAGTTACGTTTAGAAATGCTTGTCAAGACCACTGACGGACTGTGCGAGGATCTGAGTAAGTTATTGAGTCAGGCGCGGGAATACCACGTAAACATTCGAAATGAGAATACTGAAGTGAGTATGAAAACGGCTCTTCAAGACCTATCAATGCGCACAGCATTTTTGTCTGATTTGAGTAGTAATAAAGATGAGCTACGTCGCTGTAGAGGCACGCTCATAAACTTTAAAAGGGCTATTTCTGGCACTCATTTTGAAGATGAGCACACAGAGTCGTTGGCAATTAATGATCAATTGCTAGAAATAATGGCGCTAGAGTATTCAAAAGCCAAAGCTGCGCTAGTTAAGTTAAAGCATAAGCAATTTCCTGTACATTGAGCTGCTTTAATAATTTTCTATGGGGTGTTAGTTTTGTAAGTCTCGAATTAAGCCATCAACTCTTCTATCGCAGCCACCCCCACAGGCACCCCCCGCGACACCAACTCACATCCCCCCGCGTTGACCACCGCATCGTCCTCGATCCGAATGCCAATGTTGTGAAACTTCTCGGGCACGCCTGCTGCGGGGCGCACGTAAATGCCGGGCTCAATGGTGAGCACCATGCCCTCGCGCAGGATGCGGCTGGGGCGGTTTTTGATGGTTTCGTTGCTTAGGGGGTCTTTGCGTTCTGTCACTTGGCTTAGCTCCGACAACTCGTTGTAGCCCCCACAGTCGTGCACGTCCATGCCCAGCCAGTGGCCGGTGCGGTGCATATAAAACTGCATGTAGGCGCGGCTGTCGATCACGTCTTGTGCGCTGCCGTGTTGGTTTTTGTTCAATAGGCCTACATCGAGCATGCCTTGGGCCAGCACTTTCACTGCGGCTTCGTGGGGGTCGACAAAGCGCATGCCGGGTTTGGTGGCTGCTATGGCGGCTTCTTGGCTGGCTAGCACCAGTTCGTAGAGTTCGCGTTGAGGTCCTGTGAACTTGCCGTTGGCGGGGAAGGTGCGGGTGATGTCGCTGGCGTAGCCGTCGAGCTCGCAGCCTGCGTCGATCAGCACCAAGTCGCCGTTGCGCACGGGCGCTGCGTCGGCGCGGTAGTGCAGCACGCAGGCGTTGGCACCCGCCGCCACAATGGATCCGTAGGCGGGGTATTGCGAGCCGTGCAGGCGGAATTCGTGGAGTAATTCGGCATCCAGGTGGTATTCGCGCACGTCTTTGCCCTCCCGCAGCATGCGGGCCGAGAGCTGCATGGCGCGGATGTGGGCGCCTGCGCTGATTTGCGCGGCGCGGCGCATGGTAGCGATCTCGCCAGCGTCCTTGATCAGGCGCATTTCGTCGAGAATGCTGCACAAATCGCGCTGCTGCTCGGGGCACAGCGCGCCGTAGCGCACGCGGGCGCGCACCTTGTGCAGCCAGCCGTCTACCGTGCTTTCTAGACCTTTGTGGATGGCGAATGGAAACCACACAGTGTGCTGGTTTTCGAGCAATGTCGGCATCATACGGTCAATGTCTGCTATTGAATGCGCAGCATTGATGCCTAGCTTTTCTGACGCGGCATCGGGTCCCATGCGGTAACCATCCCAAATTTCACGCTCGGTGTCTTTAGGCTGGCAAAACAATGTGCATGTGCCGTCCGACTGGATCACCAGCGTGGCGTTGGGCTCAGTAAAGCCGGTGAGGTAATAAAAATAGCTGTCGTGGCGGTACAAATAATCGCTGTCGCGGTTGCGCTGGCGCTCGGGGGCGGTGGGGATGATGGCCACAGACGGGTAGCCCTTGTCAGCGCCTAATTGGGCGGCCACGCGGGCACGGCGAGCGGCGTAGGGGGAGGAGGATGCAGAGGGAGTGGTGTTCATAGCTGTATTTTCAACGAGTTTTACATTGGGTGCTTAGGCCGCATTGAGCTGCGCCAGCCGCTCGGGCGTGCCCACATCCGTCCAGTCGCCGTGCCAGATTTCGGCGCTCACTTGGCCTGCGTCCATGGCTGTGCGCAGCAGGGGGGCTAGCGGGGCTTTGATGCCGCGTGGGTTGCCTGCCGGGATTTGGCAGCGCGGCTCTGCGAAAAAAGCTTTTTTGTACAGACCGATGGTGCTGTAAGTGAATTTATCTTGCGGCGAGTCTTTAGGCAAATTCAGCGCCAAGCCGCCTGCCGACAGGCCAAAATCGCCATGCGGGTTGTGCGCGGGGTTGGGCACTAGCCAAATGTGGGCGAGCAGCTTGGACTGGGCAAAGGCCGCATACGCGGCGCGGCTGAAGCTAAATTGCGGGGCAAACACGTCGCCCGCCAATACCCAAAAGGTGTCGGCCAAGGCGGGCAGGGCGCGCACGATGCCGCCAGCGGTTTCTAGCGCGCCTGTGTCGCCGTTTTTGAGCGCAAAGTCGTGGCCTTCGGTGGAATAGGTGATGCGCTGCTCAGTAGTAATACGCTCTGTATTTAATAGCGGACTATGACCATTTGACGGTGACATTGGTCTGAAAAACCTTGAAAAATGCGCTGTGATGCGGTTTTCAAGCCATGCAGTGTTAATGACGATGTGGTCAATGCCCTGGGCAAGTAATGCCTCCATATGCCACTGCATCAGCGGCTTGCCGCGCACTTCTAGCAATGGTTTGGGGGTGTGGTCGGTAAGCGGGCGCATGCGCTCGCCACGGCCTGCGGCTAGCAAGATGGCTTGGGCGGGCGGGGTGGTGACGGGTTCGGTCATGGCTTTGGCGGGAGTTGCGACAAACAGCGTTGCATAGGATAGGTAGGTGGGTTGTTCGTGTTGTTTGGGGCACGTACCACCCAAACAGTGGCGCACCATGAGAAGCAGTGTAGCCGCCTGCCGCGCAGGTTGGCTAAAATAAGGGGTTTTCCCGAGTTTCGGGATGTCCTCTTCCCTTTCACCTGATTTTTCATCCCATGACCCAAAACACCCAAAATATGGCCAACGCGATTCGCGCGCTGGCAATGGACGCTGTGCAAGCGGCCAATTCTGGCCACCCCGGCGCGCCCATGGGCATGGCCGATATGGCGGTTGCCCTGTGGGGTCAGCACCTGAAACACAACCCCGCCAACCCGCATTGGGCTGACCGCGACCGCTTTGTTTTGAGCAACGGCCACGGCTCAATGCTGATTTACGCATTGCTCCACCTCACGGGTTACGACCTACCCATAGGCGAACTTAAGAACTTCCGCCAGTTCCACAGCAAAACCGCAGGCCACCCCGAAGTTGACGTGACCCCCGGCATAGAAACCACCACCGGCCCGCTGGGCCAAGGCATTACCAATGCAGTGGGCATGGCGCTGGCAGAGAAAATGCTTGCAGCTGAATTTAACCGTGATGGCCACAGCATCGTCAACCACCACACCTACACCTTCTTGGGCGATGGCTGCCTGATGGAGGGCATCAGCCACGAAGCCTGCGCGCTCGCTGGCGCGTGGAAGCTGAGCAAACTCATTGCCCTGTACGACGACAACGGCATCAGCATCGACGGCCAAGTAGCTCCTTGGTTCATCGACAACACGGCCCAGCGCTTCAAAGCCTACGGTTGGAACGTGATTGACAAAGTGGATGGCCACAACGTGGACGCGGTGAGCCGCGCCATTGCCGATGCTAAAAACAGTGCCGACAGGCCAACATTGATCATCTGCAAAACCCACATCGGCAAAGGCAGCCCCAACCGCGCGAATACGGCTAAGGCGCACGGCGAACCACTAGGCGCAGACGAAATTGCCCTCACGCGCACCGCGCTGGGCTGGAGCCACGCGCCCTTTGACATCCCGCAAGCGGTCTATGCCGACTGGAACGGTTTGGCCAAAGGCACGCAGGCCGAGCTGGGCTGGGACACCCGCTTTGCCGGTTACCGCCAAGCCTACCCCGAGCTGGCCAACGAGTTTTTGCGTCGCATGGCGGGCGACTTACCAGCCAACTTTGCGCAAACTGCATTCGATGCAGTGGTGAGCGCCCACACCAAGGCCGAAACCGTGGCCAGCCGCAAAGCCTCACAAATTGCGCTAGAAGCATTCACCGCTGCCCTGCCCGAAATGCTGGGCGGCAGCGCAGACCTCACGGGTTCTAACCTCACCAACACCAAATCCACCCCCGCCCTGCGCATGGACTTGGCGGGCGACATCAAGCGCGATGCCGACGGCAAGCTAGGCCGCCACATCAACTACGGCGTGCGCGAATTCGGCATGGCAGCCATCATGAATGGCATCACCTTGCACGGCGGTTTTATCCCCTACGGCGGCACTTTCCTCACGTTCAGCGACTACAGCCGCAACGCGATTCGCATGGCCGCGCTCATGAAGAAGCGCGTGGTGCATGTCTTCACCCACGACAGCATTGGCTTGGGCGAAGACGGCCCCACCCACCAGTCGATTGAACACGCAGCCTCCTTGCGTTTAATCCCCAATCTTGATGTGTGGCGACCCGCCGACACCGCCGAAACTGCGGTGGCATGGGCAGTGGCATTGCAAAACAAAGCCAAACCTACAGCCCTGCTCTTGTCACGCCAAAACCTACCGTATTTAGCTAAACCCGGCTCCAAAGCTGCACCCAAAGCCTCAGGCCTAGAGAGCATCAGCAAGGGCGCTTATGTGCTGTCTGAGCCATCGGATGTGGGGCTAAAGAAAAAAGCCAAAGCCGTGATCATTGCCACGGGCTCAGAAGTGCAACTGGCCATCGCCACCCAAAAGCTCTTGGCGGCTAAAAAAATCCCCGTGCGCGTGGTGTCTATGCCCAGCACCACCACCTTTGACAAACAAAGCAGCAAATACAAAACCAGCGTATTGCCCGAAAAACTGCCGCGCGTGGCAGTGGAAATGGGCAGCACCGATGGCTGGTGGAAATACGGCTGCGCAGCAGTGGTGGGCATCGACACCTACGGCGAATCCGCGCCTGCGCCTGTGTTGTTCAAGCATTTTGGCTTCACGCCCGAGAACGTGGCTGCCACCGTGCAAAAAGTCTTGCGCAAGTAATCCCGTAGTAATTTCAAAACTCTCTAGGAAAATTTCATGACTATCAAAGTTGGTATCAACGGTTTTGGCCGCATCGGCCGCATGGTATTTCGCGCTGCGGTAGCGAACTTCAACGACATTGAAATCGTAGGCATCAACGATTTGCTCGAACCCGATTATTTAGCATATATGCTCAAATATGACAGCGTGCATGGCCGCTTCAAAGGCGATGTGGCGGTTGACGGCAATACCTTGGTAGTCAACGGCAAGCGCATTCGCCTCACCCAAGAGCGTGACCCTGCCGCGCTCAAGTGGAACGAAGTGGGCGCTACTGTGGTGATTGAGTCTACGGGCTTATTCCTAGACAAAGTGACCGCACAAAAACACCTTGATGCGGGCGCGCAAAAGGTGGTGATGTCGGCTCCATCCAAAGACGACACCCCGATGTTTGTGTATGGCGTGAACGACAAAACCTATGCGGGCCAAGCCATCATCAGCAATGCCAGTTGCACCACCAACTGCTTAGCGCCAGTAGCCAAAGTGCTCAATGACAAATGGGGCATCAAGCGCGGCCTGATGACCACGGTGCACGCAGCCACCGCCACGCAAAAAACCGTGGATGGCCCGTCTAATAAAGACTGGCGCGGCGGACGCGGTATTTTGGAAAACATCATTCCGTCGAGCACAGGCGCTGCCAAGGCTGTGGGCGTGGTGATTCCTGAGCTTAATAAAAAACTCACAGGCATGAGCTTTCGCGTGCCCACCAGCGATGTGTCGGTGATTGACCTGACGGTGGAACTCATCAAAGAAGCCAGCTATGCCGAGATTTGTGCAGAAATGAAAGCGCAAAGCTTGGGCGCTATGAAGGGCGTGCTGGGCTACACCGAAGACAAAGTGGTGGCCAGTGATTTCCGTGGCGAGAGCTGCACCAGCGTATTTGATGCCGATGCAGGCATTGCGCTGGACAGCACCTTTGTGAAAGTGGTGAGCTGGTACGACAACGAGTGGGGCTACTCCAACAAAACGCTGGAAATGGTGCGCGTAGTAGGCAAGTGAACTTTACCAACGCATAAGCCTCAAAGCGCCTTGTGCAGATTGCACTGGCGCTTTTTTCATGGGCTTACGTGGTACAAAGGCATATGCATCTATTTTCAATGTCTCTTTTTACCCCAGCAGCATGGCGCACACTCGCAGGCTTGTTGGTTGGCATGGCATGCGCATTGGGCATTTGCAGCACAGGATGGGCGCAGCCAGTTTCGGGCTTGATTGTCAAACTCAAGCCCGGCGCAACACGCGATGCCAGTGCATTTGAAACCCCTCAGGCTGCGCACACCGCGCGCGCCAAGCAGGAGCGAGAGCGCGCCCGCTCGGTTGCAGCAGATGCGGGTGTGCCACTGCGCCAGCACGCCCATGTGGGTGCTGGCCACCATTTGCTCAGCCTGCCCAGTGCCCAGCAAGGTGCAGCGCTAGAGGCCAGCATCCGCCGCCTGCGCCTGCACCCCGAGGTGCTGCATGTGGAGGCCGATGAGCGCCAGCGCATCCAAGCCACCACACCCAACGACACCAATTTTGCGTTGCAAACACATTTAGGCACGCCCAGCAGCTACGCCAGCGGCCTTAACATGCCACAGGCTTGGAGCCGCAGCACAGGCACCGCCGTGGTGGTGGCCGTGCTAGACACTGGGATTCGCCCAAACCACCCTGACCTTATTGGCAAGCTGCTGCCGGGCTATGATTTTGTAGGCGAGGTGGATTATGCCAACGATGGCAATGGCCGCGACAGCGATCCCACCGATCCGGGCGACTGGGTCAGCTTGGCCGACCAGCGCAGTGCATTATTTTCTAGCTGTGATGTTGCTGCCAGCTCTTGGCATGGAACGTTCATAGCCGGGCAAATTGCAGCGGCCACGAACAACAACGCTGGCATTGCCGGAGTGAACTGGAATGCCAAAATTTTGCCTGTTCGCGTGTCTGGCAAGTGCGGCGCGCTGCTGAGCGACATTTTGGATGCCATGCGCTGGGCCGCTGGCTTGTCTGTGGCAGGCGTGCCCAACAATCCTAACCCTGCGCGCATCATCAATTTAAGCTTTGGCGGCAGCCAGCCCTGCTCGGCGGTTTACCAAGACGTGGTTGACGAGGTGACCAATGCAGGCGCGCTGGTGGTGGTGGCAGCTGGCAACACTTTTGGCGTTGGCGACACCATGCAGCTCAAACGCCCAGCTGACTGCCAGCGCGTATTGGCGGTTGGCGCTGTGCAGCAAAATGGCGCAAAAACGAGCTACTCTTATGTGGGCGCAAACATGGGGCTCATGGCCCCAGGTGGCAACCAAGGGGCCGCTTTGTATTCAACTCTGAATACAGGAACTACCTCTCCCACCGTTGACAGCTATGGCACAAAGCTAGGCACCAGCTTCTCTGCTCCTTTGGCAGCCGGCGTGGCGTCTTTGATGCTGGCAGTCAACCCAGCACTGACACCTGATTTGCTGGTGACGCGGCTCAAAGCCAGTGCGCGGCCACATATTTTCAATGCCTCCTTACCCAGCTGCGCCAGCGCAGTCTCCAGTGCCTGCAATTGCAGCACGGCGCTGTGCGGTGCCGGTCTTTTGGATGCAGACAGTGCGCTGCAAATTGCCTCCTTGCCCGCTGCGGTGATTGGCCAATTATTACCAAGCGCCAGCATCAGCAAACTGAGCACCAATGTGGTGGTTGGGGCGAGCCTGACCCTTGATGCCACCCGCAGCAGTGCATCAGGAACGGCCTCACTTATTGCATACGCTTGGGATTTTGTGGGTGCAAGCTTTGGCGCAAGCGTGCAAAACCCAAGCGCCTCCAGAACAATTTTGTCACTCCCCCAAGTAGGTGTGGTCAATTTGCGTCTGCGGGTGACTGACAGCGCAGCGGTTGTTGGCGAAGACACGGTGAGCATCACGGTGGCGCAGCCTGTAAGTGCGCCTGCCAACGCTGGTGTGCCATCTGGCACAAGCAACGCAGGCGCTTCGGGCAGCAACCCCACCAGCTCTGGCGGCGGCTCTACGGGCGCATGGTGGGCGCTTGGTCTGTGGGCATTGGCACTTGGCTTGCTTTGGCGCGGGTGGCTCACCAAACAGGCTACTGCAGCATAAAAGTTTCGTACTCCAGCCGCGCGAGTTTGCGCTCTAACATAAAGAGCGAAAGAACCAATGTAACGAGCAAGGCCAATGCAAATCCATAGCCATAAAACACCGGGCCAAGGTACAAAGTGACAATGGTAAAAGCAATGTTGAGCACCGACAGTGTGCTGACCACGATCAGCACGATCAGCCTTTTATCAAGGTAAAAAAACACATTCATCATGGCCAAAAGCGCCACCTGCAGACTGGCAGCCACCGCATCGACATAAAACAAGGGCAAGTACAGTTGGCTGATTTGCAGCTTTTCAAAAATGGTGGGCGCAAACACCACCATCACCAAAACCGAAAAAGTTTGCACCTTGATGATTTCAAAAAAGCCTTGGCGAATGGCATCGACCATGCCGTCGCGCATTTGGGCTATTTCTTCTAGGCTGCCGCCTTTTCGCACCGCGCCATAAAACTTGTCATACCACTCGACAAAGTCGGTTTCAAAGCGCACCAAAAACACCGCCATGCCGGGAATAATGGACAAATACGCCAAGAACACGGGCAAGTCATAAATCACACTGGCGCGCAGCGGCCCAATCACACTGATGCTGGTGTCGGGGTAAATCCAAAAAATGATTTTGTCCGCCCAAATGCCAAAATTAAACAGCGCACCTACCCAAATCAATGAAGGAAACATGGCGCCGCGCTTGAAGCACTCAAAGCCAATCATGCGTTTGATGGGAAAACTGCGTATCACGATGAACAGCATACCTACCAGCATGAAAAACTGCCCGCCGATATAGCCCGCCAACAAACCCTCTAAGCCCCAAGGGCGCAGCATAAATGCCAGCGCCACGCTGGACGCATAGCCAAAGGCAAACAGCCCGACAATGGTTTTATAAAACTTCAGGCCACTCATGAAAATAGTGGTCACCCACACCAAGCTCATGGTGACAAAGCCTGCGCACATCAGCGCGCGGTACATCACCGACTCGTTGCCAAACGCAGTAAAGGCCATGGTGATAGAAAACACCCCGCCCACCACATTGGTCACCAGCATCACGCCAGCAAAATTGGGCAAAATATCGTCGGTGTTGTTTTCAAATAAGCGGTCACTCACCCAGCGCGTGAATGCCAGCTGGATAAAGCCCGTGCCAATCAGTGAGACCATGATGAGGTAGGTCACGCTCACTGAAAACTGCGTGACAAACATGTCTGGCACGGCCACATTCATTGAAATAAGGCCAATTACCAGCAAGCCCACAATCGACAGCACCCAGGGCCCTGAGCTGATCATGCCCGCAAAGGCGTAGGCCTGCACCAACCCAATGTAGCTGTCGCGTTTTAAGAGCTTGCGCAGCTCAAAGCCTATGCCTGCCATTTATAACTCTGCCATTTATAACCCTGCCATTTACAAATCTGCCCAACGTGTGAAGTCTGGCACGTCGGCGCGCTCGCCTGCCAGCGCGCGGCGGTAGACCTCGCCGTAGCGGCTGAACATGAGCGGGTGCGTGTAATACTGGTTCACGCGCTTGACACCGGCTACCGATGCAGCCTGCCATTTGGCATCGTCCTCAAAATAGCTGATGATGCTCATCGCCAGCGCCTGCGGGTCGGCAATGCCTACTACCTCTCCGCTAGCGCCCAATAATTTGTCGTCCTCTGTCAAACCGTAAATCAATTGCTTGCACGAACCCACATCGGTGCTCACCCCCGGCACGCCTGCTGCATAGCCCTCCAGCAGCACCAAGGGCAGCGCCTCGCTGATCGACGACAACACCACCAAACCTACTTTGGGCAACAATTCGGTAAGTTTTTGAAAGCCTAAGAATTTCACATTGTTCTCAAGGCCCAGCCCTTTGGTCAGGGCATGGCATTCATCGGCATAGGCTGGGCTTTCGTCCTCGGGCCCTGCTATCCACGCCTCGGCTTCGGGCAGGCGCGTGGCCACAATGCGCATGGCGCGAATATAGGTTTTGATGTCTTTGATGGGCACCACGCGGCCTATCAGGCAGCACACCTTGGGCGTGAGCGCTGGCCGCAGGGCGCGCAGCTCACCAAAGCGCACCACGTCAATGCCATTGGGAATATTGAAGGTGCGCGCTTCGTTGGCCCCATCTTGCACTTGGCGCAGGCGGTTGGCCTCATACAGGGCAATGATCTGGTCACTGGCGTCGTAGCACATACGGCCCAGTGCCTCAAAAAACCGAATCCACGCCTGCCGAAAATACCCCGCCTCGGTGGCATCGCGCTGCAAGGTGCTGCGGTTGTCGGCTATCCACTGCGCGGCATACAGGTCAATGCGCCGCTCTTTGGTGTAGATGCCGTGCTCCGATAAAATGAGCGGCTTTTGGTATCGGCGCTTGAGCAGCGCGCCCAAAAAGCCTGCGTAACCAGTAGACACCGTGTGGTAGCAGCCGCAGGGGATTAAATTTTCCACAATTTTTGACAGCGTCCAAATCGGGCTGTGCATGGTGCGGATGGTCCAAAAATAATCCACAAAACTCGGATCGGTGCAGCGCTCTTGGTACATCTGGGTGATGTAGTTCCAGCTGCGCTCGCTGTAGAGGAATTCGCTGCGGTTCATCTTGCCTTGCAGCTCGCCCACAATGGTGGCCAAGGCTTTGCCGCCAGCCTCGGCGTTTTCTACTGGTGCGCGAAAATAATCATGCAATGTTTGGCTGGTGTCAAACATCTCCTGGTTGCCTTTGAGCGGCGTGACGGGCGGCTTGCCATCGGTGCCATACAAATAATGCGCCTCAAAATGCACCACGTTGTCGGGCAATTTGAATTTGGGTTTGCCGTAATCCTGCGGGCGCGAGCCCAAGAAAACTATGGCAAAACGCAAGTGCGGAAAGCCGCAAATGATTTGGTTGACCCAGCTCGATACACCGCCCGCCACAAACGGGAATGTACCCTCTAGCAGCAGGGCTACGTCAGCGCTCTCGGCCTTGCGCTTGAGGTCGTCACCGTCTGGTTTGGCCTTAGATGTAGGAGCACTACTCATGAAATTTGCACATCCAATGATTTGCCTGCCCAGTAGCGGGCCACTTGGCGCAGGTGGTGGGGCAGGTGGCCTGCGCGCGCGGCGCGGCGCATCCACTGCGCCACTTCATCGTAGTCGCCCGCATCAAAAGCCACCCGTGCCAAATGCGGCAACACCTGCGTGTCGGGCAGCCCCGCTTTGCGCGCCAAGCGCAGCGTGCGTTTGGCCGCTTCGCCCATGTTCAGCTCAATCAAAACCAAGCTGTAGAGCAACCACATGCCGCCCATGTGCGCATCCAGCGGCAGGGCGGCTTCGCAGTGACTCTTGGCTTTGTTCAAGGCAAAAATGCGCAAATCGCCGCGCGCCAGCCCCGTGTCCACCTGCTCCCAATACAGCTCAGCCATGCGGCGGTGGGCATTGATGGTGACCGCCTTGTGTTCGCTGTTGGCATCCACCATGGCCACTTTTTTGGCTGCCTCTTCTAGCTGTGCCTGTGCTTTTTGGATGCGCTGGGTCAGGTCTTTTTCCCATGCGTCCATCATGCTGTAGGCCAGTAATCGGATGTCTTCGGCGGGGTCGGCCAGCAAGCCTTGCAACAGCGGGATAGCCACTTTAGGGCGCATATTTTGCAGCGCAATCAGCACCCGCAACTTGGTGTCGACCGACTGCTTAGGGTCACGCAAAATCCGCCGCGCGTGGCCTGCCCGAATATCAGCCTGTCCGCGTTTTTCTTTTTCACTGGACATGAAAACCGGTTCTCGTACTTCGGTAAAGCGCTCATGCTGCACCACGCTGGGAAAGCGTAGCGCAATATGGATCACCGCGACCATGGCCACCACACCCAAACCGGGAATAAAAAAATCAAAAGTAAACAACAAACTGAGTACGGCCCAGCGCGGCTTGCGCAAGCGGCTAGGCAAGAGCATCCAAGCCAGTGCAGTGACCAAGGCCGCAGCCACCGAGTGCAGCAAAAGATAGGCCAAGAGTTTTTCTGAAGAATGCGAACCATCCAACAAGGACAGAGAAGCAATCTCGGTGCTGATGGCCAAACTGGCGTGTTTCCAAAAACCAATCACAGCTTGCCCTCCAGCATCTGGCGTACCAGCGCCCATGCGTTGCTTCTGGCCAAGGGCACTTCTACCGAGATCACGTGGTTTAGCACCATGTCTTGGCCATATTGGCGGATGATGGATTTCTCAATGCGTTTTTGCTGCAAGCGCACCTGCGCCAAGCCCATGAAGGGCAAGAGGCTAACAACTGCTGGTGCATCGCTACGCTTCCACTCCCAGACCATCTCGCCGCTGCTGTGTTGCTGGCGGATATGCTGCAAAACCAGGGCTTGGTGCTCGTGCCGACAGCGCCACACCATGCAATAGCTTTGCAGGCCAAAATCCAGCTGCAGGCGATGCAACCACGCAAACTCATGGCGCAGCTCAGGCGGGGAGTCCGGCCATTGCAGCGTGTATTCAAATGCAAGGCTAGACAGGCGCAGATACTCCACATAGGATTGCAGAAGTACCCAAATATTGCGCAAGTTGTCGGGGTTCAGCGCCATGAATGGCATGCGGTTGATGGTCAATACGCCTATGGTTTGGTCGTCTTTGCCCCGCAGCGGAGCGGCCAAAATCAACTCGGATTTGCGACTTTTGTCCATCAGCATTTCTTGCAAATGCACAGACTGGCCTGATTCAATCGCACGGGTGATCATGGGGTCATTCACATCGGCTTCGTTGCTGCTGCCCACATGGGCCAAGCGGCGGATGCTGGGCTTGGGGCCGTCGATGTAGGCATACAGCGCACCTGCTTCTATTTGGCAGTATTGCGACAAAAAATCCAGCATCGGCTGTGCGCCCGGCAGCTGGTGGTTTTTGCCCGTGATGGCGTTGGACTGCTGCTCTAGCAACACGCGCAGCTCCAATAGCGCATCGCGCAGGGTGCCCGGGCGGTCTACCAGCTCGTACTCCAACTCGTCATGGGAGAGCTTAAGCAAATACAGGCGGCGCGTGAGCCGCTCAATTTTGTCGTCTAAGTAAGCGGTGGCTTCATTAAAGCGCGCTGAGCGTGCGCCCCACAGGCTGCCAAACTCCCCGGCAATCAAGGTCATGATGGCACCGCCCAAAAAATACAGGCGCGGAAATGTGGGGTCAGGCGCTATCAAATACCAAGCCAACAAGAGCTCCAGCACCGCTGCAATACCCGACAGTGCGCCGTAGCGCAGTGCGATCAGCCACACCCCAAGCCACGGCCACGGAAAACCTTCGTTGGTATAAAACGGGTTGGCGGTGTTGCTCACCCAAGACAGGTATACAAAGAAAGCAGGCCACAGCAGCACTTCGGCAATTTGACCGAGCAGACCAGGGCGCTTGCGCATCCATGCCTGCACGGCCCAGCGCGCGCCCCAAGCCGCGCGCCGCACATAATCCCACATGACGCGGATAAACAGCCACGCAATGATGAAGGGCCGCTTGTACCAAGCCAGGCGCATCCAGCCTGCGGGCATGGCGCGCTGGTTGCGCGAACGCAAGATTTCAACCGCAGAAAAACCAGTGGCATCCATCTCGCGCAAAGCGCCCAGCATGCTCTCGCTGCCAAAGGCTGAAGCACCAGCTTTGCCATCGAATGCAGAGGGCAAGGCCGGTTCTTTGTCAAAACCCGACTCTAAACTGCCCGTTTGCGAGGGCGGGCCAAAACGGTCGCGTGCAGCGCTGCCCGTCAGGCCGCTTGAGGTATTGGCAAAGGGCCCAGATTCAGGGCTTGGCCGGGGCATTGTTAGCGGCCGGTGCTGCGGTCGGTGCTGGTATCGACGCTGGTGTCGACGTAGTTGTGACCGCTAGAGCCGACGCGGCCACGGGCTTTTCAACCGCCAGTGCCACGCCGCTTAGCAATTGAACCGTGAGCTTTTGTGCCACGGCTGACAATGCCTCGCGGCTCCAGCCGCTTTTGCCGCCACTGGCCGAATACACCACCGCTCCCGTGCTCAGGTCTTTCACCTGAAACACCAAGCCCACGGCGGGCTCGCCGTCCACGCCAACTTTGTAGCGCCACTCGTCCACCGAGCCGTAAACCACGTAGCGGATGTTTTGTGCCTTGGCCCATTTTTCGGCCTCGGCCTGCGCCTTGCGCTCGCTGGGCTCAAACAGGGTTTCTGGGTTCAGCGCTATGGGGTACATCTGCAACTGGCGCAGGCCATTGGCGCGCAGGCTGCTCTCGGCAATGGCCTCGGCGCGCAGGCCTGCTTGGGGCACGTCGGTGTGGTTGGCTATTGGCAGCAGGGCAATGCTGTCGGTGGGGCGCAGGTTGAGCGATTTTTCGTTGCCCTGCGTCACTGCGCATGCGCCCAAAAGGCCCGCACACAGCGCCATGCAAATTGCCACCGTCCTCAAGCCGATGCTGGGTTTGGTCTGCTTCATTTATTTATCTCCAATCCATTCATACTGTAGCCGCATTTCCTTGGCCGTGCTACCCCCGGGGGTAGGCCGCAGCTCTATTCCTGCGGCCAACTGGTCGCGCCCGGCCACGCTACCGCGCAATCCTAGGCGCAGCAAAGTCGACGTTTGCACGCCTTGCCCCGCCGTTTCGCGCCGCTCCAAGCCCAGCTGGGCCCAAGGCCGCAGCGCACGAGAATACACACCGGGTGCGTCGATGGCCTGCGACATGCCCCAGCCAATGCTGATATCCACCGCACTGGAGCTTGGCGCTACGAAAAAACTAGCATTGGGTATTGTATTGCCTGGCACTAAGCTTGCCATAGCGGCATCTGGCTTGCCATCGGCCTGCGCGGCCGTTTTGCGCCAGCCAATTTGCGCCGTCCAGTCTGGGTAGTCGCGCCGCAAAAAGTAACTGGCATTGGCTGAGATGCTGCTGGACTTGCCCAAATACGCCCCTGTTTGTGTTCGGTAGCGGGTGTGCGCTACTCCGGCGCCCATGGTCAGGTCTTTAGATACGGCATAACTTAAGTTCAGCGCCGCTTTGTCTTGCATGCCGGCCACGGCCAGTGGCGTGCTGCCATCCGAGCGTTGGTTTTTTTCCACGCTGGCCTCCAAACCCAGACGCGCACCCAAGCTGCGGGCAAGCTTGAGTGCCACGCCGCCCACTTGGGCAAAGCCGCTGCGTTGGGTCACAGCGCCTGATATGGAACCGCCGTCAATCAGCAGCTTGGCTGCCAGTGCCAGCTCGCTGTCGTGCGCGGGCACTGCGGCTAGGCTGACGGGGTTGTTGGCCGTTTGCCCCATATTTTTGAGCTCGGCACTCAGGCGCAGGCGCGGCGTGATGGCGATGTCGGCTTGCAGCTGCACGCCCGCTTGCGTGAGGCCATCGAGCTTGCGGTAAACCGGGCTGATGCTGGCGCGGCTGGCCAGCTTGAGCAGGTCGTTTTCTAGGGCTTCTTGCAGCTCGTCGCTGCGTTGCATTTCAGGGTCGCGCTGGGCCAGCTCGGTGGCAAGTGTGGCCGCTTGGGCGCGCCGGCCGGGCTGTTTCTCGGCCAATTGGCGCAGGGCGTTGAGCTGGTCTAGTTGTTGGAAGTTTTTGGCGCTTTTCTCCATCAGGCGGTCCAGCGCCTGCACATTGCCCTCAGAGAGCGCCAGCGCCATTTCGCCGTATTCGGTGCCGCCTACTTTGGCAGCATGCTTTTGCCAGAGCCAGCGCCGCGCCGTTTCCTCGCGGCCGCCGCCCGTGCCCGAGCCCGATGTTGCGCCCAGCGCCCACGAGACAATCAAATCGTCGGCCTGCTTGCGCAAATCGGGCGGCAGGCTCTCGCCGCTGAGCACTTGGCCTAGGAGCTTGGCCAAGCGCTGCTTTTCATCGCCCGAGGCAAAGTTCTCTGACAAACGCAGGCGCACCAGCACGGCTTGGGCGGCTTCTTTGCTGCGGATGCTGTCGAACTTGGCCAAGGCGCTGCCCAGCAGGGCAAATGCATGGCGGCGCACGCGCAGGGCCAGTGCTGCGTCCCCGGCTGATTCGAGCACGTCGGCGTAATTGGCCAGCCACAGGTAGTCAGCAGCCTTGCCTGCAGCTTGGCGACGGTAAAACTGCAGCGCCTTGCGCGGGTCGCCCAAAATTTGCCACGCCGCGCCTTGCACTTCTAAAAATAAGGGGTCGGCGCGCGCTGCAGCGCCGCCAGCGGCCAACTCGGTGCGCAGGGTTTTGGCATCGGCCATGTCAATCAGCAACCACCAGTAGCTCAGGCGCGTAGGCGCGTGGTTGCGCAGGGTCAAAGAGCTTCGGTAGTCATTGGCAGCTAAGGTTTTTTCGCCGAATCCGGCATATATATTGGCGCGGCGAGCCAGCACGTCCGGGTTTTTGAGCAGGCGTATGCGGTGCTCGGGTGTGAGCGCGGCCATCAGCTCGGACAAACCAAGTTTTGTGGGTATTTGCGACAGGGCATCCAGCCACGCAAAGGCCACTTCGTCTAGCCCCGCTGGCAAACCCGACTCTGCCAAGCCAGCGCTTGTGGCCGTGCCAAGCGCCAAGCGCGGGTAAATTTGCTTGGCCAGCACAATGGCCTGCGCATAGTCTTCAATGTCCACATAATGGCGAACCAAACGCTCGACTTGGTAGCTTTTGAGCAGCAAAACGCCTGTGCTGGCCTCCCACATGGCCAAGAGCGCTGGCACATACAGGTCCACACGGCCGGTTTCAAAGGCCAAATCAGCACGCAAATCCCAGTAGATCTGGTCAAACGCTTGGCCTTTTAAGCCACGGGCGGGCGTGTAGGCCAGCAAGGCTTGCAGGGCGGCGGCTTGCTGGCCAGCCTTAAGGTGCAGGCCTGCCAAGCGCATGGCCTCTGGGCGTTCGAGCTTGCCAGCGCTTTGGCGCAGTGCCTCTAGCGCGGCAATCGCCAGCGCGCTGGCACCGCTACGCTCAAGAAGCTGGCCCTGCATGGCGCGCAATTGGTAGTTTTGCGCTGCATTTTGGGTATTTTCTGCCAAATGTCGGCGTGTATCGGTCATTATGCGCTCTAAAAACAGGAGCGCTTGGCGTGGCTGACCCAGCCGTTCGTAGATGTCAATGATGCGCTTGACCTCATCCAAACTGAGCGCGCGCCGCCCATTGGTGGCCAGCCAAGCGGCTATCAAAGCATCGTCGTCAAACAACATGGGCGAGAGGCGCAGCACATTGGCAATGGCTTTGTCACTGGCGTTTTGGCCCATCAGCGCCAGCCATGCCTGCAAGGCTTCTTGGGGCTTACCGGCCCATTCGGCCATTTGCGCAAACTTCTCGCGCAGGGCGCTTTGGCCGGGGTTTTGAATCAGCCCGGCCTGAGCCAGCAGCAAAGCTTCGGGTAAATCACCGCCAGCGAGCGCCACGTCCAGCGCTTTGAGCAACTGGGCGTTGTCGAGCTTTTTAGCCAGCGTGGCGGCATCCCAGCTTGGGGGCACCACGGCGCGTAGGTGCCCCAGCGCGGCTTTGGGGTCGCCGCTGGCCAAGGCCAAGTCCACCAGCGTCCAGTTGAAAGCGTCGCCGCTGTCCACTTTGTCCAGCTCTTTGAGCGCAGCGGCATAAGCCTCCTTGGGTGCGCCAGAGGCCAGCAAAGCTTTCACGCCCAGCATGACGGTGTTGCGCCGCGCTTCGAGGTCGGTGGTGCGGGTTTTGGCGGCGAAATACAGCTTGGCTGAGTCCTCAAAGTAGCCTAGTGCCAGCGCCTCCTTGCCAGCGCGCAAAAGGTCGGCAAAGGTAGATTTAGGTATTTGGCCTACCCGCTGCAAGACACTGCGCACCAGCGCTTTGGCACCAATGTCGTTGGCCTGCATCAAAATCGCCCAAACACCCTCTGGGGTGTTGGCCTTGGCCAAATTTTGGCCCAGGCGCTGCTCTATGCCCATGCGCAGCGCTTCCAATGCCATGCTGTCGGCCTGCGGATTGCTGGCCGCTTTCTCGCGCGCCACGCGAAAAATCGTCCACGCCAAGTCGGCGTCCAGCTTGCTCCATTTGGCCAAGTCTTCTTCTTTGGTGGCCAGTGCTTTGGCCTCATTGAGCACCTTGGCCGCTTCCACAAATTCTCGCGCGGCTATGAGTTTGTCTACTAGCAAAAAGCGCAATCCGATGTCGCGCTGCTCGGTGCGGATGATGTTGCGCAGGTAGGTGATGGTGAGCTCGCGGTCACCTTTTTCGTTGTCGGTTTTCAGACGCGAGAGCAGGTCTTCTTTGGGAAACACCAGTACCAAACCGACCAGCGCCACCCCCACCACCCCCACCAAGGCGGCGCGGGTGAAGATGCTCTGGCGGGCGCTGTCACCCGGTGCAACGGAGTAGGATCTGCGTTTGGCCAAGACTGGCTGCCTCTATGGTGGTGAAGTCTGGCTGGGCGGCATCACGCACAGCGCGCAGGCCGGGGCTGCTTTGCGCGGCATCGAGCGTGCAGCCCGGTGCGTACAAGCGTGCGCGCAGGGGCGTGTAGCTGTTGAAACTGGCGCGCAGGCTGCTTGGTTTGCCGCTGCTACCGCTACCACCACTGCTGCTACCGCTTGCACTAAGGCTGCTGCCTGTATTGCTGGCAGCGCCAGTGCGCAGCTCCCACTTGAGCAGCTGGGCATTGGCTGACTCTAAATACGGCATTTTTACAGAATTTAAGCCCAATGTCAGCGCCATATGGTCATAGTGCGCTATGGATTGCATAGTGTGAATGTAACGCGTTTTCAGGTGTGTTGCATAGCCAGCTATGCCTTGCGTGCTGGCCATGTCGGGCACGGCGGCGCTGTCGTCGCTGCGCCATTGGCGAACGCTGTGGGCGCGCAGCTCTAGGCCTGCCTCGCCCATGGCCACGGTGGCGCGGCGCCAGTCGATGGCGCGCTCGATGTATTCGCTGCTGTAGATCGGGTGCAGGTTTTGCGCCATGGCCCATTGGTAGACCTTGTGCAGGGAGCTGATTGAGGCGCGTTTGCTGGCAATGTAGGTGTGGTAATAAATATTCACCGGCTTCATGCGCAGGGGTGCATCGGTCATTTCAAAGGTTTCTATCACCCGCTCAAAGCCATAAAAAGGGCCTGTCCAGTCATTGGTGTACACATTTTCATTTTGATTAGGGGCATAGACCTGAAAATAATCGCCCTTCATCATGCCAATGGGGCCCACCAAGGTCAGCGATGGGTCGGCCTTGCTGATCCATGTGTTGCCGCTGTTCATGTTCAAAAGCCCGTGCTTGTAGGCCTCGCGAACGGGCGCTTCCAGCGGTTGGGTGTTGCCGCTCCAGAGCATCACTTTGGTTTTTTTGCCGCGCGGGGCGAGCGTGTTATTGATGTAATCGGCCGAGCCTTTGACTTCGCGCTCCACGTTGTACTGGTAATTGGGCATTTTGAGGCCCATGGCGCGGCCATTGGCGGGAAGGCCCAGCTCAGAATCTGACCAATAAAAAGGGTGGCTGAAGCTGTGCGAGGCAATTTCCACATGGGGCAGGGCAAACAGCTTGCGCGCTGTGGCTTGCAGCGCGGGGCTCAGGGCTGCATACAGGCCCGCTGCGCCCACCTCGCCTTCAATGATGCTCACCGTAGTGGGCAGGGGGTAGCGCTGCACAAACTCGCTCAGCATCACCTCGCTAGCCATGGGTGTGCCGGGAATCTCGGCGCGGCTGGCAAAACCGTCGCCATCGATGTGCACAGTGAGCAGGCGTTTGCCGTTTTCGGTGGTCACATCGGGCATGGGAATGCGGCTGTCCCAGCGCAATGCAGTGCGAAAAAACTCCACAGGATTGACGGCCCAGCGTGCCCCTTTGTTTTGTGAGAGCTCCACTTTCCAGTAGCGGTCTACGGCGTAAGCGCCCCACGGGGTCATGGCAATCACATCGGAATAAAGCCCCGTGCGCGAGGACACGCGCAGCCACGGCGTGCCCTGCTCTAGCCTGATCGGAACGAGTGAGTTCACGGTTGGTTTGGGCTCTATCTCAAAGCCCACATGGGGCGAGAGTTTTTGCAAGCTCAAAGGCTCATTCACCCGCTCAGAAGCACCAATGGCCATGCCCAAGCTGGCAAGGGTTTGCGACTCAGGCATAGCACCCACGATGACCAAGGGCACCTCTTGCTCGCGCGCCGCATTAAAGAGTGTTGTGAGCCCCGCAGTCTCAGGAAAAGTGCCTCTGTTGAACCACGTCAACACCCCCGCATACCGCCCTGCCAAGGGCTGGCTGACCAGCTGCGCAAGCTCGGGAGAGCCGTAGTACACATAACGCACGTCAATGCCCAAATAGTTCAGCGGTGCGGTGGCAATGCGGTGAATCTCATGCGCGGTCAAATCGCCCAAATGCCCGGGCTCGTCGTGAATAGCCAGCACTTGGCGCGGCACCACCTCTACTTGGCCCACGCCCATCATGTCTAAAGCGGGGTTGGTCACCCACGGAATCACGCCGAGTGCGCGGATTTTCTTGGCGGTTTCGCGCGCCAGCTTGCGGTTTTTGGGGGCTACATAGTCAATGCTCACCACGGGCAGGCCGTACTCTTCTTTGCATTTTTTCAGCTGCGCCCAAATCCAGTCGCGGTCGGCTTGGGGCACTTCCACATAGGCTTTTTTGCCCGCATTCCAGCCCTGAAAAAGCGACTCGGCCACCACGGCAAAGGCCTGCTTGTGTACAGCAGGCAAGATTTCAAAGCCACGGTTAAAAATCAGCTTAGCCTCAGGGTAGGCGGCTTTGATATCTTTGACCAGCTGGGCCATGCCAGCGATTTGCTTGGCCTGGGCTTCGGGGGTTTTGGCCACGAGGTAAAACGAATCGAGTGTGTCCAAAAAGAAGGCTTTGTAGCCCGCATCCCACAGCGGTTTGATGACATTGGCCACATAAAACGCACGCCAGCCGGGGGCGGCTTGGTCGACCACAATGCTGCCCCAGTCTTTGTTTTCGCCTAGTTTCCATTCAGGCCGCATGTCTTTGAAGTAGCGCCGCGTGGGGTGCACTTCGCCCACGGCTATGTAGGCCGCCACCTGCGTATTGGGGTTGAGCCGATGCACCCAGCCGGGCCCCATGACCAGCGGCTTGATGTGGTCGGACTCCACCACCGCATAGTCAAACGCGCCCAAGCTTTCCCACGGGATGTCTTTTCCGTAGAAAAATGCAAAACTTGGTTGTTTTGTAACATTTTGTGCCAATGTCAGCGTGGGATGGACGTATTGCGCTATGAATAGCAGAGCAAATGCCAGGCACTTGCGCAGCCAATTGGTGGATGGTTTTACTTGGGTAGCCTGCATGGCTTGATGGTAACGGGTTTGGGTGTCAAACGCTTATTTTGTGCATTTTTTCACGGAATCTGGCTGGCGGTGCTGCCTGGCTAGCGCTTTGCCAACGCTTGGGGCAGATACGCTCTGAGTTGGTCTCTGTGCGGCTAAGCGAGCGCTGGTTTGGGTCTGTGTTCTTGTTCTGCTTGGCCACGCTGCGGCTAGCGAGCGTTGTGCACCATTCCGGCTTGGTCACGCTGCGGCCAAGCGAGCGCTGTGCCAATGCGCAAACGGTCGCTGGCCCGCTTCGCGGGAAGCTGGTTTTTTTGGGGCAAATGGGGGGAACGGGTGAAAACTGCTCAGCTACAGGGTCAAAAGCGGTTGGCGGTGGCGTGAAACTGCGCATCCTGATCGCCCACAACTTGCTGAGCGCTGCTTCATGTTCAGATTTGTACTTTTTAAGAAAAATAGTGCCAATGTCAGCGTCATATGGTCATAGTGCGCTACGCTTTATATAGTGCTTAGCACTCAAAGAGTCACGTGCCTCTGGTATTAAAAACCTCAATGCGAGCATAGCCCGAGCAGCGTTTTGGCACTCCCGATCGACCGATTTCGGGTACTCCCGCATGAGCATAAGCGCTAACTTAAACACCCACAAACTCTGCTAACTGCCGACATCGCCGTCGTTTAGGCTCAGCCAGTTTATGCGAGAT